>JAGCKR010000062.1 GCA_017647405.1 Alphaproteobacteria bacterium
TCTGTGCAACATCCGGATAACGCCATTAATCCCAATATTAGTATGATTTTTTTCATATTCAAACATCCCCCATTATATTTTGTTATCCCATAACAAAACCCACCTATTTAAAAGGTGGGCGGACGTTAGAAAACCGTATCACAGAAAACGGCTCGACTTATTTGGCGAGGCCTTATTCGTCGACATCCGTCCATGGCCGGAGCCGACATAATATTTAAAGTCGCAGTCATTCGACTTCTGTGATATGGGGTTTCTACGCCCCAGATAAACCGCTTCTTTGGTTTATCCTTCAATAGGCTATCATATCTTTTTTTTCTTTGCAAGCCATTTTTTTCTCTTCAACTCCCCCTCCACAAAACCACACGCCCCCGCGCACAACCGCCCCCCATCCATTTTGATACTCAACCGCACGCCCCTTTTGCCAAAGGCCCCTCAAAATGTTATCTTTTACGCAAAAAAAAAATGATGTCATCGATATAAAAAAAAGGGCGGACTTTTCATCCGCCTTTTTATTTTGTATCCGTTCGTTGCAATTTTAAAAAATTTGCTTTTACGTTTAAAACTTAGTCCATTTCTTTGGCTTTACCTTCTGCAATGCGTTTTAAATTCCTCAAAACGGATCTGGCCGTATTAAATTCGGCGCTTTGCTCATTCCCCATCCACATTCTATCTCTTGAACTGCTGACATATTCAGCCGATGTCATCACTTCTGATAAAGCATAAAGACCAATAATCGTTCGGCGATGGTTCACGCTTGATTCCAAAGACATCAACATTGCATGATCCTTCATATTTCCATAATAAGCAGCCAAACAAGAAGGTGTCATCCCGTTACTATCCATCACAAAAGGATTCAATTTCTTTTGATAGGTGGCAATCATAAAAGGAACATCTAAAACATGCGTATAATCACCGGATTTTCTGCCCTCTTCCGAAAGAGCGCGCACTGCTTCATTTGAAACAACATAGTGAAGCAACGTATTTCCCTTATTATCTTTTGAATTAATATCAATTCCTTCAGAAATCAACTCTTTAATAGCTGGAACAAACCCTTCTGTTTTCAAAACATCCGCTGAGGCAGATAACCCCAACTGCTCCACATAATATGTATAATAATCTTTTTTTTCACTTAATAACATTATATCCTCCTTAAAATTAAAAACTGGAGCATTTTATCACACCTTTATTATTTTGTCAATTTATTTTTACACAATATAAAAAATATAAAAAAAGAGCCTCTAAAAAAGAAGCTCTTTTCTCTTAAAAAGAAAAACTTAAAATTTCAATCTTTCTTTTGGATTTAACATTTTATACATCACATAAAGCGGAGATTTCTCCAAATCGCCACCCACTTTTTGGGCAACCGGTTTTGTTTTTGCTTCCAATACATTGACCAATAAATCAACCATTTTTGCATCATTTCTTTCATAAGCCAACATCAAAGCTGTTTTGCCTTCTTTATCTGCAAGGTTCACATCAGCCCCAGATCTGTTTAAAGAAGCAACCAAGCTCAAATCTTTATTCAAAACAGCAAGCATCATCGGCGTTTGCCCTTTATGATCAGCTTTATTCACATCAGCACCCTTTTCAAGCAAAGCATTTGTGATAACTTTACTTTGATTTTGAACAGCGCGCATCAATGGTGTTTCGCCCCAAACATTGGCTTGATCTTTATCGGCACCTTCATTTAAAAAGCGATTGGCCAACACCAAATTATTTCTTAAAACCGCAACCATTAACGGTGTTTTCCCATGATTATCGGCTTGATTGATATTTGCCCCACGATCAAGCAACACTTCAATCACATCTCTGTGATTATTTTCACTGGCGTTTAACAGAGCCGTTTCACCGGTGACGGCTTTATGATTCACATCGGCCCCCATTCCCAACAAATATTCCGTCATGCGCTTATCGCCTCTTTCAGCAGCGCGAATTAATGCTGTTACGCCTAACTCATCTTTGGCATCAACATCCACTTCCTTTTGGCGCACCATGGCTTCAACGGTTGTGAAATCCCCGCGTTGAGCGGCCTGTAAATAATATTCTTCTTGAGTCATTTGTCCCATTTTTATCTCCTTAAAAAAAATCAATCTTTCGAGCGTCCGCCTTTTTCATTGCGGCGCTTGATGACTTGTTGAACAATATGAATGGGCTTTAAAAACCTTTCTTGCTTCAATTCCAATACTTTTTGATACATTAAAACAAGCGGATCTTTCAAAAGCTCTTCCTCTAAATATTGTTCTACGCCTTTTTTATTTTCGCTGTCAAGATGAATTTTTGCCCCGGCCGACAAAAGAAGGTTAAAAACATCTAAATTTTTTGCTTGAAAGGCATAATAAAGTGGCGTTTTTCCTTCCCCATCCTCTTTATTCACCTCGGCTTTATAAGCTTCCACCAAAAGTTTTGTATTCTCAAAATGATTATTTTTCACGGCATAATGAAGCGGTGTTACCCCCTTTTTATCCGGCAAATTAACATCGGCACCAAACTTAATCAACTGATTGATAAAATAGCTTTTATTTTCTTTCATCGCATAAATAAGTGGGGTCACGCCACTTATCTTATGATGAAAGTTTAAAACAGCCCCTTTTTCTATTAAAAGCGCCAACGCCCCTAAATTTTCTTTATCAATGCAATGAAAAATGGGATTTTTTCCATACTTATTCTGCGTATTTATCTTGGCGCCCATCTCAATCAATAATTTTAACGGACGGATATTATACCCAACACCAATCGCCGTTAAAATCGGCATTTCGCCAAAAAAACCTTCAAAATTAACATCCACCGCCTTTTTTTCAATCAAATATTTTATTTTTTTATCCTCGCCCTTGTTAATGGCGTCTAATAATTTATCTTCATAACTCATTACTTTTATTCTTTCACATATTCCTTTGATTTTTTTAATAAAATCTTTTGATTATTAATCACAATCGGTATTATTGTTTCGCTTTTACAAGAGTCTAAAATCGAAATAATTTCTTTATTTTTCCCCCTTTTGGCAAGCATCAAAGCCGTGTCATAATTATTATCCCTGATTTCCAAAGAAGCGCCTTTTTCTATCAAAAACTCAACCATTTCTTCTTGCCCGTTTAAAACCGCCAACATCAATGCCGTTTGCCCTTTTCGATTACGATAATCTATGTCAGCCCCTGAGTTCACAAGAATATCTGCAACCTCTTTTGATCTAAAAACAGAAGCCGTCATTAAAGGTGTCCTCTCTAAAAAACCACTCTTAAATGAAGACTCTTCCCCATTAACCGAACAAGAAACAACATCTTCATAAGCCCCGTTTTGAAGCAATAACTTTGCCATTTTTGTTAAATTAAATTTAGCTGCCAAATGAAGTGGTGTTAATCCCAAGTGATTGCGATTATTCACACTGGCTCCCTCCTCAATTAAAAAAGAAGCTGTTTTTTCATGACCCATGATGACGGCAACTGACAGTGGCTCCATATCAAAAAGATGCTTTTTCCGGTTTGCATTTAAAATATCAATCCCTTTTTCTTTCAGCCATTTTAAAAGCTCAACATCATCTTTTTTTATCGCTTCAATTACAAGTTTTCTCTCTGATTTTTTTAAAACATCTTGAAGCCTTACCCCTTGTTTTAAAATCCGTCTGGTTATAATCTTTTTAATACCTGAAAAACCATATCTTCCCTCTACAAACAAATCCCAAAATGAAAGAGAAATCGGCTTATTTTTATCTTCCAAATGAAAAGCAAGCTTAAAATTCTTATTTGAAACGGCTTTAAAAATTGCTCGTCGAACAGCGCCTGCTGATGATTTTTGAAATAAAAGATCAACCATTTCTTGATTATTTTCCTCAGCCGCCAATTCAAGAGCCGATAAACCGTTTTCTATTTCCTGAGGCACTTTTTTCTTTAAAAAATATTCCGCCAAGTCTTTATGTCCCCACAAAACTGCGGCCATTAACATATTGATTTGTTTAAATTGAGAAGGAGCAATCGGCATTTTTCCAACAATCGGATGCAAAGGATCAATTTCTTTTGAAAGCAAATCAAACCGAGCTTCACCTTTTTTATTTCCCACTTTTTTTATCTCAATTTCCAACTTTAACAAAGAAGGATTTTTTGCCACTTGCTGTTTCACAGCTTCAAAATCGCCTTCTTTTAATACAGTTAAAAATTCATCTATTTGACTTTTATCTGGTTCATTCTTCATCGTTCGCACCAATTAATCCTTTTGTCTTTCTTCATTTGACTTTGGTTCTTTTTGATTCTTTTTATGCGCACAAACCTTAAAATACTCAGAAAGTACACCATCTGCCACAGAATAACTGTTCTGTTGATCAAACAAAAGCGTTCCGCTTGAAACCGTTTGTGTCGGCTCATTTTTTGGCATATCAATCTTTTGAGCAGCAACTATATGCTTTTTATTCGGGTCATATTTTTCAATCAATTTGATATCAAACGGACTATTTTTTTGCGCAACCTCATAAATCTTTTCCCAATCAAGCGCTTTCTTTTCCGTATCGCTCATCTCTTTTAAAATTTTATCAAGCTGTTTTAAATTTTTATGGTAAATCGCATGGGTAACAATATTTTCTTTTTCAAGATATGCCACGTGTTTTGGCATTACGGGGCACTTTTTATGGTAAAGATGATACATCCACTCTGTGTTATTTTCAAAAACGGCATTTTCAAATAACATCGCTTGTTCTTTTTGGTTTGAATACGCAAACAATAAATCAAGCATTTCTTTATTTGACGCTTTAATCCCCCGCATTTGATATCCCACAAAAGTTCCATCCGAATAAAGAGGCGCCTTTGCTTCTAACAAGACTTTCACCATTTTCACCTCTCCGGAGGAAACGGCATTATGAAGAGCATAATTTTTTGCCCAAAAAGCTTTTTCTTTTTTGCTATCTCCTTGATGTCTTTTTTGAAACTCATTTAAAATCAATGATAAAATCTCGGCATTGGCATAATTTGAGGCAAATGTGGCCGGATGCGAATGATTATTTTCCTTAAAAAGGCAAGCCCCTTTTTCAAGTAAAAACTTAACCATTTTTTCTTGTTTTTCTCTAATGGCAAATAAAAGCGGATAAACTTTATTCCAATCAAAAAAACCGTTATTTTTTAATTTAGCCCCTTTTTGAATTAAAAAATCCGCCACTTCAACACTCCCGCTAGAAGCGGCAATTTCCAATAATGTTTTTCCCTGCTTATTTTTTAAGTTAACTTTTCCCGTTTTGCCGATAAAGACTTGCACTTTCTTTAAATCATTTTTTATAACATGCTCAAAAATATCTTTTTTATCATATTGATTCATCAATTTTTGAATTTTTTCCAAATCCGAGTCATAAATGGCTAAACATAAATCTGTTTCTTGCTTTTTTGATAAGCGAGTTACATCCATTTTTATATTAAGATCAATAAAATAATTGATAACTTGAAGCGTTTTTTCAGCTTCATCAAGAAAAACACCCCCTGTTTCAAAGGCTTTTATCATTTTTTTTACTTCAGTATAATCCCCTGTTACAAGAGCCTCTATCAATATTTTACCTGCATCAGTTTGCATATCTATTTCCTTTCATTCCTCTTTTATCTTTTGAATATCTTGTTTGTTCAACTGAACAGCCTTTATGTTTTTCAAATTTTTGATAATTAATTTCGAGTCCAAGCCACTTTCTAATTCTTCCGCTTGTTTTGTCACATTTAATTGCAAGCGCACAATTTCCCTTATCTTCTTTGCCGTTTGAAAATCCCCTTGTTGCATGGCTAAATTATAAGCATCAAGGCCTTTTTTATTTTTGATGAACACATCTGCCCCATAATTTAGCAATATCGTTGCTCCTTCTTTCCAACGATACTGAATCGCTGTCATCAATGCCGTATTTCCCTCGTTATTTTGATGATTGATATCTGCCTCATCATCCAATAATCTGATCAAAAAGGGTTCATAATAACGGGCACGAATCGGTGACTTTTGAATGGTATAAAAAAGCGCCGTTCGCCCTTCAAAATCTGCAATGTTCACATCTGCAAAGTTACCCATCAATTCATCAAAAACATCTTCTCTTCTCCAATCAACTGCCACCATTAAAGGCGTTTTCCCGTTTGAATCTTGTTTATCATAATCAATCCCATTTCGGATCAAGAAAAGAGCTGTTTTGTTACCATGCTTAATTAAACGGGTTAAATAATTTTCTTTCATATGTAAAAAGCTCTCTTTTAGGAGGCCTCTTTCCTTTAAAACTTGAAAAAAGGTTGGTTTTGAACAACCAAACAACGCCCAAGCAATCAAGTTGTTCGCATTCATATCCATTGCCAAAAAATCAGCCCCCATATCAAGCGCAAAATGAATATCTCTATGAGCGTCAGACCGGATAATTTTTGCTAACGGCAAAGAGCCTTTTTCATCAAGCGCATTCAAATCTAAAAGAGGGTCTTTTTTTAAAAGAGGCAACACCTTATCTAACCGTTGATAACAACAAACCGTTTCAATTAATTTTTGCTGGCGTTTTCCCCTTTCTTGCAAATAAGCTTTTTGAAAATCAACCCCGTCTTTTAAAATCACTTCCGCTTGTTTTTCAAAATCATTTTTTTGAAGCTTATTAAAGCAAGCTTTTAAATATTTATTAAAAAATGAATGGTTAATGCCTTTTTCTAACAACCAGACAACAATTTCTTTCTTTCCATTCATAGCAGCCGTCATCATCGGGGCAGTCATTTTATTTTCAAAAAGAGAAGGTTTTAACCTTGCCCCAGCCTCATAAAGTTTTTGAACCAAATTTAAATTCCCGCTTTCAAGAGCCACATTCATAAAAATTTGAAGCTTTTCTTTTTTTGAAAACAATCGTTTCGGTTTTTGAAGATATTGAAGTGCTTTCCCCTCATCCAATCTTTGAATCCCCTGAACGGCGAGTTTCATCTCGTAAATATCTAACACATCTTTAACCCCACTCAAACTCCCCTGTTCAATCTGTTTTCTTAAAACAAATCCCCACGGCCCCAATAAAACCCTATCAATTTGAGGCACCTGAGCGGTTTTAAAAAAAGAAGCAATATCAAGTTGATCGGGTAAAACTATTTTTTCCCGTGCTAAGGGGCTATTTTTGCCATCATCCCATTTGGCAACCGCCTTTTGATAATCGCCTGTTTTAAATTCTCTTTCCAACCAATCAAATAATTCCATTTTTACCCTTTACCTTAATTGCCGTTTTGATGTTGAAAAGCCGTTAAACCGGAACTTATTTTTCCTTTTGTCACCAATTGAGCCACCTGTCTTTTTTCAATTATTTTTTGACGCAAAACCGCTTTAATCTTTTGACCAGCCTTGGTATTCCCCACTTGCATCGCTATATTATAAGCATCCAACCCTTCCTTATTTTTAACAAATAAATCAGCCTGATTTTCAAGCAAAAAATCCACCGCGTCATGATAATACCCTCTAATCGCCATCATCAACGGTGTTTCCCCGTTTTTATCTTGATGATCTAAATGAACGCCCTTATCAACCAAAACTTCCAAACAGCTTTTTTTCCTTTTTGAAAAAACAGGTGAAGAAGAATTAAATCGCCTCAATGCATAAAAAAGCGCCGTTCGTCCTTCAAAATCTTCCTCTTTCAACGAAACCTTTTTAACAAATAATTCCCCACAAACATCCATATCATTTTGAAAAGCAGCCATCATCAACGGCGTTTCGCCATTTTCCCCTTTTTCTTGCAACCCACACTCATGCCGAATTAAAAGCCCCGCCCAAAATGATTCTTGTTCTTGAATTAATTTAAGTAAAAGCCCCTTTTTCCCATTTGCCACCAACTGATGCAACAGCCCTTTATCTTGAAAAAATTTTAAAAAATTGCGATCATTGGATTGAATCACGGCTTCTAATGGCGTTTGCCCAAACTGATCTTCCAAAACAAGCGAAACCCCCAAATCCAAAAGCGTTCTCACCATCAAAGAATCAAAACGCATAATATACCTATTCAAACTTGCAACCGCTTTTTCATAAACACTGATAAGCGGATTTTTCTTTAATAAATCAATCACTTCCGGAAATCGTCCCAAATAAGCATCCTCTTGCATTTTTTGAATAAGCTTTTCTTCTTGCTCTATTTTCTTTTCTTTAAAAAAGGCGCCATCCGATAAAATCAGAACTGTTTGAGCCTCCAAATCTTCATGAGAAACTTTTTGAAACTCTTTTTTCAAATGTTTATTTAAAAAAGAATGTGAAACACCTTCTTTTAAAAGAAATTCAACAATCTCTTTCTTTCCATTCATAGCTGCTTGTATCATCGGAGCCGTTACTTTATCTTCAAAAAAGGAAGGTTTTAACCTTGCCCCAGCCTCATAAAGTTTTTGAACCAAATCCAAATGACCAACTTTGCAAGCCTCATTCATAAAAATTTGAAGCTTTTCCTTTTTCGAAAAAAAATGGGGCTCTTTTTCAAGATAGAGAAAAGCTTCTTTCTCATTTCCTTGTTTCATCTCTTGAACGGCATTTCTTAACTGATACACATCTAAAACATCCAAAACACCATTCAAATCCCCTTTATCAATCATGCGCTTTAAAACAAAACACCACGGCCCCAACATCTTTCTTTTTAAAACGCCCACCCCGCCTGCAACAAAAAAGGAGGCCACTTTTATTTGACAAACCAACTCTTTGCGAGAGGTCATCTTTCTTTTGGGATCACTCTCCCACTCAGTAATGTTATAAGCACCCGTTTCAAATTCTTTTTCTAAATAATCAGATAATTGCATTTCTTTAATCTTTACTTTAATTAAATCCCATTTTGCCGAGCAGAGGAAATAGAACTCCAAGCCGTCACTTTCTTTTTCGGAAGCTTCACCTTCTTTGGCTGATGAATTTTTGATTTCATCCCCCGCCGCTCTTTCACCAACTCCTTAATCAAATTTGCTATTTGAGTGTTTCCTTGCGTCATCGCCAAATGAAAAGCATCTTCGCCAACATCATTTTTTCTTAAAAGATCAGCTCCCTGATGCACCAATTTTTCAACCATCACCTGATTTCCCATTAAAACGGCCTGCATCAAAGGGGTAACACCTTGATTATCGGGAACATTTACCAAACGATCAGCTTTTTCCAACAAACGCCCCAAATAATACGAATTATCAGATCGAATGGCATAAAAAAGCACTGACTGCCCTTTTAAATCACAATGCTCAAAATCAACAAAAGACTCTAAAAGTTTTTCAGCAATCTCCGGTTTATTAACCCGCAGGGCATTCATTAACGGGGAACGCCCTTGTTCATCTTCATCATCCAATCCGATTTGATTGTCAATAAGCCTCTTGGCTGATTTAGAAGCCAAACAATCAATTGCCTTATTTAAAATCCCGCCTTTAAACTTTTCACCTTCTTTAATAATCTCTGATTTTGGAAAATCTTGAAGAAGCCAATCTCTGTCATGCACTAACGCCCACTCTAGCAAACTTCTGCCATCTTGAACCGTTTGAGAAAGTGATGCTCCAAACAAACAAGCTCTTGCCCCCATATTCATATTATCTCGTAAAATGGCCTCTTCCATGATTGACTTACCATTTTCATCTTTTGCATCAATTGAAAAAAGCGGACGCGCCTTTAAACATTTAAAAACATCAGGTAGTCCCCTTGGCGCATTCGTCAAATAATGCGCGAAGTCTAATTCTTCATCTTGATCTTTTTTTAAACGGAATGAAGCATATTCCAAAAGAAAATCAGCCATTTTCTCATAATCATTTTCTTTTTTATAAGCCATAAAAACAGCTTCATTCTTTATCCCTGAAAAGAAAGCCTTTGCGCCTTTTTTTAAAAGGTTAATCACCATCTCTTTATGCTTAAACTTCGCCGCCGTCATTAAAAGCGAGTTTTCTTTATTTTCAAAAAACGACGGGTTGAGAGATGCCCCTTTTTGAAACAACTCTTCCAATATATCCCAACTGCCGATTTTAGCCGTTTCAAGAGCCAAAACTTTCAATTTTTCACTGCGTTTAAAGCCGGTTTCTTCTTCCAACCAATTAAAAGAGGCTTGTTTATCCCCTGCTTGCAAGGCCTTAATCGCCTGTTTCATCTTTAAAATATCAAGGCAATAAAGAATTCCTTTTTTATCCCGCAAGCGAACCATCCCTTGAAACACATATACCCAAGGTCCCAAAAGCCCTTCCTCAACCTTAATGTTATTTTTTATGAAGTAATCCAAAATTTTCAGCTCTTCAGAAAATTGATGTTCGCCAATGCGCTCTGGCATATATTTATCCAGCCACTCTTCTTTAGAAGCGTGATAATCGCCCGATTGAAATCCTTTTCTTAAACACGCATAAAAAGCCATAACAATCCTTATCCTTCATTCTCCAATGTTTTTTGAACAAAAATGATTGGCGTTGAACTGCAAATTTTTTGAGGAGCCACAAATCCCTCTTCTTCATTTGACGGCTGAGTTTGACTTTTTGTTTCAGCTCTTTCTTCTTGAATTTGTAAAAGCAAGCGCATGCATTCAACGTGCGAAAAAGCATTCGCCCAATCCGTCGCCGTTTTGCCGGTAACGTCTTTTTTATCCATATCGGCACCTGAAACAATTAAAAATAAAACCAAATCATTAAATCCGGATTGAACAGCATGCATCAACGCCGTTAATCCATAACAATCTTGTTGATCCAAATCAGCGCCTCTTTTCACCAAGCCTTCAACCATATCCATATCCCCTTTTTGAACGGCTTTCATCAAGGCGGTTAATCCGTTTTTCGTTTGAATATTTAAGCCGGCACCGGTTTCCATCAATAATTGAGCCGTTCGGTTATACCCGTTAGAAATGGCCATCATTAAGGCGGTTTTTCCCTTTTCATCAATCAAATCCAAATCAGCTTGATTTTCAATCATATATTCCGTTAAACGCACCCGACCGTTCCTTGCCGCCACCATTAACGGCGAAAGACCCTTTTCATCTTGCACATTCACACCTATTTTTTTATCAAGCAAAAATTCTTGAACATGGCGAAGATCCCCTTCCTCAACCAAAGAAATAAGCCGACTGATTTGTTTTCGTTTTTCTTGACTTTTCACTTCTTCATCAACGGGCATTGCCGGTTCTTCTTTTATCTGTTCGTTTATGGAAACCTCTTTTTCCAATTCCATAAAATTTTTCACTTTATTTGTTGCCTCTTGTGTCATCTCTTACCCCTCTCTGCTATGAAACACGTTTTTTGAAATTCTTTTTGCTTTGTTTAACTTTTTTTTCTGTGAGGGAACAGCATTTCTTAAATGTTTCGCTAACAAAATATACCCTCTTTTAAAAGCCTTATCCGCCGCCGTTTCCCCTTTTTTATCAACCAAAGAAACAGTTGCCCCTTGAGCCATCATCAGATGCAACAACTCACCATCTCCATTATAAGCAGCAGCCATCAACGGCGTTTCCCCGCGTATATTTTGAGCATCCACATCAGCGCCATTTTCAATCAACATTTTGGAAATGGTCTGATAATTATATAAAATTGACCACATCAACGGCCCATCCCCGTTTAAATTGCCTTTATCCAAATCCGCTCCGCGCTCAATCAATGCCTGCACCATTTCTTTTCTGCCCTTCGCACTGGCATAAATCAACGGCGTAAACCCATCTTTATCTTGACAGTTTAAATCGATTTTTTCTTTTTGCATCAACTGCTCAAATAAATCCATATAATTATTTTTAACGGCGCAAAAAAGCATCTGTGAAGTTGTCATTTTACTCTTTTACCCTTTGCGCATGTGTTAAATAAACTTGTTTTTTTGGCATCAGTCGTTTCAAGCTTTCTTGTTTAATCAATTCAAAAACATCTGTTTGTTGATTTTCATAGGCAAGCATCATCGCCGTTTTGCCTTCCTTATTTTGAAGACCGATACCAGATCCTTCCTTCAACAAAAGCTGAACCATTTCTTTGTGCCCGTTTTTAGCTGCATACATCAACGCCGTCATGCCGTTTTTATCTTGATAATCAACAAAAGCGCCGTTTTGAATCAAGCAATAAGCCGCCTTTTCCTTATTAAATGCTGCCGCCCATTGCAAAGCAGACAAAGTGGCGCCATCTGTTTCATTCACCTCAATATCCTCATCTTGCATCATTAAGGAAACAATGCCATCATGTCCATTCACAATGGCCAACGTTAAAGAGCGGTGTTTTTCCCTGTGAATAAAATCGGGCACAAATTCGCTAATCATCCGTTGATAGCTTTCTTTTTGATCTAAATCAGCCATTTGATAACAGCGATAAAGTAAATCCGTTATATTTTCACCGCGTTCATCTTTGAAATGCACACTGGCCCCCGCCTCTAACAAGGCTTTAAAAACCGTTTCTTGGGCACCCAAAGCCGTGTAGCTCAATGCCGTATTTTTAAAAATATCCTGAATATCCAAATCAGCGCCGTTTTCAATCAGAAAAAAGCTGATAGCCGTTTGTTTTTCCAAAATGGCTTTCATCAACGGCGTTTGACCATATTCATCCAGAGCATTCACATCAGCACCGATTTCAATTAAGGCGGACACATTAAAAACATTGCCATTTTTCACTTCTTCAAATAACTTATTGTTTAATCTTTCTGTAATTGACATATTATCCTCTATCGTTTTGCCAAACCATTCTTTTATATTTTAAAAATGAAGTGCCTTTTAATCCTCTTAAATAATCCAACCTTTTTTTGCCTGAAACAAAAGAAACTACCGGCGTTTGAAAATTTTTCAAATTAAATGCAATTTGCTGGTATTTCAATCTTTTTAGGATATCTTTTTTTTGTTGTAAAGCTTTTTTGTCAAAATAATCAAAAACAACCTCTCCCCACCGATTTTTAACGCCTGTATCAGCTCCTAATTTCAATAAATTTTGAGCTGTATTCACCGTTGAAACGCAAAAAAGAGGCGTTTCTCCCCATCCGTTTCGTTGATTCACATTGGCACCGGCGCTCACTAATAAACTTAAATCATCTAACGCAAAGCCGGCAAAAGAAGCCAAATGCATTGCTGAAAATCCATATCGATCCGTTTGATTAATGTTTATTTTATCTTCACACAAAAGACGACGCATCATCTTTAAACGATTCAACCGAATGGCTCGATGAAGGGGGGGCACCCCAAAACAATCTTTTTGGTTCACATCGGCCCCTAATAACAATAAGGTTTCAAATAAATTTCTGGCACCTTTAAAAATCGTCATATGCAAAGGTGTTTGCCCATATTCATTTTGAACATTCACATCAGCCCCCTTGCGAACCAAAGCCCCAACAGCTTTCACATCATCATTTTGAACAGCTTTAATCAATTCTTCATCTATTTTTCTCATACTCTTTTCTTTCATATTATTTTAATTTCCGTCATTTTGATGATCGCAACTTTGCTTTCTTTTTTTCATGCTCGGATGCGTTGCCAAAATATCGCGACGAGGACATTTCGCTTCTAACTGTATTTTTTTCATCATGCCTCTCACAGATTTAGCATGATAGAGACAAGCATATCCCCAAGCATCCTTCCCTTCTTTATCGCGCAAATAAGTGTTTGCTTTGTGGCGCAACAAAATCTCGGTTAAATACGCCAAATTTTCTTTAGCCGCCAACATCAGCGCCGTTCTGCCTTTTTGATCCTGCGCATTCACGTTTACGCCCATTGAAAGTAATAACTTAACCGTTTTCACCTTATTGCTTTTCACCGCTTTCATAAATATCGTTTCGCCGAAAGCATCTTGTTGATTCACATCCGCCCCATTTGAAATCAAGGCAAAAACATTTGAAAAAATACCCGTTTCAACCGCATGGATTAATGCTGTTTTTTGCGTATAATCTCGAGCCATGGTATCTGCCCCATTCGCAAGCAATAAATTGCTTATATCCGGACTGCCAAACAACACATTCAAAATTAAAGGCGTTCGCCCACCGGCATCTTTTTTGTTCACATCCGCCTTTTTTTGAATCAGGGCATTAATCACCTGTTTTTCCTCATGATAAATCGCCAAATGAATGGCACTATTGCCTTTTATATCCACTTTTTCCAAATCAGCATGATATTCAATCAATTTCAGCGCCGTTTTTGTTTGCCCTGTTTCGATTGCCCACATTAATGGCGTTTGCCCCGTCTGATAATCAGTCGTATTTAAATTTTTCATACGGGAAATCAAATATAAAGAAAGTGGCTCATATCCTTTACGCACAGATATATTCAAAAGGGTTTCGCCATTTTTATTTTGTGCTTCAAGTGTATATCCCTTTAATAAAGCTTTTACAACCATTTCCCAGTTCTCTTTTTGAACCAGTTTCATTAAAACGGTTTCGCCCTTCATATTTTGCACATGCAACCCCTCGCCTTTTTCAATTAAAAGCGCCAGTTCTTTCTCATCTTCTTTTTCAATTACATCAAATACTTTTCTTTCGTTTTCAGTCATTTAAATAAATCTCTTGTCTTTTTACTTTAAAAAAATTCTTTTATCTTTCTCTTCATTTTTAATATATCTTATGCCACCAAATGAAAAATCGTTTTCCCAAACACCGCAACACTTTGCCTCTTTGATCGCCGCTTCATCAACAGCCAAACAACCTGCTCACCTTCTTTTCGGCGCGCCGGAACTATCCTTTTATTTTTGAAAGATATATTGATTGACATTTTGATTTCCTTATTCGTTCAAACTCTTTTATTTTTAATAGATTATTTCGCTTTCTTTTGGTTTTACTTTAATCTTTTTGTCTGGGGTCAATAAGATGAATCGGCTGTATTTGCAAAGCAATTTTCTTTTTATGATAAGCACTCACCGCCGCCTCTTTAATCAGCTGAGTCAATTCACTATCGCCTAAACCCATGGCAATATTAAAGGCATCTTTCCCCTCTTTATCTTTCAAACATAAATCAACATCCTGCGCCAATAACTGTTTCACAACGCTTTTATCTTTTTCTTTCACCGCTCTGATAAGCAAGGAATCGCCTTGCGCATTTATCTGATTTTTATCAGAAAGTTTTAAAACAGCCGTCAAAACCGCTTCGTTTTTTGTTTCATAGGCCAAATCTAAAACGCTTTTTCCCTCTTTTGTAAAACCGGCAAAAGAAACGCCTTTTAAAAAGAGCTCAATAATCTTTTCACCTCGCTGATTTTTAATGGCGCATTCTACCGCTTCATTCATCAACAGGAATTGATTTTGACGAACATTACTTTTATCAACCGTTTGATTTTTTTGCTGATTTGTTAAGATAATTTGTTTGGCAACCGTCTTTTTAATCTGCGCATCCAGTGTGCTATTAGAATAGATCTTTTGTAACAAATCATATTTTAATTCATTACCCATATCATTAAGCTTATTTTGATTTATGTTCCCTTGGCCGTTCTTTTTTATTTTAAACAACGTATTAGAAAAAGCTGTTTTTAAATAGAATCCCGTTGCAAAATCAAGCGCCGTTCTCCCTTCATGATCTTCTATTTCTGGATCAGCGCCATTTTTAAGCAAAACTTGACTCATTTGAGCAGCCACTCGTTCATCGCCTTCATATCCTTTTGGACGATATCTAAGAGCTTTCATTAAAGCCGTTTGACCTTGATAATCTTGAACATCTAAAATAGCCCCTGCATCCACCAGCTTTTTCAACTTTTCAAAATCCCCGGTTTTCGCAGCTTTCATCAAAGCTGTTTCACCCGTTTCATCTTGATAATTTAAAGGAGAACCGACCTTAATCAAAAAATCCACCAATTCTTCGCCATCTATTCCTCGTCCGGAAGAAAGCATCAATGCTGTTTCTTCTTTTTTATTCAATAAAGAAACATCAGCGCCAGCCTTTACCAATGACCGAACCGCATATAAATTAAGAGCTTTAACCGCATAAAAAAGCGCACTGTTACCATTTGCATCCACTTGGTTCACATCCGGACAAGAGGCAACCAATAAATCAACAAACTTTTCATAAATATTACCAAAATCTATTCTGGTACAAAGCTTCATTAAAATTGTTTCTTTTGCCATGTCCATTTCAATTTGATGAATCTTTTCAGCCGGATATGTTGCTAATAATTCTTTGGTTGCTTCAAGCGCACAAGAAATATCATTATGGTATTTAATGTGATTGCAAATCGCCACAATCTCTTTTACTATATCGCTCATCTTATTCTCTTTCAAATTGTTGTTGCGCCATCAATCGTTGCTTTGAGGCCATTTTTTCTTTTTGCTTTGTTTCTTTTTCAAGCTGGGTTAAAAGCTTATTCATCAAGGAACAAGAATGCCATACTTGACGGGATTTAAAATAAGGATGCCCTTTTTCTTCTTTCGTTAATGTGACACCTGCTTGATAAAAAGCAATAACGGCTCTTAAATTGTTTCGTTCAATGGCGTGCATCAACGCCGTGTATCCTTGTTTATCTTTCAAAGATGCCTTTGCCTTGCAAGCCAACAACTGCTTGACCCCTACCATAAAATTATTTTCAATCGCATGCATCAAAGCCGTTTTACCCTCATAGTCTTGCAAATTAATATCAGCCTTTTTGGCAATCAATGTTTCAACAAGAACCCTGTCATGAGCAGCAACCGCCAACATTAAAGCCGTTTTACCACCACCGGCAGTCTTGTGATTGATATCCAAGTCATCTTGCGCCAAAAGAAAGTCCGTTACTTTTTTATCTCCTTTAAAAACAGCGCGTGACAAACTTGTATCATTTCTAGGGTTACTGGATAACGCCATTGGAGGAACCAAAATCCCTTTTTCCTTTAAGTGTTCTTCCATTTCCCTCAAAACAGCAACCGCTTTTTTCCGAAGCATCAAGTCATAAGAACAAGCTTCATAAGCGGCAACTTGCCGATCTAAAACAGATTTGCCCTCATTCTCTTTCTTTAAGCAATCAAGTCCTTCTTCCAGCAAAATCTTCGCCAACGAAGGAGGAAGTGGATTATTAAAAAGTGTCCCGTCTTCTTTATCAGCCCCCAATTTCATTAAAAATCTTGCAAATGAGTCTTGATAAGAATCTTCCCAACTGGTTGTCAACGCTCTGAACACATTTTGAATATCCCCACCCTCTTTTAAATAGTCAATCACCTCTTGTCTCTTCGTAACAAAGGCATCTGTGTCTTCAAGATTTTCTTCATCAACCTCTTTTCTTTTAAAGCTTTCTTTTATGGCCGATAAATCAGCATAAACAACCTCTTTTGTTCCAAAAAGAGTTGCCCCAGAAGCCGTTAATAAATCAAAAAGAGTTTCATTTTCTTCATCAAGAGCCAAATCCAACAAGCTGTCACCTGCTTCATCTTGAATATGAGGATTAGCCCCTTTTAAAAGGCATTCTTTAACGCCTGCCTCATTGCAAAGCAAAACATTATTTAACAAGTCTTGATTTAAATTGTTCATGACAGACTCCTTTCTTCTTTATGTTGTCTTTCCATAAAAGCTGTTTTCTTTTTATCACCCATATTCAAAATAACCACCGGTTTTTCAAATTGTTTAATAAATTCAATCATTTTTTCATAAGAAGGAACAAACTTTTGATATTTTATTTTTTCTTTTGCTGCGTTAAAAACAATTCTTGCCTCTTCTTTTAAAGCTTCAAACGGCGTTTTTTTCCCACGATTTTTAATATTCAAATCAGCCCCTTGTTCAACAAGCAAGGAAACAATGCTCTCATAATCGCCCCCTCGTTGCCAATTCATCACATCAAGCGCATAATGAAGAGCCGTTTTCCCCTTATTATCTTGCAAATTTAAATCGGCACCTTGTTCGATTAACGCTTTCACGTTTTTTTCATTTCCCTGACAAACAGCATGCATTAAAGCCGTTTTCCCTTCTTTATCTTGCTGATTAACATCAACCCCTGCTTGCGCCAAAAAGCAAATGATATCTTTTTTATCGCCTTTACCCAAAACCATCAATAAGGTGCGATGAAAAACATCCTTGATTTTCAGTGCATGCCCCTCTTTTTGCCGATTTTTCAGCTCATCTGGTAAATTCAACTGCACACATTGAGCCATAACCAATTTTTCATAGATATCCACCTGATCTTGCCCCAATGCCAAAAGTTTTTGATGCGCCAAGTTTGCAAACCGGATACCAAAACCCAAAGAAACCCCAAGCCAAACCGTTTCATCTTCTTTAATTGCCTGTTTCCCTTCATTTGTTTGCATTAAAGCATTGGAAAAGTCCCTATATTTTTCTAAGGATTTATCCAATTTTTTAAAATCAAGATCTGACGCATCAAATATCTTTTCAATCATCTTATGCTCTTTCGTTTTACCAAACATCAAAGAAAAGCTTTGGAGCCTTTTTATTTAAAAAAGAAGCTTTAATCCCCTCACTTAACATACCTTTAAATAAGGAAGGATTTTTTTCTTTTATCACTTGTTTCAATCTGTTCATCCTATGCACGCATTGCCTCTTTTTACCCTTCGTTTTGGTGCTGTTTCTTTATTAAACTGCTTGTCAATACCCCTTTTTGAATCAAAACAGGCTCCGCCTTTTTCAACCATTTATTCAAAAAGTCTATACGACAATCAGGTATTGAATCTCTAAACATTCGATAAGTTTTTTCATAAACATCCCGAGCCGTTTGCCCTTTTTTATTCTGAATACTGGCATCCGCTCCTTTTTGAACAAGCATCTTAATATCTGTATTACTCGTTATGTGAGCGGCATGATGAAGCGCGGTGTTGCCTTGATTATCTTGAATATTCAGATTTGGTTTGTTTAACAAAAAGATTGCTAATCCCCACCCCCCCCAAGACAAGCCGCCTGCGGCTCTTGCAACATTCATTAAGGGTGTTATCCCTTTATTATCTTGCTTATTCACATCTGCTTTCTTTTCAAGTAAATAAGAAATGGCCATAATGGAAGATGAAAAATAAACTTCGTGCAACGCCGTTTTTCCCGTCCAAGGTTCCACATAATTCACATCCATCCCTTCTTCTTCATGCAGAACGGCTAAAAATGCCGTATCCCCTTTTCTGGCAGCCCTCATCCACACCTCTTCAATAGACACTCCATTTTCTTTCAATTCAGCCACTTTTTTTCTGGCCTTTTCCATTTCCGTTTGAGAAGGCAAATTCAAAGCTTCACGATAAACTTTTTCTAATTTGTTTTCTTTGGCAATATCAAAAGCTGTTTTACCATTCTTATCTTTAATTGACTCATCAGCCCCATAAGCCCTTAAAATGGAAGCTTTTCTGGCACACCCCTTATTTTTCATAATTAAAGAAAGAGCCGTCAACCCTTCGTTATTTTGAGCATTAACATCAGCGTTCATTTCCAAAAGTTTATAAACAAGCTCATAATCAATGTTATTATCCATGCTTTTATGAAGCACTGTTTCGCCCAAAGAATCCGTTTTTGAAACATCTGCCCCCTTTTCAATTAACTCTTCAACAAGAGACACATAATTCATATCGTTTAACACGGTTTGAGCCGATTCAACCAAGTGCATCAAAGGCGTTTTGCCCTCTTTATCCAAGATATTCACTTCGGCGCCCTTTTCAATCAATCGAGACACATAGCAAACATATTCTTTATTTGAAAAGCAATACCCTAACAAAGAACGACCCTGTTCATCCAACGCATTTAAATCCATTCCGGATCGGATCATTTGATAAGCGTTTTTAATTGCTTCATCTTCTTGCAAAACCGTAGCTTTATGAATCAATTCCTCTAATTTTGAAATTTTTTTACTTGCTAAATCTGTCATGTTTTACACCTACCCCATGTTTTGTCTTGAATAATTGGCAAAATGCCTCTCCTTTGCCGGTTGAATAAAACGCGGATCGTTGCCAACAATTTTTTGAAGAAAAGCCAATCGATCAGCACATAAATCAGCAATTTTAGCTCTTTTATAACTATCAAAACGGTGTCTGATTAAAAATTCAGCCTCTTCTTTAAAATATTCAAATACTGTTTTACCCGTTTTTGTTTTCGCTGATAAATCAGCCCCGGCCTCCACCAAAGCTTGAACAATCGGCAGTGACTTTTCAATAAAGCAATATTGATGCCCCGTTAAGGCGTAAAAAAGAGCTGTTTTGGAATTTTTATCTTTTAAATTAACATCAGCACCCGCTTCAATCAACCGCTTTACTTTTGGCAAATTTCGTTCACAAACAGCCCTCATCAACAAAGAAAGCCCTTTTTCACCCAGTTGATTGATTTTTTCCGAATCAATCGGCATTCTTTGCGCCTCAATTTCCTCCATAAACTGAATTCTTTCTTGAAATATATCCCTATAACTTGGTTCAGATAACAAACTACATCTCTTATAACAGTTGTTGTTATAAAGGTCCTTTATTTCCATCAAAGCTGTTTGCCCTTTATAATTTTTAATCAAAACATCTGCCCCGGCCTCAATCAATAATTTTGCCACATCCAGCGCCGTTTCTTTTTTATTAAAACAATCCGGATAAAGCGCATAAAAAAGAGCCGTTTGCCCCTCTTTATCCCTTAAATTCAAGTGAGCGCCGTTTTCAATCAAAAAATGCACCGCGTCAACATCTTTTTTTAACGCAGCCAACATCAATCTTGTTTTGCGCTCAATCCCTGTTCGATCTAACTGATTTTCTTTTTGTTTATTTTCCTCAATCAACTGCCATCCGCTCTTTTTCCCGTATGACTCCTCAAGTAATGATAACAATGGTGAAAACTGTGAAGATGAAAGCATCTTGCTTTCGTTATATACATAAGCCCCATTTTCAAGCAAGATTTTAATATGCTCCTGATTTTTTTTGATAAGCGCAATATCAAGCGGCGAACGGCCGGAACCACTTAATTGGTTCACATTTGCTTTCTTTTCAATCAAGAATTTTAACACATCGGATGGGCAAGAATACCCACACGCAGATAAAAGAACGGTTTGCATCTCCTCAATCGGATAATCAATATCACTCATCCGGTCGGCAAGATATTTCACCTTATCCCACTTTTTTTCAGCCATATAATAAAAAATATCAATCAATAATAATCTATCTTTTTCAATCATTTATTTAAATCATCCTTTGTTTTTGGCGCTCTTTTTTTATAAAACCATTTCTTGACTAAACCTTTTTGAATCAAAACAGAAACTTTTTTTAACCATTCACCTAAAAAAAACAACGACTCTTAAACAGTTCCTTTTAAAAAATTTAAAACCCTCTTCATAAAAAAGTCTTGCCATATCCGGCAGATTTACCTCTATTCTTCACGTTGTTTTTTGCAACTAATTGTCGCTTCTTTTGCACCCAAAACTATTGGATTTACCTCTCTTTTTTGAACTAACAAAGCGCCAGATGTTACCTGATTTTTTTGATTCGTTCCAGACAAATCATCAAAAACTTCTTTTAAAATCATCATGTTAGCCAAAATCCCCGTCGGAACTTCATCCCACAAAGACACGTTATTTTCAGGCTTTGGCATAACGCCGTTTTTTGAAGGGTTAAAATCAACCGCAGCCGTCTGAATATTCAAATTTTCTTTATTTTCAAGCATAAAAACTCCTTTAAAAAGGCCTTTAAAGAGGTTTGATTATACCATATTCAGAGTTATTCGTCAATATTTTTTTATATAATAAAAAACCTTAAAAAATCACTTATTCTGATCAAGCTTCTATTCAAATATCCATCTAAAAAAAATGCGTTTAAACAATTTGTTTATCATCGGCTTTTAAGAGCGAAACATCCGCCTGCTGTGACGCCATTAAAACAGCATCTGAATGATCGGCCAACTGCGCTGAAAGATTGCTATCTCTTTGTTGCAAATCACTTCTTGCAATACGTTCGCCTTTTAAATTTTTTTCTTTTAAATCAATATGAAAGACCTCTTGTAACACACGCCGATGTTTATTTGAAATTTCCAAATAATCCAAATTTCCCTCATGAATAGAAGCTGACGTTGATTCCAAAAAATAAAGCGATGTTTCAAGATCATACAAAGCGCGTTTATATCTTATTGATTTATTTGCTTTGGGAGGAGGAATATCCTCTGAAATCACTTGATCTGCCAGATAAGAAACCAATGACTGAGGAAGCATCTCTTCAAAAGAAACCATATCTTTACCGGCATTACCATATCTTCTGATAAAAGACGCCCTGATTTCAGCTCTCAAACGGTCATCTTTGGCTCCTTCTTGCTGGCTTAAAGCATTCATCCGTCTTTCAACTTGCGCATCCACAAGTCGGGCCAATGCCCCGCTTTGATTCATATAGGAAAATCTTGTACCAATCGACGCATAAGTACCGGATACCGGCTTATCCAACGGCCTTAAAAAATCTCTGGCCGCTGTGATCTGATTTGAAAGAAAAAGGCTTTCAGGCGACTCCCCCTGATTGAGTTTTCTGAAATAATCCGCCTGTTCCTTGCCGGAAACACCGAAAAAAGAACGCACAATCGGATTATTCGCTTCCAATGCCAAACTGCTTGACAAGGCATAAACTTCCGCTTCAGCATAAAAATAATGGTATTTTTGCACCATCGGATCCGTTGTTTTTGCCATTCTTAACAGCAAATCATTTTGATTTTGGCGCATATGGGAAAATTCATGAATCACATTGGTAGCTAAAATATATTCCCGTGCTTCTTGCGCCAACTCAGAGTTAGGCAAAACACCCAATGAACGAAAATGCGTTTCCAACATCTTGTTAACGGCATTGGGATAAACAACAATTCGATCATCCTCCTGCGAATTATATCCCCCCATCACCTCCCCTTGTGATGAAGAAAAATCCACTTCAATTTTAAAATCGGGATCTTGTTTTCTTTTGTTTTCAACAAAGGAGTGCATTTCTCTTAACGATATGCGACCGCCCGGTGTTTCAGCCATCCGCCTCATGGAACGTTCAAAAAACACACGATCTCTATGAAACCACCGGCCATTCACATCAAAACAGCTGATTATCTGTTGAAACTCTTCTTCAAGTATCTTTTCCCCATTTGTTTGCAACCGCATAGCCTCACGCCCCTCAACCATCATATCATTTCCTTATTTTAAGTATATCACGGACGCCAAAAAAAGAAAAATATTTTTTAATCAACAAAATAATATCAGGAAAGGAAAACGCTTCATTTAAAGCTATAAAAACTTAAAATAACACCCTAAAAACAATAAAAAAAAACGCTTTTCTTTACCTAAAAAGAAAAGCGTTGAGTTATCTTAAAATATTTTAGCGATACTTTGAAAATTTTTGCGCCACCAACAGCGAAGCAAAACTAAATGTAAGCGAAATCCAAATAACGCGATCGCCCCAAAAAGAGCCAAAATAAAATGAGGTGGCCACATTCATCACTTGCATCACAAAAATACTTTGAAAAAGCGTTAATTTCCCGCGTTTTTTCTTGCTGAAAAAAAGCCTTCTTAACCGACAATAAGCCCAAAATCCAAATATTTCTGGCAAATAACTAATCGGCGCCAACAAAATAAAATAAGGCGATTCTTTCATAATCAAAAAATAAACATCCGTTGAAAATAAAACGGCAATCGGCGGAATAAAAGTTAAAAAATAAAACCAAAACTCCTTAGGTGGCGGTAAATAAAACATTTCCTTTTGCGCATTTTTAAGCAAAAAAAGAAAGAAGATTAAAATAGCGCTGGAAAAAGCCGCCGTCAAATAATGTTTACCAAACGATAAACAGCTCAATAAAAAGAAATAAACAGAATAAGACGAAATAAAAATAATCGGATAATTACGATCCCATTTTCGTTGAATATTCCCCTGTTTATATCGTTTATAAAGCTGGTTAAACAACAACCCCAAAAAAGCCGGAATCCAAATCGTTCCCCACAGCAAAGGCGCAATTAACCATTGATTGGTTTGATTTCTTCCTCCACCTAAGGAAAGCATATAAGTAATTTCCAGCATATAAAACGGGATGAGCACAACATAAAGTATTTGGGGCATAGATTTGGCCCAAAATGCTTTTGATAAATAACGTTGAAAAAGCATTTTTTATCCAATCATTTTTGTATATGAAATCACTCGACCAACAACCGTAACCATTTGATAATCCATTGCTTTCAATGGCTTATATTTCGTGTTATCTGACATAATTTCAACCGAATTATCAAACGGATTAATCTGTAACCGTTTCACAACCAATCGATCCCCGATGCAAAACAGATAAATCCCATCACTCACCGGCACTTGCGTTGAAATATCAACCCAAACAAAATCGCCCGAAGAAATGGTCGGTTCCATACTGTCACCCACCACTTTCAAAATCTTAATATGCTCCGGTGCAACAGGGGTTAATTCCTTTAACGCATTTAAAGATAAACTTTGCCGGCCAATCACATTTGTTTCAAAATTAACAACACCGTTACCGCAACAAGCAACCGCATCAACCATGTCAATTTGAATCATATCTGATTTTTCACCACCGTTTAATAACCATTGCCAATCCACACGATATATTTCAGCATATAACATGGCCGACTTTTCATTTAAAGCCCGTTCTCCCGATTCATGCTTTTGATATTTTTGATAGGAAAAAAGCCGACCGCCATCTGCATATTTTTTATAAAAATCCATTGCATCACGACACCCTAACTGTAACCGACATTGAAGCATACGTTGTGATTGCGAAAAATCTTTTGTCATATAAAAACCCTTTCATATTTTGCATATCTTTGTATTATAAATTGTATTATATTTAGAATGTATAATACACCAAAAAGAAAACGTCAAGCATTTTTTATTAAAAAAAACAAAAAAAAAGAAAGGAATTGTTTTATCCCTTTCTTTTTTATATAATTATTATACAATCCTAATTAAGATCGACCACCATCATTTTGGCTTAATCTGGAAATCATTGCCATATCTTGCCGATTCAAGCCGATAGATTGATAATCCGCTTCGGTTAATTGAACCGGTGTGGCGCATTGGTGAAAGCGGTTAATAAGCCCCATCGGGTTTTCGCCCGCCTCTGCTTCCAACTGACGGTTCACGGCACCTGTTGCCATCAAGCGCATTTGATGAATTTTTTCATCGGAATAACCGGCCTCTCTTAATTCGCCAATGGTCACGCCTTTAAAAACCTCCGTTGCATTTTCGGCTTTTAAATCATGCGCTGCCACCTCAATATCCGATTTTCCGCCAAGCCATGTGGGCGCATGCCGTTCCCAAAAGGAAAGACCTTCTTTTTGAGGACCTTTGTGTGCTGCCATATAATTATCATATTTTTCAACTTCTTCTGAGCTCCATCCGCCAAGAAAACTCGGCGCATATCGATCCCAAAAACCGGGGGCTTCAATATAGCCGGCAGCTTCTCTTGCTTTTTGAGCCGTTGCCAACTCTTCATCAGACCAACCACCCAACCATGTCGGCGCATATTCTTGCCAAAAATTCGGAAATGCATGGGAAACATCCTGATTTAATCGCCCTCTTTCAGTGGCTAACTCTTCTTCTTGTTTTGCTCTTGTTTCGCTTCTTTCCTCTAATCCGGATTGATATAATTCAAAAGCCTCTTCTGCCACTTCATCAGCATGTGCGGAAAAAAGCGCTGCTTGATCTCGATAAGCATCCAACTTATCTTGATGTTCTTCCGGCACTTCCTTTTCAGCTGCCTCAGCAACAGCCAAATGCCCTTCCGCTTGCAGTTCCGCCGCTTGTAAAAACATTTGACGGCGGTCTTGCATATCTTGACTGCGTTCGCGCTCTTCGGTTGCTAACCGTTCTTCTGCAAGCGCTCTTACTTGCGTTGTTGTCCGCACATCATTTTCACCGGTCTCACTTGCAACAGGCGTTACCCCCGGTCGTCTGGGTGCTGCCGGTCGCTCCGGTCTGGATGTTGGGGAACGTTCTGACCTTGACGCTGTATTCTCAACAGGCGGATTGGCCGCTAACCAAGCCGCTGTTTTCCCCCCCTCACTTCTGACTCTGGCACCTAAGGCGGAATCATAATGCACATAATCACTCACAGTTTCATTTGTGCTGGCGACTTTGTTTAAATAAGAGGCCCGTTGTCCTTCCGGCACGTGATCCAAAATCAAATTTGCAATTTCTGTTTGAACTGCCGTTCTTTCGCCGTTCATATTAACAACCGCCCGAAATAAAGGCGTTATCCCATGTTCATCCGAAAAAACAGGAGATACTTTTTCATCAACAAGCAATCGACGAACCGATTGAATATCGCCATCTCGTGCGGCATTTAAAAGAGCTTTTTGTTGTTCTGATAATTCACTTGCCATTTTTTTCTCCTTTTTTATCCCATTCGACCATCATTTTGAGTCAAAGAAGTCAACTGTATCTGCTCCTCTCGGGTCTGTTGTTCTTCTTGTACTTTCGTTCCGGCTTCATTTAAAACACTTAACACATCAGTTGCTCTTTCACCTTGCAACTCTTCTGGTAAAAGCTCAACCATCATTTCATAAACCTGATCATGCCCATTCAAAGCAGCTTCGGCCAAAGCCGTTCGCCCATTCACATCCGTTTTTAAAGGATCTGCCCCATAAAAAAGCGCCGCTTCTATGGTCTCAAAATCCCCGCGTGCCGCCATATCATGCAATGGCGCTCTGCCATTTAAATCTTCAACCATCATATCGGCACCTTGTTCTAACAACGCATTTAAAATTTGCGGATTTGAGGTATAATGCAAAGCGGTTTTGCCTTGTTCATCTTTGTAATCAACATCGGCACCCGCCTCTAAAAGCAATTCAACGATTTTCTCATCGCCTTTTTCAGCAGCCACCAATAAAGGCGCTTGCGCTTCTAATGCCGTGGCAACTTTATTCACATCCGCCCCTTCTTGAATTAACGCCTCAACCATTTCAAACGAGCCTTTTTCCACGGCTAATTGAAGCGCAGATTCCCCATATTCATTAACAGCATTAGGGTTTGCTCCTTCTTTTAAAAGACCTTGAACCTGCTCAGCATTACCATTTTCAATAGCTTGGAAAAGTTCCCTGTCTTTGGGACTTAATGTTTCTTCTTGTGGTTTTGATACAAAAGTACCGGCCGGCCTTTGCGGTTTTAGATATTTTCCATGCCATCCTTTTACAACAACTCCTTCTTCCATTTCACGATCCGATACTTCGACGGATATTTCAGCCGTGTCAGCCCCCACCGTAACACTTTCATCTTGACTTATCTCGTCAGGTCTTAACGCCTCGGATGAAACAGCTTCCCGATCAGAAGTTGATTCCTTTTCAAAAGGTTGCACGCGCAGCATGCCATCAGCAACAATGCTTCTTTCTTGAAAAACAGCTTCCCCTGTTCTGGATAAAACCTCCAACAAACCGGAACGAACAGCTGTTTTGCTTGAATTGCTTGTTCCCCTTGGAGTCACAACCGGCACTGTTTGATGATCATCTGCAACGCTATGAACAAGTTTTCCCTTCTTCGGCATAGAAAATCCCCCCATTTTCTTTCATCCTTCTTTAACAGGTTTAAAAAACCTTCTTTTTTCCAGAATATCATATCTTATCTTTTTTAACAAGGAAAAAGTGCAAAATCCGCTTATCCCGTTAAAAAAAACTTATAAATCGCGCTCTTTGACCCCAAAAAAACTCTTTAACGTATCTTTATATATTTTTTGCACCGGTGCTAATTATCATCGCTTTTAAAATCAAGCTCTTCTGTACAACAAGATAAAAGTTATTCATAAACTATCCGTTTAAAAAATGGCAATAAATTAGGGACCATATAGCCCAAATTGCCGTGCCTGATTTTAATTCAACACATTAACCTCTTTGGTTTTGCCCTAATAAAACATCAAAATATTTCTTTTGAAAGTTAAAAAATGCCTGACGATGTTGTTTAAACTCATCTTGTCTTTGATAAAAAACTTTCCGCAACAGCGCTTTTTTAATCGCCGGATGCGTCAGCGTCTCAATCAAATACAGCGCTTTATCATTCATCACATTTTGAAACAATTTCCCCTGATTGATTTCATTTAAAATATATTCTGTAAAAACCTTTTGGAATGGTTTTTGTTTTTTATTTTTTAAATAAAGTCTGCGACCGGCTAATAAAAGTTTATCGCGATAGTAATACGATAACTTAAGGGTGGGTTCTTCTTCCTTTTGAGAAATACAAAGAATATCCGCCAAATAAAACAAATCCCTTTCCATTTTTTTATCAAGTGCGGTAATCAAGCGCTTTTGCCGATTTTCTTTTTCAATTTCACCTTGATCCGTTCGGCTTTTTTTAATATCGTTCGGCTGTACCTCCCCACCGTATTTATGGCAATAAGCTTCTATAACCAAATCAACCTTTTTTTTGCTGTTTCGCCTGAAGGAAGCTAAACTAGAAATATGATCATATGCCTGTTCATTATATCCAACACACCAGTTATCTCTCACGTGTTGTAAAGTATCTATAACCGGATTAATCAAAGAATCTTTAATCAACCTTTTAACATAAACCCTCCCATTATAAACACAATCCACCGCTACACTAAAAAAACAGCTAACAGCCAAAAACTTCACTGACGGATAAAGAAACAAAGGCGCAGACGCTAATTGTTTTACCAAAGGCGCAACCCCTAACCCCAACAAACCGCCAACGCTTGTTAACACGCCAATCCGCATCAACAACTTCTTTGCCATATGCATTTGTTTTTTATAATGGCATTCATTTCTTTGTAAAACGCTCTCTTTCTTTTCTTGAGGCAAAATCAATTCGTTTATCCGATGAGCCATCACCAAATTAAAGGCTTTCTCTTTCAATTCCTCTCGTTTTTGCTTGGAAAACAAAGAACCGGGCGATCTGACTACCAGATTAAAAAACGCTTTAATCCGTTTTGCTTTCGTTCCAACCCCTTGAATTTGATGACGATCCTCTAAATATCTGAACCGTTGTGATTTCACAGGGATAAACCGGCGAATGAAATCAACAACAGTTGTGGAACCATAAAGGGGTATTCTGTCAAAAAAAATGCGCCCGAGTATAAGAAGCGTTTTCCCAAAAGAATAATATTCTGAGAAAATATTTTCTTCAAGTGCCAATTTTTCAGCCTCATGTACCCGACTGAGCCGAAATTTATCATCTGCTCTTATTTTTCGTGAAAAATCATAAATGGGTCTTCCATGTTGATCGCAATAAACCGTTTCTGACGATCCTAATGGCATCAAATGTTCTTGTTCCACCTCATGACCGGTTTCATGCAACAAACAAATTGCATTATGAAGAATACTTCCGCATTCAAGACCATCCTTTCTGACATAAATTTTTTGCTGGCCGTGAATAATATATGCCTCTCCCTCTCCCGCTTTTCCTTCGTTGATTTCAATTTGCTGATTATGATAGAGTTGAACAATTAATTTTCTGGCGGTTTTTGATTTTTTATTTAACATCATCAACCCCTTTTTTAACTTTCTTTTATACTCATTTTCATACTTTTCAGGCTCAACTTGAAATGACTCAACAATAAAATCAATCACATCAGCAGGAATTGGTTTACTTAAATCCCCCTTTTTTTCATCCGGATGCAAAAAATAATAATGAGCATAACCGCTTTTGGCCTTTTCTCCCAAAGATTTTAAATAAACGCCTTGACCAACGGGCGTTAAAAGCGCGTTTTCAGAAACCCCTGATACAAATTTGTGATTGGTTTTTAGCATCTTAACCTCTTTGATTTTGCTCATTTAGTTGTTTAATCCATTCGCGCTCTTCTTTTTTGCGAATCAAAATCTTGTTTTTTGGAATTGAACAGCCCTCTTCTTGTTGCAGTTTTTTTCTTTTTTCATAAAAAGCATTTTTAAAACAACGTGTTGAAATCAAATCAATTATCTCTTTACTTGCAAATTTTGCAGCCAAATCAAACCGTTGACTTTTTTCAACTTCTTGCAAAACAAATTGTTCAAAAACCTTTTGAAACGGCTCTTTTTTCCCTTGTGAAAGAAAAACTTTTCGCCCACCTTCCAATAAATCAACATCCCAATAATAATGGTTGAGCTGTGCAAATTTTTTTTCTGTGTACAGATATTGCATAATTGCCAACAAGCTTAAATCATTTTGCATTTTTTTATCCAACAGCGATATCATCTTTCTTGTGGCAACCTCTTTTTCGGCGCCCAGCCCCATTGTTTTAATCTGAGCCATATCACTTTGATTGATTTTATTTTGATATTTATGGCAAAACGCTTTGATAAACTGTTGAAATTTTTTCTTTCCACCTTGCCGATAAAGCCGATAACTGCGAATAGAGGCCTGTGCATTTTGTGCATATCCCCAATTCCAAAAATATTTCTTTTGCGTGAAGGCATATTTTGTATCCGCCATAAATTTTTTGGATACGCCCCCAAAAATAAACAAACAACCAAGCAAAGCGCCCGGCAAGGCAATCCCTGCATAAGATAAAACAGGCAAAGATAAAAGAGCCAAGCTTCCCAAAAAAGTAAACACATTTAAAAGCGAATTGTTTTTCGGTTGAATCAAGGGGTGGCATTGCTGTTTTTTTTCCGGCTGCAATAAAAACTTCATTTGAAAAGCCATCACGTTTAAAACCGCCTTTTGCGCTATCTCTTCCCTTTTTTGTCTGGAAAAAAGAGAAAATGGCGAGGATAAAAGTAATTTAAAGCGTTCCAATCCGATTTTAATCTTATATCCTACTCTCACAAGCAAATCAGCATTCTGAGGCGATTGAATGGGCAAAAGAGAACCACACACAAGCGTTTTTAAAAACAAATTTGAGGGCATTAACTCAGCTTTAATCACCTCTCCTTGCACTTTTTTTTCTGCTTCAGAGAGCAAACAAACTTTTAACTGCAACTTTGCGGAAACATTCATATAATGATCGGTGATTAACTTATTTTTATGATCATAATAAGCTTTTGTCGGCTCAAAAAAATCTGTAATCGCCTCTTGTTCCTTTAAATGCGCGTTTTCATGCAACAACGTCACCGCCGTTTCACATTCATTTTGCCCCAAAGGACACCTGTTTAAAATAATTTTATCTGCCCCAAATTCAATATACCCCAATCGCTCATCATCTTGACAAACCAAGCTGATAAATTGATTAAATGAAAGCGTTTTGATTAAAGCCCGTGCCGTTCTGGAATGCTGATTTAAAACACCCAGCTCTTTTTTTAACAAGGCTTTCATCTCTTTTTCTTCGTGAGCCGGCTCAATTTTAAATGAGTCAACAATAAAATCAATCACATCAGCAGCAATCGGCGCTCCTTTTTCTTCTTTTTTGATCCACGGATGCTGTTTAAAATATTCTTCATAAGCCCACAACTCTTTTTTAGGCAACGGTCCCCAATAAATCCCGTTTCCCACATCGGTTAAAACGGCTTTATCTGAAACACTTGCTTTTAATACCTGTTTAAAAACACTCATCTGAACCGCCCTTTCACCCGTTTTTTGGCCTTTAATCTTTTAGATACAACAACAACCTGTCTTTTCATAACAGGCATTTTTTCAGTTGGACACAGCTCTTTTTTCCTTTTCAAAAAAGCCTCTTTTAAGGAAGGCGTTTCAAACTTTAAAAGCTCCTCATTGGGCGCCTGCTTTAACATCTGATCAAAAATAGAGCCCCTTAACCGCATTAAAAGCAATTCTTTTATCCCGTTTTCAAGGCTTAACCTCTTATTATTTTTACAAAGTTCCTTTGCCTTTATTAAATTCTCATGCGCCCACCATTCAGGAACAATGGATTTTGTTTTTTCATCACCATACACTGTTAACAAAGTTGAAATTAATTGGATATCTTTTTGCAACTGACTTGTTAAATGCGAAAACTCAACCTGATTTTCAAACAGCGTTTCAATTTCCCCTTTATCCGTTCGGCTTTTTTCAAGGTCTTTCACCTTTAAATAATTGTGATATTTATGCGCCATCGCCTTTAAAATTAAGCGATATTTTTTAACAGACCCTTTTTCATAGCCTTTTGCAGATCTTGAATTAAGATAAGCATTTTCATTATAACCTGAACACCAATCTTTTCGATTGTTTTCATAATATTTATCTGCACAATGAAAACCGGCACAAACAGAAGCTGTCAATAATCCCAAAAAAAGAAATGTTGGCGAAGAAATCAAAGAAGCTGAGCCTAAAAAGGTGGCAAAAAGCCCGCAACTTATCAAAAAGAGCTTGCTTTTCTTTTTTTTCATAGGATCAATTAAAAAACGCATATGATCAGACATCGACTTTAAAGCGGTTTTTTTATTTATCCGGTGCCTTTTATCTTTTGAAAACAAAGCTGATGGCTCTTTTAAATAGGCTTTTATCTGATTGAATAAAAATCTTCTTTTATAAGAAACCAACCGCATCTGAATTGTTGCACCAGATTGTTGTTGCTCTTTTTGACCAAAAATGAAAAAAGTAATTGACGATATCAAATCAAAATAAGCCTTACATAAGCTATTGATTGAGGCTGAAAAAAAATCAAACACAGACAGGCAATCCGATAAAATCTGATATGTTTGTGCTTGCTTTTCGGCTTCAAACATGCGCTCTAAAATAAATTTTTCCTTACTGGCAAATAAATAGGCTCTTTCAGTAATTCCCTCCCCCTCTTTTGTTGTATACCCATGCACCGGATCAAAAAGCGGACGCAGTTGAATATCTTCATTCACATGCCCCATTTCATGCAAAAAAGTTGTTGCCAAATCAAGAGGCTGTGAGTCTTTAACCTTTTTCTTATCAAAAAAAATAACATCAAACAGTTTATAAACGCTTGCCACCGCATTGAGCAAATCTATCTCCAAATCAACTTGTTGCTCAAAGCGAACCTGACGAAGCAATGCCCTTCCCGTTGGCGAATATCGATTAATTTGATAAAACCCTTTTTTTAAACGCTTTTTAAAAGAAGAATCCTCACCCGGCGCAACAACAATCAATGAATCAACAATAAAATCAATCACTTCCTTTTTTATCGGCGCACCAACCGCTTCTTTTTGTTGATCGGGATATCGCTTAAAATAAGCTTCATAACCGGCTAATTCCTCCTCTTGCAGGCCACCTAAAAAAAGCCCCTTCGACGACGTCGGTTGAAGGGGAACATTCAAAACCTGATTTTCCTTATAAATTTCATTTAAAAGCGCGGTTAACATGCCTGATATTATATCATAAAAAAGATTTTTTTTCAAGCTTTTTCGATAAAATTATCTCTCGTGCTATTTTAACCCTCTTTTATCAGCCATTTTTTGCTGTTTTAAATACATTAAATCCTTTTCTTTTTGGGTTATTTCATTCTTTAACAAAAGGATTTCTTTTCTTAATTCTTTATCATGAATTTGATTCAAAACAGGCAGTGGCAGTTTTTGAACACCCGCCTCTAACACCTCATCTTCCCTAATAAGCATATTCAAATACTGGGAAAATGCTTTTGAAGGCGAAATTTTCTTTTGTTTTGAAACAGTTACAATCGATTTCATCAATTGAAATATGATTTCTTCATCTGAAAAATCTTTTAAATCCCCTTCTCGATCACCTGCTTTTAAAATCTCAACAAAAGTCATCATATCTTCTTTTTGATTTTCGCTTAATTTTTGATATTGTCTTTTAGGCAACATCATTTCATTATACACAAAATCTTTATCCGGCGGCGTTAAAACATCCGAAGATGTTAAAAAATTATCATATTTATTTTCAAGCGCTTTTAAAACAAGCAAAGACGCCTGATCCGCCTGTTTATTTTCATTTAAGAAAAACCGATTGCGCCATAACGCCTTTTCATAATAAGAAGACTTCCAATTATATTGAAAATCATGCACCGTTTTTTTAAGATTAGAATAAGCGCATCCCCCTAAACAAGCCCCAAGCAATCCAATCGTTCCGATAACCCCCGGCATAAGCAAAGAAAAACAAGCTACCCCGCCTATTACCGATAACAAAGAACCGATATGACGAAAACCTATTTTATGACGAGCAGGTTTCTTTAAAAATTTAACAAAAGAAGCCATGTTTTCTTTTCTTGCCAACGAAGAGATTTCTTCCCGCCCCGTTTTTGAAAAAAGCTTTTTTGGATTTTTAACCGCCGTTTTCAAATAGGAGCCAGCGCGTTGAAGCGAATAATTAAAAACAACCTTTTCGCGATTGGCTTCCTGCGGTTTTGCAAACAACCCTATCGCCATGCACGCCCCTTCTAACACGCTCAAAACAACCGGCTCTATCATCTCGGGAACAGACATCATTTCCGATTCAATTTGATAAGAAACCGCCTGTTTTTCAGCTTCAAAAGCCAAATCCAACTGACAAGAACTTTCCGTTTCGATATTTGGATGAGGAACCGCCCTAATCGGCTTACCTTCTTTATCCACATATCCCTTTGTTATCCCCTCAAAAGGACGCAGTTGATAATTATCCAAAACATGGCCGGTTTCATGCAAAAACTCAATCGCCAATAATCGATTTTTCTTATTTTTAAAATGAGGCAGATTGAAAAACACTTCATCAACGCCGAAAAGCACAAAAGCACCGGCAGTGTCAGACTGTTCAGAAATGCTTGAAACTTTTAACCCAAACGGAATTTGAGCTATAAGCCCTCTGGCTGTTTTTGATTTTTTATTCAACTCCTTTAACCCGCTTCGTAGCCGTTTCTTCAAAAAAGAATCCGTTGTCTTAAAATCAAGCGAGTCAACAATAAAATCCATTACTTCATCAGGAAATGGCTTTGAAAAATCAGGATCTGAACAGTGCATTTTATCCAAATAAACAGATAAAGCCGATTGCTGACGCTTCCCAATCGGGGCCAAATAAACATCCATTTGCCCCTGCGCCGATAAAGCCACCGGCGATGAAGAATTTTTGAGCGAAGCTTTCAATTTTGTCTCTGTTATTTTTTTCATACATTCTATTATATCATAACTTAAAAAAAATAAAAACATTTTCATTCTAAGCCTTTTTTAAATACCCTCAAACAGCGTTATGCTTTAAAACTTCATTTTTTTATTGACAAGTCTTCTTTTTTTTGATATAAAAGCACTAATCTTTCAAAAAGCTGAATATATTTTCAGTCTCCAAGGAGATACATCAATCCGCGATGGTTCGTGCATTGGTGCGATTTTTGTATGTTTAGTTCTTTGAAAGCTTAATAAAAAAAATAGAAAGGAAAGTATATAAATGTCAGTTCGTATTCGTTTAGCCCGTGGCGGTTCAAAAAAACGTCCGGTTCATAAAATTGTTGTTGCTGATAAACGCGCTCCACGTGACGGCCGTTTCATCGAATCTTTGGGTTTTTATAATCCGCTTTTGCCAAAAGATCATCAAGATGCTTTGCGTATCAACGCTGAAGCTGCTAAAAAATGGATGAGCCAAGGTGCAGAACTCACAGAACGCGTTCAAAAATTATTTGCACTCGTTGGTTTGGCTGAAAAACCAGCTATTCGTGAAACACCGAAAAAATCAGCTCCAAAAGCCAAAGCTCAAGAACGTATGAGAGAAGCTGCTGAAAGAGCTCAAGCTTTAAAAGAAGCTGAAGAAGCCGCTGCTGCCGAAGCTGCTGCTGCTCAAGCTGAAACACCTGCTGAATAAGGATAAAAAATGTCAAAAGTCTGTGTCGGTCAAATTGTGAATGTTCATGGTATTAAAGGCGGCGTTAAAATCAAGCCGTTTTTAACCAATCCGATGGATATTGCCACATTTGACAAGGTAACGGATAAAGAAGGCAAAAAAGTCTTTAAACTCAAAGTTCAATCGCAAAACAAAGGCATTGTTCTTGCTTATATTGACGGCATTAAAGACCGCACTGAGGCCGAATCCTTAAAAGGATTGGAACTTTATGTTGAGCGTGCTCAAATGCCCCAAGAAGAACAAGGCGAATTTTATTATGTCGATTTGATTGGCTTAACCGTTTTAAAACAAGGCGAAAAATTTGGTGTTGTCGAAAGCGTTGAAAATTTTGGCGCCGGCGATATCATTAATGTTCGACTTCAAAATGGTAAAGTCTTTCCCTTTGATTTTTCGGACGCAACCTTTCCGGTTGTTGATATTGAAAATAAGGTTATGCATATTGAATTACCGTTGGGCATTAAAGAGGTGATCGACCATGAAGATTAACGTTTTAACGCTTTATCCTGAAATGTTTCCAGGTTTCCTCGGCTATTCATTGGCCGGAAAAGCCTTGGCTGAAGGAAAATGCGAATTAAACGTTGTTAACATCCGCGATTTTGCAACAGACAAATATAAATCCGTTGATGACACGCCGTTTGGCGGTGGCGCGGGCATGGTTATGAAACCAAGCGTTTTGGATGCGGCCATCAAAGCCGTTTATAAAAAAGGAGATATTTATTATCTTTCTCCAAGAGGCATGGTTTTCACTCAAAAAACAGCTCACACCTTTGCCAAAGAAGAAGAAATGACTTTTCTTTGTGGCAGGTTTGAAGGCATTGATGAACGCATCATCGAAAAATGGAACATCAAAGAAATCAGCATTGGTGACTTTGTGTTATCCGGTGGCGAACCCGCCTTATTAACCATGCTTGATGCCGTTATCAGATTATTGCCAAACGTGATGGGGAATACCTCTTCCGAAATTGAAGAAAGTTTTGAAAATGGATTACTTGAATATCCGCATTACACAAAACCTCAAAACTTTGAAGGAATGAAAGTTCCCGATATCTTGCTTTCCGGGCATCATCAAAAAATCAATGAATGGCGCTTGGAACAATCAAAAAAAATCACACAGGAAAGACGACCGGACTTATGGACCAAATACCTGAATCAGAATAAAAATTAAGAAAGGACTCAAAAATGAACTTAATTAAAGAATTAGAAAATGAACAGATTGCCAAATTAGGAAAAAACATTCCGTCATTCAAAGCAGGTGATACTGTTAAAGTTATGTATAAAATCGTTGAAGACAAAGGTCGCGAACGTTTACAAGCTTATGAAGGCGTTTGCATTGCTCGTCATAACGATGGTTTAAATTCAACAATCGTTGTTCGCAAAATTTCATTTGGCGAAGGCGTTGAAAGAATTTTCCCGATTTATTCTCCAAACGTTGCTTCTATCGAAGTTGTCCGCCGTGGTAAAGTTCGCCGTTCAAAACTTTACTATTTACGCAAACTCTTCGGTAAAGCTGCTCGTATTGCTGAAGATAAAGAAATTCAAGACTAATTTTCTTGAAAAGTTCTCCAATAAAAAATCCCTTTGCCCTTGCAAGGGGATTTTTTTTGTTTCTCGGTTTAAATTCAACAATCGTTGTTCGCAAAATTTCATTTGGCGAAGGCGTTGAAAGAATTTTCTAAGATTTATTCTCCAAACGTTGCTTCTATCGAAGTTGATAGCCAAAGGTAAACTTCTTTCGTTCAAAACTTTACTATTCCAAGCAAACTCTTTAAGTAAAGCTGCTCTATTGTAAGAAGATAAAAGTATTGCTTTAAAAAAAACACATAACTCTTTCATATATAAAGATTTATCTATTTAAAATATATTTTAAAGCATAAAAAAACGCAGGCTTCTTTCAAAAAGAAAATCCTGCGTTTATTTTTTTAACGTATCTTATTGAATACAAACCTTTTGTGCCGGAATTGTGATTTCAATCGGACCTCTGACCCCTGGATTAATCTGACAGGCACCCATTTGATTATTGCACCCGCATGTTGGAGCCATCTGAGTGGCCGGAGCCATTACCGGAGCCATCACCGGCGCTGGGCGAACAATTGGTTGAGGCGCAACAACCGGTTGCACCACTGGTGCGCGATCTTCATCAACAACTGTATAAGATTCGGGAGCCCCCAAATAATGACACCCGCTTAATGATGCACAAGCAACTAAAAGAGCAAAAACTTTTTTCATCAAATCATCCTCCAAAAAGATTAAACAAACACCTAAAACGAAGTTTAACACAATTTTTTTTCGAATACAAGAAAAAATTATTTATAAACATTTACCTTAAAAATCAATAACTTTTAAAAATATTTCTGATAAATACGGTAAGTGGTTGCAATAATATTTTCCAAAGAACTGTGTTGAGGTTGCCAACCCAATAATTCATTGGCTTTTTTTGAAAAGGCCATCAATGCTGCCGGATCACCTGCCCGCCGATCGCCCATTTCATATTTCACTTGACGGCCAGTCACTTTTTCAGTCATTTCAATCATATCTTTCACACTATGCGCCACCCCTGTTCCAAGGTTCATAATCTGACTTTGATTTTCTCTTACTAAATATTGAAAAGCCAACTGATGCGCTGATGCCAAATCAGACACATGAATATAATCTCTTTCACAAGTACCGTCTTTTGTTGGATAATCAGAGCCAAAAACAGTCATTTTTTCTCTAACACCAAAAATTGTTTCCATGACAATGGGCAAAAGGTTTTGAGGATTTTTTTCCAACCCCTTCACATCGCCTTCTCCATCATACCCAACAGCATTAAAATAGCGAAGAGCCACAAATTTAATCCCTTTTAAACGATCATACCAAGAAAGAACTTCTTCAATCATTTTTTTCGAAAAACCATAAAAATTAATGGGATTTAAAGGAGTTTCTTCATCCAAAACTTCAATACTTGGCATTCCATAAACGGCAGCCGTTGATGAAAAAACAAAGTATTTCACATTATTTTTAACCATCGCATTTAAAACGTTAATAGTACCATTTAAATTATTAAGCGCATAGACATCCGGCTTTTCCATTGATTCTCCAACCGCTTTTTTAGCCGCCAAATGAACAACACCATCCATCCCCTCCATTGCCTTTTCAATTGCCGGAATATCCAAAATATCGCCTTTAATAAATTCAATATTTTCAAATAAATTTACTTCCTGCCCTGTCGAAAGATTATCAAAAACCCGAACATCATGTCCGGTTTTTAATAATTCTTTAACCACATGTGATCCAATATACCCGGCACCGCCGACAACTAAAATACGCATTTATTCCGATACTCCCATTTGTTTTAAATTAGACGACACAAACGACCAATCCAAAAGATGATCCACAACCTCTTTTAAATAAGCCGCCCTTAAATTTTGCTTATCCAGATAATAAGCATGTTCCCAAACATCAATGGCTAACAATGGCGTCATACCGCCTTTTACAAGAGGCGTCAACGCATTGGAAAAAGGCAAAACCTTTAAATGATCTTCCTCATAAACCAACCAAACATATCCACTGCCAAAAACACTTAACCCCACTTCAACCAACTTTTCCTTCAAAGATTCAACAGATGAAAAATCCTTTTCAATCAATTTATTAAGCGATGAAGATATATCTTTTGTTGAAGATGCTGGACTTAATGAATCAAAATAAAATTCATGATTATAAACCTGTGCCGCCTGATTAAAAACAGCCGTATACAGCGTATCAGAGGCAGATCTTAAAATAATTTCTTCTAAAGACAACCCTTCAAAATCTGTGTGAGCAATCAATTCATTTAATTTATTAACATAACCCTGATAATGCTTTTGATGATGAAATGAAAGAGTTTGGGCGCTGATAAATGGTTCTAAATCACTCAAATTATATTTTAAAGATTTTGCTTCAATCATTTTTTATCCTTTCTTTTTTGTAACTATACACCATTTCATCACATAAGTACAAGCAAAATAAAAAAAAAGAACGTCCTAAAAAAAAGAACGTTCCGATATTTTTTAATCAACAAACTCCGGCCGAATATTCATTTGCCCCTTTTTGGATTCCTTATCCCAAAACTCATCCAAATCAACCTTTGTCCCGCGCAATTCTTGAATACTGGTATTATGTTTTTCAAGCAATCTGGTCAAATCCTTATTAATTTTTGAAATCACTTCCGGCCCTTTATAAATCAATGCCGAACAAAGCTCAACGGCATTCGCCCCATGCGCTATGGCATCATAAACATCCTGCGCCGTAAAAATACCACCGGTCGCAATAATATCTATTTCTCCTTTTGTTTCAAGATAAAATCTTTTCACTAACTGCAACACATCTTTTTTAAGTGGTGCACCAGTTACAAACGAACTATCCATTGAAAGCGCTGATTTTCGTTTTAAAATCGTTCTGATTTGACGGTTAGCCGTCGCCGGACCAGCCACAATAATCGCATCAACAAAAGATTTTTGGCAAGTTGATGCAATTAACTTAACCTCCAATTCACTCAAATCATACGGCACTTTCACAACCAATTTCGGTGGTCTTAACGGAGCGGCAATTTGAAGCGCCCCTTTTATATCCAACAACATCGGCAAAATCGTTGATTCATCTGAAAGCATCTGCGCTAAAGACATATTCGGATGCGAAAAATTTAAACACACATAATCAACATAAGGCGCCACCCGCATAGCCATCTGATGGTAATCGTTATTATATCCGAACACAGCGCTTGAAGAGGTTTTATATGCTTCACCTTCCGATCCAAAAGAAATCAATGTTGCCCCGATAAATGCCGGATATTTACGTCTGGACGCCAAAATCTGAACAGCTTTGGAAATCCCTGGATTAGGCGTTGTTGCTCCCTGAATATATAAGGCTTTATCTTTTAACAAAAACATATATTTTTCTTTTGAAGATTCCGCCAAAAGCGTAAACGATCCGAGCTCCCCAAAAGAAATACCCAGAGGCACCAAAAAATCAAAAAACTTTCCGTTTCTGTCAAAATCCGATGCCAACCCCAAAGGAGAACGGTGTTCCTTCCCCATCAATCTGGTTCTTAAACGCTCACTTAAATATTTTTGTGGCTGAAAAATCTGACTTTTCAATCCCAAACTCACAACTCTTTTTGCTGCGTTCGGCCCCATTTTTTTGGTCATCATCAACAAAAAATAAAACACAAGTTTTGTAAACATCCCGTCCCCTATTTTTTTAATGTTATATAAAAGTTTTTTTTGTACCCCTACTTTAATTTACCTGATTATACAAAAAAGAAAATAAATAAGCAACAAAGATTTAACCCTTATTTTATTTTTTTTATCTTGCTTTTTAATAAAAAAAAAGATATAATTCGTTCTATATATATTTTTTAGCTAAAAGAAAGGAAATTTTTATGGCCCGCGTAACAGTCGAAGATTGCGTTAATAAAATCCCAAACCGTTTTGATTTGATTTTAACTGCTGCCAGCAGAGCTAAATCATTAGATGCCGGTTCTCCTTTAACGGTTTCAAGAGATAATGACAAAAACACCGTTATTGCTCTTCGTGAAATTGAAGAAGAAACAATTAATATTGAACAACAAAAAGAAAACATGATTTCTTCTTTGCAACATTATGCGCGCCCGCAAATTCAATCAGTTCAAAAAGAAGATGAACAAGATATCGCTGCTGAACTTTCCTCTTCACTTTATTCTGATACAGAATTTGAAGAATCTGATTCATTTCAGGTTTTTGACGATATCAACAACGCTTAATTTTTAAAACGGCAAAATAAGGGGGGCCTGAAGGTGCGCCAATACGAGCTGGTTGAAAAAGTAAAATCATATGACCCTGTCGCTGATGAAGAGGCTTTAAACCGCGCTTATGTATTTGCCATGAAGATGCACGCAGCGCAAAAACGCGAATCAGGTGACCCTTATTTTTCTCATCCGTTAGAAGTGGCCGAAATTTTAATCGGTTACCGAATGGATTATGCCACCATTATTGCTGCTCTTTTGCATGATACGGTGGAAGATACCGCTGCTTCTTATGAAGATTTGAAGGAACTGTTTGGGCAAACGATTGCCGACCTTGTTCGCGGGATGACAAAACTCTCAAAGTTGGAAATTACACCGCAAGCTTCTAAGCAAGCGCAAAACTTTCAAAAACTTGTTTTAGCCATCAGTGAAGATATCCGCGTTTTATTAATTAAATTGGCCGATCGTCTGCATAATATGCGTTCTTTGCATATTCGAGCACAAGAAAAACGCATTCGTATTGCAACGGAAACACTTGAAATTTATGTTCCTTTGGCCGAGCGCATGGGGATGCAAGCCATTAAAGATGAACTGGAAGATTATTGCTTTTTAAATCTTTATCCGGAAGCTCATAAAACCATTGTATCGCGTCTTAAATTTTTAAGTGAACAAGGCAAAGAAGATGTTGCCAAAGTCATCACACAATTAGAATCCGACTTAAAGGAACACGGCATTGAAGCCACTGTTAAAGGGCGTGAAAAACGCCCCTATTCCATCTGGCATAAAATGCAGATGAAAAACATTCCGTTTGAGCAAGTTTGCGATATCATTGCTTTCAGAATTATCGTGAACTCTATTGAAGATTGCTATAAAGCTCTTGGCGTGATTCATACGAAATACCCCATGATTGGCGGTCGTTATAAAGATTATATTTCAACACCAAAGCAAAACGGATATCGTTCTTTACATACCGGTGTCATCGGTCCATTGAATCGGCGTATTGAAGTTCAAATTAGAACAAAAGAAATGAATAATGTGGCCGAAATGGGGGTTGCTGCCCACTGGGAGTATAAACAAGGAGCCTCCAAAGAAGGAACGCAATATCGCTGGCTTCGTGATTTATTGGATTTGATGAACAGATGTTCCGACCCTAATGACTTTTTGGAACATACCAAAATTGCGCTTTATCAAGATCAGGTATTTTGTTTTTCACCGAAGGGAGATTTGATAACGCTTCCAAAAGGCGCAACAGCTATTGACTTTGCCTATGCGGTTCACTCACGTGTGGGAGATACTTGTGTCGGCGCCAAGATTAACGGTAAAATCATCCCGCTTCGCACCGAGCTTCAAAACGGGGACCAAGTGGAAGTTCTCACAAATAAAAGTCAAACCCCTTCCCCCGAATGGGAACATATTGCCGTAACAGCCAAAGCAAAGGCCAGTATCAGACGATATATCCGTACCCTTAAATATGAACAAAACGTTCAAACAGCGCGCAACCAATTTATCAACGAAGCCAAAGATTTTGGCCTCACGTTTACGGATAAAGACCTTCAACCGCTGTTACCGAAATATAAATCTTTCTTAAAAGCCGATCAAGAACAGGTAACGGATTTATTGGCAGCCATCGGTGCCGGCGTTGTTTCATTTAAAGATGTTTTCCATGAATTGCATCCGGATTGTTCAAAATCAACCTTGAAAAAAGCGCTTTCTATCTTTAAGAAGAAAGAAACCAAACCGGATACTTCAAGTAAAAACATGCCGGTAACGGGGCTGATCCCCGGTATTGCGCTCAACTTTGCCAAATGTTGCCACCCGCTCCCGGGGGATAGCATTGTCGGCATTGTGACAACAGGCAAAGGCGTCACCGTTCATACAGCTGATTGTTCTTCACTCAATCAATATCAAGATGAACCGGAACGCTGGCTTCCGATTGAATGGAATGCATCCGTTATGCAAGAAAAATTATTGCCGGCCAGATTGTTATTGGAAGTGGAAGATAAACCAAGTGTTTTAAGTGAAATCACTAATATTGCTGCCAAGCAAAACGTGGTTATCACCAACTTAAAACTTCAAAACCGTAAAAATGGCCTCAGCGAAATTTTGCTGGAAGTAGAAGTGAAAAACAGTTCAACATTGGATGTTTTGATTCAATCCTTGCGGTCTTCATCGCTTGTTTCTTTGGTTCACAGGTTAAAGGTTTAACGGCGCATGATTATCGGGATTGGAACGGATTTGGTTCAAGTGAACCGCATTGAAACAACTTTAAAAAAATTTGGTTCTTCCTTTGAAGAAAAAGTTTTTACGCCGTTTGAAAGAGAACGCGCCCAAACGCTTTCCCCATTAAAACGCGCCTCTTTCTTTGCCAAACGTTTTGCCGCCAAAGAAGCATTTTCAAAGGCTTTGGGCTCCGGTATCGGTCAGGAAGCTTTTTTTCAAGATATTGAAGTTCAAAATGATTCCAAAGGCGCACCGTTCTTTGTTATCAAGGGCAAAGCACTTCAAACCTTACAGCAAAAAACAACCGGCAAATCTTATCAAATTCATCTTTCACTTTCTGATGAAAAAGAATTTGCCATCTGCTTTGTTGTTATTGAAATAACAGAAGCATAAAAATATTTTGCTAAATCAAAAAAACAAATAAGAACTTCTTGAATTTTTAGGAAACATTCGTTATTGTTTTTACCATATAAATATACACTTATATGATAAAGGATTTCCATGCAAACTGATTTAATTGTTATTTTTGACTGGGATAATACGCTGTGTAACACAAGAAATGCCGTTCATAAAGGATTGGATGATACCATGAAACACTTTGGATTTCCGCCTGTTACAAATGAAGATATTATCAATGTGATGACACGGCATCGAGGCGCTTTCTGGCAATCAAAATTCCCACTTGAAGAGCAAGAAGGGAAAACAAGTTTGCCTCAAGCTATTGAATTTTATGTATCCGCCTATCGCTTATACACAAAAGAAACAGCTCTTTTCCCCGAAGCCCTGCCCTTTATTTTATGGCTCAAAGAAAAAAATATTCCCATGGTGATTTTAAGTAATAAAAATCATGAAGCCTTAATTGAAGAAGTGAAAGATAAACAAGTTTTTGATTACTTTGAAATTGTTCAAGGCACAAAGGGCCCTCTTGGCAAACCGGAAAAAGAATTTGCCGAACCTATTTTAAATAAACTAAATCCCAAAAAAATCATTTTTATCGGCGATGGTCAATCCGATATGCTGATGGCAAAAAATTTGGGTGCTTTAAGCATTTTGGTGCATCATAAAGATGAAGAAGTGCCGTTTGATTATTATTGTGACACTTTAAAAGAAGCACAGACCCTTGTTCAAAATTTACTTTAAAAAAATAAAGGATTTATCATAAATGCAACGCGACTTATGGAGTTCAAAAATCGGTTTTATTTTAGCAACTGCCGGTTCTGCTATCGGTCTTGGTAATATTTGGCGTTTCCCATATTTAGCCGGCCAAAATGGTGGAGGTGCTTTTTTAATTTTATATTTGATTTCAGTTTTTGGACTTGGCTATTTCCTGTTACTTTCAAAACTTGCTTTCGGTCGCTTAGCTGAAAGCAATTTGATCGATGGATTTGAAACCGCCGCACAAAAAGTGGGCAAATCTTTTTCAAAAAACTATGGGCGCTTTGCCGGCTCTTTAACGCTTTTAAACACAACATTGGTAGCCAGCATTTACTTAATCGTTATCGGTTGGACTTTATTTTACACTGTCAACAGCTTTTCTTATTTGCTGAATATCGGATTTAAAGCACCGGATAAAACCGTTTTTGAAACTTTAACAACCTCTTTTACAGAGCAGTTTTTGTGGGGTTCTCTTTGCGCCATTTCAACCGGTCTTATCTTAATGCGCGGGGTTAAAAAAGGGATTGAAAAAATGTCGCTTATTTTGATGCCTCTTCTTTTTATCCTTTTGATTTTTATGATGATTCGCATTTTCCTTATTCCAAATGCACTAGAAGGAATCAAATTTTTTCTTATTCCCGATTGGTCGCACATGGGATTTAAAGAAACGGGATTTGAGTTTAAAACATTTGCCGATTTGTTTTTAAAAGCATTAGGTCAAGCCATTTATTCGCTCTCCATGGGACTTGGCGCCATTTTTATTTACGGGTCCTATCTTTCAAAAAAAGAAAATATTTTAAAGTCAACCAAACAAATTGTTTTATTAGATACATTTGTTGCCTTTATTGCGGGATTAATTGTTCTTCCTGCCGTTTTTGCGTTTAATTTAGAACCAAACGCCGGTCCAACACTCACCTTTATCACCCTGCCCTTTGTTTTTCAAAAAATTTGGGGCGGTGCATTCTTTATGTTTCTTTTTTTCCTACTGTTATTTATTGCAGCGCTCACCTCTCTTATTTCCATTTATGAGCCACCGGTCAATCTTTTAATTGAAAAAGCAAAAATGAGTCGCAAAAAAGCCGTGACATTGGTTACGATCGCAAATATGATTGGCGCCTTGATCGTCTTATTATCATTCACCAACGTGCTTGATATCAAGGTTTTAAAAATGGATTTATTCAATTTCTTTGATACCTTAACGGGAACGTTCACCATGACTTTCACCGTTCTTTTCATCTCGCTTTTCATGGGCTGGGGCATTTCAACAGGATTAATCCACAGTTTAAGCCTTGGCTCCCCTAAAGCTCCCAGCAAATTTTTCAGACGGTATTTGCGTTTTACTTTGCGTTTTACCGCGCCCATTGTTTTAATTTTATTGCTTGTTAACGGCGTTATCAGCCTGGTTGAAAAATAAGATGAAAGTGGGGATATAAAAAACCTCTCAACAACATAAGCCAAAAATAAGGAGCCACATTATGAAACACATTCTTCTTGCCTCAACTTTATTTACCCTCTTTACCTCTCAAATTGTTATGGCAGATGTTATTAACCCTCCATATGAATACATTCTGGAACAATCAAAAATAATAGTTCAAAATGAAAATGAAAGCTTAACCGAGCGTCTTTTAAAAGCAATACAATATCCAGAATTAGATGAAGATGCCGTTCAACTGATCAATCGAGGCGCTGATATTCATATTATTAATCCTTATAATGGAGAAAGTCTTCTTTTTGACGTAACCGGCCCAAAAACACTTAACCTCTTAATTCAAAAAGGGTTAGATGTAAACGCTCAAAATGATTATGGCTCAACGCCACTTCACCACCAAAATAATATAGATCTTGTTAAAATCCTTATTAAAAATGGGGCAAATGTTCATATTAAGGATAAAAAAGGTAAAACACCTCTTTTTTATGCCCGAAATATAGAAATTTCAAAACTTCTTATCCAAAACGGTGCCACACTTGAGCAAAAAGAAAAAGAAAATTTACTATATGATCATATTAAATCAAACAATCCTAATGTTGAATTTATAAAGTTTTTGATTGAACAAGGCATTGATTTAAATCAGGAAAATATCTTTAAAAACACCCCTCTTGCCTCAGCCATTGATAAAAAAAACAGGAATTTAGAGGTTATCAACCTATTGCTTGAAAAAGGTGCTAATCCAAATGCTGAACAAACCTTCCTTTCTCGTAAGAAACAATCATTACTTCACATTCTTGTCCAAGAAGAAAAAGACCCGTCTATTGAAAAATTATATAAAACAGAACCTTTCATTCAAGCCCAAACTCCCCGCCATTTTGTTTCTCCTAAAATCGAGGTTGAAAGCAGTGACATTATCCCTCTTTTTATCAAATATGGAGCAAATGTGAATATCACAAATGATAAAAAAAATACACCTCTTTTTTATGTCAACTCATCAAAAACTGCCAAATTACTGATTGATGCCGGTGCAAATGCTTCTTGGGAAAATAATGACAAACAAACACCGCTTCATATGGCTAACTCTCATGAGATTGCCAAATTACTGATTGACGCCGGCGCTAATGTGAATGCAAAAGATAATAACGGAAAAACCCCTCTTCATATGACTAAATCTCTTGATATCGTCAAATTACTGATTGATACCGGCGCTAATGTGAATGCAAAAGATAATAACGGAAAAACCCCTCTTCATATGACTAAATCTCTTGATATCGTCAAATTACTGATTGAAAATGGGGCAAATATTCATCAAAAAGATGAGTTTGGGAATACGCCGTTATTATATACCGATAATGCGGATATTACGCGACTATTAGTCGAAAAAGGATCAAATATCAATGAGATAAATGATATGGGAGAAACAAAACTACATTATTTTACAAAAACATATGATTCTTCTAAAGAATTTGCTCAATTATTAATTGATTTAAAAGCAGATGTCAATCTTCAAAATGATGAAGGCAACACGCCATTACATCAAGTACAAAATACAGAAATTGCCAGATTGCTGATTGAAAATGGAGCCAATGTCAATCTTCAAAATGATGAAGGCAACACGCCATTACATCAAGTAAAAAATCCGGAAATTGCCAGATTGCTGATTGAAAATGGAGCCAATGTCAATCTTCAAAATGATGAAGGCAATACGCCATTACATCAAGTACAAAATACAGAAATTGCCAGATTGCTGATTGAAAATGGAGCAAATATCAATGCTCAAAATAATAATGGGGAAACATTACTATATTCCCTCATTCATACTTATAAACCCAACATGGATTTAATTAAGTTATTACTTAAAAATAATCCAGATTTAAATTTAAAATACAAGAATGAAACAGAGGTGCTTCATAATATATCTAATACTGAAATCGCTAAATTGCTGATTGAAAATGGAGCTAATGTGAATGCCAAAGATAATAAAGGAAACACACCGCTTCATACAGCAAAAAACACAGATATCGCCCAATTACTCATTGAAAATGGAGCAAATATCAATGCTCAAAATAATAATGGGGAAACACCTTTTTACATTGTTTCTTATTCAAGAAATGAGGAGTTAAAGAAATTTCTTATTGATCATCATGCAGATATAACCATTAAAAATAACAAAGGGAATGCCCCCAAAACACTTGATTTAAATAATCCCTCCCCCAATAAACAAAATGAAGAATCTGACTCTTTAAAAAAAATGAAAGAACACAACAAGAAATTGAAGCAACTGCTTGATGAGCAGATAAAAATGATAAAACAAAGAAATAACGAGGTTAAACAAAGAATGGATGAACAAAAGGCTAAAAAAGAATCCCTCATTCAAAAACAAAAAGAAGAATATAATAAAAAAATTCGTGAAGAAAAGGCTAAAAAAGAATCCCTCATTCAAAAACGAAAAGAAGAATATAATAAAAAAATTCGTGGAGAAGATGAAATAAAACCTTAATTCATCCCTAAAAACAAAAATCACCGGCATAACACCGGTGATTTTTTTATCCTTGTACATTTTTAAGCAACAATGGTGAGTTTTCCTTCTCCCTTTTCACCAACATATTTTTCAATTTCACTTAAAGAATGATACCAATCCCCTTCCGGCGCAAATTCGTTGGTTAAAGATTTCAGCAACAAACGATGATCGCATCCCCAAACCTTAAATGCCAAAGATTTTTTGCCATCAGCTGTTAAAACAAATTCTTTTGGATGATATAACCCATTTGCTCTGATTAATTTATAAAGTAAAACAACAGATTGTTCATGCGCTTGTTCGGGCATATACCCTTGAGAAAGAAGCATTCTTTCAATATGAACTCTTGCTTGCGAACAGGTTTTATTCGTTAAATAAATACCTGACAGATAAACGCCTTTTTGCCCATCCTCTGCTTGATATTCCGTGTAACGTTTAAGCATTTTTGTTGCATGCTGATAAACAGCGTCAGAATAAAGCGGTAAAGCACTTGCAGGTTCTTGAATTTTATCAGCTTCCAAAGGCATAGACATCTTTGCCGGATCCACTTGAACCATAGAAGAACTACCGCTATCCTTTTGAGTTTCAAAAGATGCACTTGTATCTTGATGTTTCGTTTCATATGGATTCAGGTTTTGCTCGGCACTCATCGATGTTGAGAATCCATTTGTTCTGTTTTTCGGCACATATACTTTTTCAATAACTTCCATGAATGTTGGGGTATCATCATCAATGCCTTCAACGTCTTCAATATCTTCTTCCTCTTCTTCATCATCGATGAATAAGTCATCTTCTGCTTCTAAGGAAGGAGCTACCACTTTTTCAACGATTTCCGTATATGTTGGGGTATCATCATCAATACCTTCAACATCATCAATATCTTCATCCTCTTCTTCATCATCGATGAATAAGTCATCTTCTGCATCTAAGGAAGGAGCTGCCACTTTTTCAACGATTTCCGTATATGTTGGGGTATCATCATCAATACCTTCAACGTCTTCAATATCCTCATCCTCTTCTTCATCATCGATGAATAAGTCATCTTCTGCTTCTAAGGAAGGAGCTGCCACTTTTTCAACGATTTCCGTATATGTTGGGGTATCATCATCAATACCTTCAACATCATCAATATCTTCATCCTCTTCTTCGTCATCGATGAATAAGTCATCCTCTGCTTCTAAGGAAGGAGCCGCCACTTTTTCAACGATTTCCGTATATGTTGGGGTATCATCATCAATACCTTCAACATCATCAACATCTTCATCCTCTTCTTCGTCATCGATGAATAAGTCATCAAATCCGTCCCCAATAGCTTCCTTCTTCGGGGAAGAACCATCATCAAAAGACCCCTCCGGATCTTCAAGAGATAAATCATTATCCCAATCATCATTTTCAAAAGAAGATCCATTATCTTCAACTAAATACGTTGGAACATCATCAGCCTCATCATCCGATGAACGCCACTCGTCTGCATAAGAAACGGGTTTATCCAACTCTTCATAAAATGATAAACGCTCGCTTGCTTTCAAAGAAATAGCCTCAGATAAAGACTTCCACTCATCGCTATTTTCTTCGTTCAACAAGTCATTTACCATATCAAATGCCGTTAAACCATCCACTCTGGTTGCCAACACGTCAATTTCCGGAAAATCCAATAAACTTAATGCCATATGTGTTTGTTTTTGCTCAATGGCCGCCATCAAAAGAGTTGTTCCTTGATAATCGCGAATGGTTAAATCAGCGCCTTGATCAACCAAATAAGAGAACAAATTCTCATACCCTTGGCGCACGGCTTCAAAAATCAATGAACAACCATCGGCATCCGTTTCATTCACCGAAGAACCATACGAAAACAACAAATCAACCAAAGCCACATCTTCTCGACCGGTTGCATATAAAAGAGGTGTTTGACCATAGGTATCTCTTGAATAAACACTGGCACCCGACTGTAATAAATATTCAACCGTTTCAAAAGGGACATTTACATTAAAAACGGCACACATCAACGGTGTCACACGATCAGAGCTCACATAGTTTAAATGCGCGCCACCTTCAACCAACGTTTCAATTAATCCAGGCGAAATCGTTTCACTTGAAAGGGCAATATTTAAAAGCGTATCCCCCACCTCATTGCGCGTATCCGGATCAGCGCCGTTTTCTAAAAGACTAACAACTTCCGTTTCATTCATTTCAGAAACGGCCAACAAAAGCGATTGATTTAATGTGCTTTTTTGAGCTTCAGATAATTTTGCCATTTGTCCCCCTTTTGGCATTTTCACGTGAATATTCTTTTTGTACCACATTAAAATTTGAATTTCAACCACTTTTTTATCATCGATTCAAAAAGTTATCTCATCTAAACTCATCATCCTTTCTCAAAAAAATTGCTTGAACATAACCCCCCCTTCAAACACACCCTTAAACAAGCATCAACCTTTCACTTAACACCTTTTATAGACCACCCACTCACCTTCTTATGCGCCAATGTTTGCTCGCATTTCTTCTCGCATTCTTTCTGATACGTTTTATCACTTTATTAATCACCCCGCCTTTTTGTTAAACACAAAGAAAAATCGGATTTACGAAACCGCTTAAAAAATCTTAGAGAAATTAAAAAGCAAAAGCATTGTTGCAAGATAATGCTTTTTCAAAAAGCGGATTAAAATAAAAAAAAGGGACATAAAATCAGCCCCCAAAAGCATATATATTAGTTAAAAAAAATCATTTGAAGAAAAAATAAAATAACCCAACCTCACAATGCAAAAAAACGCATAAGAGGCTGGCTTATTGATTAGATACCGCCAAAAGATTATCTAATAACGCAATTTAAACAAATAGATAAAGACTCCCCAAAAGTGCACAAAGCGCGCCCAAGAATAATCGTTTTAAGAGAAGATATAATAAAAAAACCAACCCCTCATGTACGTTTCTTGTACACATGGGGCTGGTTTTGTTAATTAAATACCGTTTCAAACGATTATTCAGCGTCTACAACTGAAACATAGACTCTGTCTTTAAATGAATGTTTGAATTGGACAACACCGTCAGCTGTTGCAAACAATGTGTGGTCTTTACCAATACCAACATTGTCACCTGGACGATAAACCGTTCCACGTTGACGAACAATGATGTTACCGGCAATAACGGATTGACCGCCAGATTTTTTCAAACCCAAACGTCTACCTTCGGAATCACGACCGTTTCTGGTACTACCGCCTGCTTTCTTATGTGCCATTTGTCTTCTCCTTTATAATTTAAGCTTTAACGTCTGTAATTTTAACGACTGTTAAATCTTGTTTATGACCTTTTTTACGTCTGTATCCATGACGACGGATTTTTTTGAAGATAATCACTTTTTCGCCACGTGTTTGTTTAACGATTTCACCGCTAACAACAGCACCTTCAACAAAAGGAGCGCCAACTTTGTCACCGGCCATCAAAACTTCGTTAAAAGAAACGGCTGAACCTGCTTCACCAGCCAATTTTTCAACAACAATAACAGAATCTTTAGCAACTTTATATTGTTTTCCGCCTGTTTTAATTACTGCAAACATTTTTATATCCCTTTACTTATACAAAATAGGACTGATTTTATACACTCTTTTTATAATTTTGTCAAGAGCAAAATTAAATGAAGAGGCATTTTCATATCCCACAACGGATAAGTTCCCCTATCCGCAACCAAAAAACGGGCCAAAAACCCGACATTTTGAAAGATTATATTCCTTTATTAAAAAAAATGCAAGCAAAAAATTAAATTTATTTTTATTTTTTAATCTGTTTTATAAAACCGCCCAAAATAAAGCATTTATCTTTCCTTTATCAACGCTTGCCTTCGATTTAAAAAAACATTTTTTCTTGTCATCACCGTTAAATTCATTCGCCCACTCCTTAAATTCGGCATATAAAAGGAAATATCTTTATGAACTTTCAAAAAGCAATTACAATGAGAAACACTTTGCAAAGTTTCAAATTCCCCATAAACAAGTTGAGGATTAAAGAAAAAGGCATTCAATCCAACTGTTTGTAATGCATTCATCAACAAAAATTTTAACTGTTCATTCGAAGAAATGGCGCCTTTTCCAACAGAGGTTACATTATTTAACACCAAAAGAGCCAGCTTATTATTTGAACAAAGAGCCTTTGAAGCAACTTCTTTTAAATTCATCAAACAAACATCTTGAAGAAGCGGATTCTCACTCACGGCGCCAACGCCCATTTTTTCCAAAAGTGGGGCCATAATTTTTTGAAGCTCTTTATTTTTACTCATCACTCTGGCCCCGATTTTTTTCAATTTATAAAATTGAAAATTTGTTATTTTATCCAAAAACATCAAGGAATTACTTTGAATTTGGCGAACCTTTTGCATCTTTAAATCAATTAAATTAGGCAAAACGACAATCGCCCCCTGCCCAACTTTTTGCACATCGGATAATGCTAATTGTTGCAATACCGGCAAATTTCGAATACTGTTTGACGGCACAAATAATACTTTATTTAAACTCAGAACCTTTAAATTCGGACAAGAAGTAAAACTGTTAGGAGCAAAAGATTTTAAGTTATCTAAATACGCTTCTTCAATTTTAGGATGATGCACAAAAATCGGAAAACTAGCTACAATCGGCGTTTTTAAGTGAGCAAAAACAATTTGACTGTTTCGCACCTTTAAAAAACAGCGCCCATCTAAATACACCCCATAAGTTTCTTTATCTTCTTTTTGAAGAGTTAATTTTTTATCCTTCATTTCTTGCTTTAAAAGAGAAAAAAAGGCATCTTCCGGATAAAGCTCTTCATCTTGTTCATGCACCGAAAAAACCTTATTTTCCTTAAAATCAATAATAAAATTATCAGCCAATATCTGATAATCTTTTTGAAGGGGATGGATAACCCCGTTTTTCACATAAGAACTTTCACCATAATAAACATTATCCATTTCAAGATGATATTTATAAAGACCGTTCTTTAAATATAAAAACCCATTTGGCACATCCACCAATCCAGCGCTAAAATCAACGTTAAATTGTTTTTTAAGCGCATCAGTTAACCCTAACGCAATATAATCCGGATTTGAATAAAACGTGTTATCCGGATTTTCAACCGTGTGATTATACCGATTGGTAATTTTAATAAAACCGCCTGTTTTTAAAATTTGAATCGACATTAAGCTGGTGGCATATTCATCTTCTCTTTGAGGCGTTAAAAAATCGGCCCGATTTAAATTTTCAGCGCCCTTTTTAATCAAAAAAAGAATATGATAATTTTGATATCTTAAACTATCCTTAAATGTACAAAGCTCTTCGTTTTTAGCAAAAAAAGCTCGCAATTTATTTTGCTTTTCCAATGTATCTGCAATCAAAAAATCATATCCGGCACTTGCCAAAATTTCTTCAAGAGATTTGGTCCCAGAGCAACACCTTTCCATTTTTTCAAGCTTTAACGATTCCAAAAACATCAACAACGGTTCTGCCTCTCGACCGGCATATTTCACAATTTGGGGCAAATTCTCCACCTCAAAAATCCCACTATCATAATCTCTGATAGCTCTGGCAAACGCTTCCCCGTTTTGCTTTTTTATTTTTTCATAAACCGACTGTTTCATCTAAGCTTCTCGCTCCGACTGAGCACCTTTTGCCCGATCTAAATCTATTTGCTTCCTTGTTATTTTTTGAGAAAGCTTTGTCAATAAAGGGGCTTCAAGGCAAAAACCCTCTGGCAATTCTTTTAAAAATTTTTCTCCAATAACCTCAGCTGCCGGCGCATATAAATATTTAAAATTCTTTTTCTCTGTTAAAGAAAACCCTTCCAACCGGTAAACTTTATCTAAATAAGCTTCTTCCAATGAGGGGCATTTTTGAAGACAAAACTCTGGCAAACAAACCAATTTATGAAATGAAGCTTTTTTTAAAAGCGGGTTATCTTGAACCAAATTACGCCCTTCAATATATTGCAACGAAGAAAAGGAAAGTTCTTGCACCTTATCTAATTTTGAAAAAGAATACTCCCCTAAATTCCTTAAATTTTGAACAGATACTTTTATTAAACAAGGATTATTTGAACAAAAATTTCTGCCGGCATACACAAGAGAAGGCAAATCAATCTCTTCATATCCGCTATGTGACAAACAATCCGACTGCTCTGCCTTATAAAGCTTTTGAAAACTTATCTTTTTATAGTTTTTATTGTGTGACAAACAGTTTCTGCCAATCATCACTAAATGAGGCGCATGAACAAGCTCCAGCGAGTCACAAAAAGATAAATTTCCTTCCACAAACTCTTCCACATTTTCCAAATAAACTTCTTTTAATTTCGGGCATTTTGACAAATTATTCCGCCCCAACACCCGCATATTTTTAGAGGAAAAAACCTCTAAATCCGGCAAATCGGAAAAAACAGAATCAAGTCCGAAACGTTCATTATACCATTCAAAATGAATCTCAACCAGCTTTCCTTCTTTAAAAACCAAAAACGGTTCTTTTCCTAAAAGAAGATGCGTTTCATTTCCTTTTTTTTGAACCATCACTTTGGTTAAGCTGATGGTTCTGTTTAAAACCTCTATCAACCATCGCCCAAAATAACCGCTTGTAACAAACTTATTTTTGAGCGGACTAAAAATCAAAGAATCAAAAAACAAAAACCCATCTTTTTGAAGTTTATCCGCCTGAATGAGGCACCTTGTGCCATAGCAAAAATCCGATTCAAAAACATCTAATTTTTTAAGTTCAACCTCTTTTAAATTTGGGCAATTTGTTAAACAATCATCTGCAACGCTTTGAACCAAAGGCGCCTTAAAGCGCTCAATAAAGGTATGATGATTTAAAAAATGACAGGGCAAAAATGTTGCTTTATAAAGTGTTAATTCTTTTAAACACCCCTCTTTTACTTTTAAAATTTCGCCTTGTGTTGCATGCAACGATAAAACGCCTTTATTATTTTTCACCTGAAGCGTTTCATTTAAAATTTCATCAGCCAAAACTTTCCCCAATGGATTGTTTGATTGACTTGGATTTAAAACCTTTTTATTTTTTAAATCGATAATAAATTCATCCACCTGAAATTGAGAATTTTTATCAACCAGTTCAATCGCTCCGTCTTTTAAATAAAACCCCTGCCCGAAATAAACGTTATTTGTTTCCTTATAATACTTTAAAATCTGATCATTAAATAAGAAATATCCGTCCGGCAACAACGTTATTTTATGTGAGGAAAAATCAACGCCAAAATGCTTTTTAAGAGCGCCTGAAAGCCCATAAATAATTTCATCAGGGTTGGAATAAAACGTATTATCCGGATGATCCACCGTGTGATTATAGCGATTGGTGATTTTTATAAAACCACCCGTTTTCAAAATTTGGATAGATATCACACTCCGCCCATATTCATCTTCTCTTTTGGGATTTAAAAAATCTTTTCTCTTAATTTCCTCAACGTTTTTTTTCACTGCATGAATAATATAGTAATTCCGATAACGTTGTGCATCGCCAAAGGTGCAAATCATCTCATCTTTTTCAAAATATTTTGAAATGGCGTTTTGTTTATCCAACGTATCTGCCAAATAAGCATGATATCCGGCTTTATCCAGCAATGAAAACGGATCTTCATCACTCACCGTTTCAATAATTTGAACTTTTTTTAAGCTTTCCAAATATTCCAAAAGCGGTTCCGGATTGCGTCCGGCATATTTTAAAATCACAGGCAAATTTTCAATTTCAAAAATCCCACTGTCAAATTTCCTGATTCTTTTGGCAAACGCTTCCCCGTTTTGCTTTTTAATAATCTGAAAAATGGATTTATTCACGGCATAACTCCCACTTGTTTTCCATAAACCCCAACTGATATCCTATTTTCTGAATAAAAGCCTCTTCTATCAACATAGGGTTATTTACAAGCGCCCGTTTATGTATCTGCTCCATACACGAAAGCTGCACATCATTTAGGCTTGGATTTTCAACAATGGATTCTTCTTGTAATTTTTCAACATTCTTTAAATTAAGACGACGAAGCTCCTCATTTCTCCCCAATGTATAAGAGCCCAACTGCGTGCATTTTGATAAATCAATTTCTTCAACTTTACCCAAATAATTCAAACAACCTTTTTGAACTTCCACCACATGATGCACATCCAATTTTTCTAACAAAGGCAAATGCACAATGCTATGACTTTCAATGCATTCTAATTCCGGCAAAGATAAAACCCTCAATTTCGGACAGGTACAAAATGATTGATGATCAAATGTATTGCCAATGGATTTGATGTTATCAAAATAAATTTCTTCAATCGTCGGATGCCCCGCAAACAATGGCCAAAAACTTTTTGTTGGATTTTTCAAATGAATATAGGTAAGCATCCCGTTTCTTGCTTTTAAAAAACAGCGTTCATCCAAGTAAACCGCCTCTTGATCCCCTTCTTTTTTGCGCGTAAGCTTGCCGCCTTGTTTTAACTCCTCTTGAAGCAAGGGATATAAATTATAACAGGTTTCAAAATAATTATCATCAGGATCATAAATTGGCAAAATTTCATTTTTCTTAAAATCAATCAAAAAGGTATCAATAATCATCTGATAATCTTTTTGAATAAACACCGGTTGATGATTTTTAATGTAAAAATCGTTTCCGTAATAAATATTATCCAGTTCCCTGTTATACCGATAAATATTTTTATTTAAACTTAAATACCCCTCTGGCAATTCTGGATTTGGCACATCTACATAAAAGCCTATAAATTTTTCAATTGCCGCCGTCAATCCCTCAATAATATTATCCGGATTGCCATCCAATGTGTTATCCGGATTTGCAACCGTATGATTATACCGATTGCAAATTTTAATATGCCCCTCTCTTTTATCAATTTGAAGACTCATCACCGACGTACCATATTCATCATCACGTGATTCTTTCCCAATAAAATCTTCCCGTTTTAATTTTTCAGCCCCTTGTTTAATAAAATGAAAAATATGATAGTTTTGAAACCTAAAACTATCCTTAAAAGTGCAAAGCTCTTCTTTGGAATTAAATAATGACTTGATAATATTTTGCTTTTTTAAATTATCAGCATAAATAACTTTATACCCTGCTTGTCTGGCCAACTGAAACAAGTCTAACTCTTTAATCACCACTTTTTTTTGTTTTTCTGGTTTAGATTTAAGCGTTTTTAAATGCGATAACAAAGGTTTTGCCTCATTCCCAGCATATTTTAAAATGCGTGGCAACTCAAAGATCTCAAAAATCCCTTCATCAAAGTCTCTGATAGCTCTTGCAAAACGTTCTCCATTTTGCCTTTTTATTATATTATACATTGATTTTAAAGACATTTTATTCTTTAACTCTTCCTTTATATTCCGGTAATAAAACATCTTTTTTCTTAATCAGTTGTTTGGCATTTTTTAAATATTTGATCCGAACGGCTCTTTCTTTAATTTTGGGAGCATAAAGATATTCCACCCCACATTTATATAATAATCCTCGTTCAAGCTCTTCCAATTCCGGCAATAAAACAACCCGCATGTTTTCATTATATTGCAATGAAGATTCGCCGATTGCCACTGCATTTTTTAAAGAAAATACGCCAACTTTTGGCAAAAAACAAAAACAATTTTTTTCAACACTTTCAAGCTTATCAAACGAAAAATTTGAAAACTTATCATTGTAGCAAAAGCATCCGTCCTCAACGCTGATCAGTTCTGGCAAAATAGTCTCAATTAATTGCGGACATCTGGTAAAATTTGAAAATCGGATATGCTGAACTTTCGATCCCACCACTTTCTTTAAAGCGGATGCCTTATAGATTGCATTATGATCAATATTGGTGGCACTTAATAAAACAAGTTCTTCCACAAAATCATTATCATACAAGGCATGAGAAGGCAATTTTAAAGCCGTTGGTAAGCAAATCCCCCTGATTTTACCATTTTTTTCTTTTAAAATTTCATTTTCATCTAATTTTAAAACCCTTGAACCATCTTGTTTTTCAATAATCTCTAAATGCTCGCCTTTTGACAGCTCTTCATTTAAAACGCGCACAAATCGTGGCTCAAAGTTACCAACGTTTAAAATTTTTCTTTTATCTAAATCAATAAAGAGTGACCCCATAAAATGAATATGTTGCTGTTCCAATAACGGCGCTTCAACTTCAACCAATGAAGGACATTCTTCCACAATATTTTCACCGATTTTTTGAAGGTTCTTTGCCGTTATTTTCTTTAAATTTGGGCAACGATAGATCGCCTCCTCTTCAATTAAAACAGCATTGGGCGCAATAATCTCTTTTACCATTCGCCCTTGAACTGAATTACTTGGAATAATTTTATCAAAAATATAAAGCGTTCCATCAATTTCTCGTTTTTCGTTTAACATTTTTTATCCTCGCGTATGATTTTTACCTGTCTTCATCTTTTTAAAATAGGAAATTAAATTGAACTTTAAAGCAGAAATAACCACTGGAGGGTGCAAATTTCTTTTTTTCAACTCTCCCATCGGCTCTTTTAATAATAAAACGCCTTTTAAGTCCCCTTGTTTTTTCATTTTATCCGTATCTAAAAGAGGCGCATATAAATATTTAACGCGTAAATCATCATCTGATTCTTTTAAAGCCGGAGCTTCAACATAAATATCCTTATGATTATGCGATAAAACATTATACCCTTCAATTTTTTCCAAACTTTTAAAAATTCCTTTTTTCAAAGACTTGTTTGATGAAACGTCACTAAAACATAAACTTTTAAGACTTTCAAAATCAACCTCTTGTAAAAGCGCATTTTGACAAATATTTCCGCCATACATCCTTTTTACTTTTGGCGCCAAGAGTTTTTTTAAACACTTGTTATGGCAAACGGCATTTCCAGCCATTTCAAGAGCCGAGTCAAAAATCAATTCTTCTGTTTCATATAAATTATAAAAAGAATCCCTCGGAATGATTTTTAACCGCTTAAACCGCATCTTTTTAGCATTTATCATATTAAAACTGTCACACCCAAGCTTCGTCAAGGCATCAAAATTTAACTCGCCCATTCCCACCTTAAATGAGCAACCAAAAGAATCTCTTCCAATTTTTTTAAGCTTATCAGCTTTAAAAACTTCCAACTTGTGCAACACATTAAACGAATGACTTCCAACTTTTCTTAAATTATCACCAATAAAAGTTCTTAACTCATTCCAGCCGTCTTTAAAAGCATTCCACCCCTCTTCTTTAATATCCGAACCGCCGTTTAACGAGTGACTCGGCAAATTTTTTGCCTTAAACAATCTTAAATATGTCGGACTTAATTCTTGATTTGCCGAAATGAACTTTTCCCCATTCAAATAAAGCGAAAAACCATCCTTTTCTTTTTTCTTTTGAACGGCTTTTCCTTTCATTTCATTCGTTAAAATCCGCGCAAAACGATCATTTTCATCTAAAACATTCGTTACTTTTTTTTCTTTTAAATCAAATAAATATGTATCAATTAAACATTGATAATCTTTATCCAATTCATAAACAATGCCTTTTTTATAATAAAACTGATCGCCAAAATAAATACCTTGTTTTTCAAAATGATAATGAATTAAACGATTATCTTCAAACAAAAAGAAACGAGGCATTAAATGACTCATCCCGTTTAATTTGCAATCAAATTTCTTTTCAAGCGCATCTACCAACCCGGCAATAATGTTATCAGGATTAAAATGATATGTTGGCCCATATCCGCCATACCTGTTTTCAATACGGATATTCTCCTTATCTTTCCTATCTTTTGAAATTTGAATGGAAATAACCGATTTTGCATATTCATCATCATAGTAAGGATTTTTAAAATCAGCTCTATTTAACTTTTCAGCTCCGTTTTTAACCGCATGAATCACATGATAATACTTTAAATAATCTTGAACAACATCACTGATCATTCTTTCATGCGAGGCAAAATATTTTAAAAGAGACTCTTTTTGCGCTTGTGTTTCAACATAAAAAGCTTCATATCCGGCCTCTTTTAATAAAACAATCGGGTCTTTATCGCTTTTCTTTTTTCCTTCTTGCACTTGGGCTAAATGCCTTAAAAGTGGCAAAACCGGCATGGGATTTCGACCGGCATATCTTAACATCCACTTTAAATCTTGAATCAAAAAAATTCGGTCATCCAACTGCTTTATCGCCCGAGCAAACGCTTCACCGTTTTGTTTTTTAATTACATCATACATCGTTTTTGCCATAAAAAATCCATTAATTTCAATAAAATCAGCTCAAAAAAATATCATAAAACAAAAAAAATGTCAATATTTACCAACAAAATGCAACTTGTTTTCTTTCTTGACAAAAAAAAGCATTCTATTGTATGTTGTAAAAAAACAAGAAAGGGTCAAAATATGTCGAACATTAAACAAGAAAAAACAATATTTTTTAATTGTATCAGACAAGGAATTTACTTTTTTCTTTCCCTTATTTTCGTGTTATCTTTAAGGTTATTAGCCAAAAGCCACGGCCCGGCTATGTTTCAAGAATTTGGCCTTATTGAAAACATTCAATCGGGGTTATTGTTCATAACAACTTTTTTCTTTGCCATTCAAGCAAAACTTTCCAAAACATATCGCCCGTTGTTGTTTTTACTGTCTTCTCTTTGCATCTTTGCATTTATTCGCGAGTTAGATAGCTTTTTTGATAAAGTTTTCCCCTTTACCAGTTGGAAATTTTGTTATTTATTCCCTCTTGTTGCCGGCATTTACCTTTTGAAACACAAAAAAACTTTAAAAAAACAGTTTTTTTCATTTTGCCAAAGCCCCGCCTTTTATCTGATGTGTTCTGCCATGATGATTTTCATCCCGCTAGCTCAAGCCATTGGTAACCGCTCCTTTATTTCAAGCGTTTTGCCTGACGCCTCCGATGTGATTTTGATGCGCCGATTTATTGAAGAATCTGCCGAAGTTTTAGCCTATTTTTTACTTTGCCTTTCTTCGGTTGAATTTTATATTTCCTTGATAAGAAAAAGCAAATAAATGTTTTATTAAAAACATTTGACAAAATAGCCGTTTTATGCTATAATAATCCCCAATCAACATTTAAAAGGGGTAAAAATGAGCAAAAACAGTTTGCATGAAAAATTATTTGATGTTTGGTCCGTTGCACATAAATTCAGTGGTGGCAACTCAAAAATAACCAAAAAAATCGAAAATTACATTCGAGAGAATTGTTTGGAAGATACTTTTTCATATCAAACCGCATCCGGCCAAATAAAAACACTTCCCGTTTTTGAATTGGCCGAACCAAGAAACGGCAAACAAACACCCTATTTTAACCCATTAGCGATGGATTCTTTTACTCAGAAAAGAGGCGCCGAGCTAAAACAAAAAGCAAAAGAATTTGAAGAAGAATGCCCAACCGTTTCTCTTCGTGTCTTGCGCCGTCAATTAGGCATAAGCGCTGCAAAAGAAAAAGATCTTTTAAAATTTATCGAAACAAAATGCGTGCATGATACTTTTAAAAAACAAGATGAAACAGGCGCTGAAACAGAAGAACTTATTTTTGATTATCCGATGGATAGCCATTCAAAAACATACCTGACCATTCAAAAAGAAGGTATTGAGACGTTTATTCAAACGCATCAAAAAGAATTAAATATGCTTGGCGCCAAAAACATTGATCTTGCACTGGGCCAAATCAAACCATTGGATAAAAAAGAAGGATTGCTCAGGCAAAATGATCTTTTCAAATCCCTTAAATTGCCAAATCGGGCACGCAGTTCTTTTAATAATCTTTTTTTCAATCAGTTTATTCATCAAACAAATCCTAACGATAACACACCGTTATTTTTAAAACGCAAGAGCAGACAAAAAACCATTTATTGCATTAGAAAAGAAGATTTACCTCTTTTCATCAGTCAAAATAAAACAGCACTTTGCGCCATCGGGCTGAGCAACGCGGTTATTGATCACTTTTTATCAGATCAAAAAATAACGCCGAAAACACCTGAAATGATCACCTTTAGTCAGTTCACAAAAAAGTATCTGCATTCAAATATTCTTTCCTCTTTGTCAAAAGAGATCAGAAAAAAACACTTGCAAGATACGTATGAAACAACGGATGAAAACGGCCAAAAAATTCAAAAACCGATTTTTATAAAAGTCAGAGCCAAAAAAGAGGAAGAACAAAATTATGTGTTTTCCTCTCTGGAAGCCCTGCAAGCTTTTGCACGCCAAAATAAAGAGTTATTTTTATCTCATCATGTTTCGTTATTTCAATATGAAAATATTTTCAGGAAAATAGATGAAAATATTCCAAAAGGCGAAGCTATTCCCGTTATTGATTTACAGCGAAAATATCATTTCTTTGGCAGAGAACATGTTCATAAAATCCCCTCTTTCATAGGTGAAACATATGAAACAACGGATGAAAACGGTCAAAAAATTCAAAAACCACTTATTGTTATGAAACGGCAAAAAAGCGGTCATTTAAAATATTATATCTTAAAAGAAGCCGTTTTAATTCTTTTAACACGTCATCAAAAAGAGCTTATGGTGCAAAATACAACACTGAAAGCCATTTTAAAAAACAAACCGATTATTCAGCGAACAGATAGCATGTTAAGTATTGAAAATTTGGCTAGATTTTTAAATTATTCTACGTATCATTATCCCAGAATAAGTGCGTTCATTGAAACAAACTGTCTCAATGAAAAGCATATAAATCCCCAAACAAACAAGGAAGAAGATACCTTTGTTTATGCCGCCTGTCAAAGCGGAACAAATTCCTTAATGATTGAAACTGCCGGCGTTAAAAACTTTATCTCAAAATACGCCAAAGAATTAATCGAATTGGGCGTTTTGCCACAAAACATAACAAAAGCCATTTCAAAGGCTACCCTCAATCCAAACTTTAATCAGGAATTTGTTTTACTTCGGCGCCTTCGCCAAAATAAATTTAACGAACAGGCACATTTAAAAAAATCACGTATGAAAGACTAAATTAACCATAAAAGAGCTCATTATGACTAAGCATATCTTAAATTTAAATAAAAACTTTATCAGTATAAATGATCTTTGCCTTTTATTCCACAAACAGGCAAAATTTTGTAAAGTTCTTCAAGAATATATCCAACAACAGGCGATTAATGACACCGCCCCCTTTATTTTAAAAGATAAAACAATCAAACAAATACCCATTTTTCATGTAGGCATGAAAGAAGGTAAAGAATATGGCGTATATCTATTTAAAAAAGCGCTTCCTTTTTTTCTGAAAAGTCATTTAAACAAATTGATTGAAATCGGTGTTGAAAGAGAACGTATCTATTCGTTATTGAACTGGATTCCAACACTGACGGCTGAAGAAAAAGTTCAAAAAAGAGATAATCTTGTGCTTCTCAATCAAATTGCAACAAAATTTTCAAATAATACGCATGTTGTTAGCTTATTAACACAATATATTAAAGACAACTGGTTAACAGATACATATACTTTGCTTAATCCACTCACAAATCAGTCAGAAGAAAAACATATGTTTTGTTTTTCACCCTCTCTTCGTGGGCGTAGCGCTGTTTACTTATATAAAGAAGCTTTGCCGCACTTTTTAAATAAATATCAACAGGCGCTGAAAGAAAAAAAACTTGAATTAGAGGAACAAAACAATTTTATTTCTTTGCGCGGGTTATCCGTTCTTCTTGGGAAAAACAACAATGAGAAAGAATTGTTTCAATTTATTCAACAACATCTGGATGAAACATTTGAAATGACAGATAAAAACGGTTTCACCCGCACGGTCAACCTGTTTAATACCGTTCAACACGGCTCTTGTTTTTATCTGAATATTTATAAACAAGGCCTGCTGCCTTTTATCAAAAAATATCGCAAAGAATTTGTGGATATGGGATTTTTAATGGCAGATGTTCTTTCAAACGAATTTGATAAAAAAGATTTTATCGCGCATTTTAAACCCTTAAAATTTTTCATTAAAAAACTATCTTCTGATAAAGAGGTGCAAGAAAAACTTTACCAACTGTTGGAACAAAAATTCAATCAGGAAAAACAAACAGAAGAAACTCATCCGTTTTTAGTTAATTACCGCAACACCTTATTCATCAAAAAAACGGCTGTTGCCTCTTTTTTCAAAAGGTATAAGAAAAATCTTTTACAACATGGGGCCAATAAGGTCAAACTTGAACATTTGGCAAATGAAAAACAAATCCTTCAAAAAACAGAGGAAATGATTTCATTTCGCGAATGCTGTTCTCGTTTAAAAACCAGTCCATATAAAATCAAATCCCTTCTAACTTTGATAAGAAAATATATTGAAACAGAAACGTTTTTACCTTCCGCTTCTTCAAAAAAAGAAGAAAAAACATTCGTTTACTGCAAAAATTCCAGCGTTTTTAGCTATATGTTTAAAAATGAAGTGGCACTCAACGCCTTTTTAAAAAACCATAAAGAAGAACTGATGGAACTTGGCTTTAAAAAAGAATTTATTGAACAAATTTCAGGCGAAAAATCATATCCGCATATCACGGATGATTTTATCTTTTTAAGCGATTTAAAATCATTCTTGCATGTTGAGAATCCAAATTTTCATACGTATATTTTGGAAAACTGCCTTGATCAAACATATGAAGAAATATCCTCAACCGGCCAAAAAACATCAAAGCCAATGTTTTTATATATGCAAGGCAAACGCATAGGATTCGGCGGATATGCCATAGATAAAAAAGCATTAAAACAATTTGTTTCAACTTGTGCTCAACCCTTAAAAATCAGACAAGCCGTTCAAGAAGCCATTTTCTTTGAAAAACCGATTGAACTGAAAAAAGAAACATATGTAACCATCCCTATTTTAACAGAAAGTTTGGGAATGTCCTCAAAGCGCGCGCCTCTTTTTATAAAAGAGCTCAAAAATAAATTTATCCATGATACAGCCTTGGTCCCAACAGCTAATGGCCCACTTCATTGCCCTATATTTAATTACGGATATACCCAAAGCGGGCAGATAACTTTATATATCGACACAACGCATTTAATTTCTTTTGTGGAAAAAAGAAAAAATGACCTGATTAAAATCGGATTTAAAGAAGAAAAATTGAATGCACTGATTCAACACACGCAAACAAATCCTCTTTTTATTTTGAATAAAGATCGACTGCTGCGCTTAAAAAAACAGATATATCTAAACAACCACCCAACCAACAGGCAAAAAGGAAACTAATCATGCACGCCTATCCGTCAACCGATTTATATATCGTTTCTTCCAAAGGAACCTTGATTCCTTTAAATTCATTTGCACAATCTGTTGGAGCTCCTCAAAGCCTTGTGGACTATATCCATACCAAGGCATCAACTGATTTTAAAGAAGATTTTCTCGGCGATAAACCGGCACTTGCCTATATTCAAACAAACCAAAATAAATCAGATATTTATATTTACACTGCTGAAATTAAAAACTTTGTTAAACGCCATTTTCTTTTACTTCAACTGCTCGGTTTAAAAAGAAAAATGGCAGAAAGGCTCTCAGCATCCGATTCCCTTGATTCTCAAAGGATTTTAAACGCCTTAAAAATCACGGCAAATAACCCTTTATCTTTAAACAAAAATTCTCGCGAAAACGCATAAACAAAAGGAATTCTTATGTCTTCAGCTGCTTATACTCTTCAACTGATTCAATCAAAACAAATAACGCTTAACGATTTTGAAAAAGCGCCTAATTCATGCTTGCCTCTTGCCGAATTATACCGCTGGCTTGAACTTGACAAAGAAGCGGCGCCGCAATTACATTCTTTTATCACTCAAAACTGTTTGGGTAATTCTTACGAATCTCATCGCCCCTGTTTTAAAATTTTACTCAACTCAAAGGATAAACCAACTCTTTATATCGTTGAAAAAGCAGTTAACTGGTTTTTAACAACTTATCGCTTAAAACTGAAAGAAATAGGTGTTTCAGATGAAACCATTGAAACTGTTATAAAAAGATTTCAACCGCAAAAAAGAAAAGAAAATTCTTTAACGGTTCAAAATATTCTTCGTCCATTTAAAAAGACCGGAGAAAAATTTAAATATCATCTTTTGCCAAGAAAAGTAATTGAAGCCATGCTCAAAGAAACAATAACAGACGAACAAGGCATTGAAAAACCATTGGTTTATTATATCACAATCGCTAACAAAATGCATCCCACCATTGATAAAGAAAATATGCCTATTCTCATTGAAAAATATGGTCAAAATTTTGGATTAGATGAAGAAATGATTCAAAAAATCGTTCATTTGGTTGATTTACCCGAAATAACAAAAGAAATGATTGATTTAACCACTTTTTCAAAAACAACCCATTCAAGTGACAGCTTTATGCACTGGTTCAAAAACAATGCCTTTTACTTTTTTAAAGAGGATTTTGAAGGTGATCAGCCAACGCTTTTAAAAGCAAAAACAGATAACATGGCTGAAACCATTTGTTTCAATCAAAACAAAATACCCGCTTTTATTCAAAAACATAAAGACTTATTGATTATGCATGGATTTAATCCCAAAGCGGCTCAACAAATACTTAATGAAAAACAAGAAACGCATCAAGAAGTGCAACCATTTCCCTGCCTGCTAATCAGCAGTTTTTCCCAAAATCTTGGAAAAGCAACCGCCTTCATTCCCAAACTCAAAGAATTTATTCTTTCTGAATGTATGGATGATATGTTTTCACTTAACGTCAATAATCAACAAGAAATTCAAGCCCCGATTTTCTTATATTATAAAAGTTTCCATGGCGAAAAAACACTATATGTTTATGAACAAGGCATGCCGGACTTTGTGAACAAACACGTTCAAGACCTTTTAAATATGGGCATTTCATTTCAAAATTTGAATCAAATTTTGGATACAAAGAAAATGGCTTTTTCTCAAAAAAATGATTTATGGACCTTGAAAGATTTTTATTTACACAGTTTTTCCCCTCTTTCAGAAAAAGAATTCAATGCCGTTTTAGCCGAGCATTTGAACGATACATTTCACCTATATCAAAAAGACGGCTCTTGCCAAAAACTGAATATGTTTGTTCAAACACCTGATTCAAAAAATCCGATTAAAGTGATGACGGCAGCCCTCCCTATCATTCTGAATAAAACAAAAGATAAACTTGGATTAACCAATTTGGATTGCGATCGCATCATCAGTTTATCATTGATGGATGAATTACCGCCTATCATTGAACCGCACTATTTTGCAAAAGTTCTTGAAATACCACCTCAAAATGTCGAAAAATTTATTAACCTGTTTAAAAATCCAAATAACAGAGCTTACCGCCAATATTTTCCCGATCGATCTAAAAAAGTTATTCCGATTATTGGTTATTATCGGTTCAAAACATATGGATTACAAGCAGGTCTTTATAAAAAAAATCTGCCGTTTTGCTTAAAAATGCTTCAAGATGAATTAATTGAATTGGGAGCAAATCCTAACATGATTCAAAATCTCAAACAATTAAAAGCTTTTGAAATTATCCCCCTTATTGTCAGCAAACACACCATCTATCACAATAATCCGTTTAAAAACAACCCCAATAGACAAAAAGAATAGCTTTTAAAAAGTATTTGAAATTTATATAAATTTTAGGTATAATAAGCCACCTTTGTTTTTTTTGGAGAAAGAAAAATGAAAAAGTTTATTTCCATTCGCGGCGCCAAAGAGCATAATCTTAAAAATATTGATGTTGATATCCCCAAAAATCAATTAGTTGTGATTACGGGGCTTTCAGGATCAGGCAAATCCTCTTTGGCTTTTGACACAATCTATGCCGAAGGCCAACGCCGTTACGTGGAAAGTTTATCGGCTTATGCGCGTCAATTCTTGGATTTGATGAAAAAACCGGATGTTGATTCGATTGAAGGTCTTTCACCAGCTATTTCGATTGAGCAAAAAACAACCGCCAAAAATCCCCGATCCACTGTTGGCACCATCACCGAGATTTATGACTATATGCGCCTTTTATGGGCGCGGGTTGGAACACCCTATTCTCCGGCAACCGGTTTACCAATTGAAGCGCAAAGCGCCTCGCAAATAACCGAAACCATTTTAAAAAATCCGGAAGGAACAAAACTGCTGATTTTAGCGCCGGTGGTGCGAGACAGAAAAGGCGAATATAAAAAAGAAATTGCCGAGTGGCAAAAAAAAGGCTTTGTCCGTCTTCAAGTCAATGGCGAAATTTACCCCATTGAAGAAACACCGGAACTTGATAAAAATAAAAAACAAAATATCAGTGTTGTTGTTGACCGCTTAGCCATTAAAGATGACATCGAGTCACGCTTGGCACAATCCGTTGAAAAAGCTCTTTCATTAGCAGATGGCCTTGTTATTGTTCAAAACCATGAAACAAAAGAAGAAAAACTTTATTCCGAAAAACTCTCCTGTCCCGTCAGCGGATTCACGATTAAGGATTTAGAGCCCTCTTTATTTTCCTTTAACAATCCGCAAGGCGCCTGCCCTGTTTGTTCCGGCCTTGGATTCAAGCTTTATATCGATCCTGAAAAAGTGATTCCCGATCCGATTAAATCCATCCGCCAGGGCGCCATTAAACCATGGAGCAACGGCAATGGAGAAATGTTTCAATGGTATGATACCATTTTAAAAAATATGCTCCAAAGCGTTCAAGTGGATATTGATACGCCATGGGTGAAATTACCGGAAGACGTCAAACAAGGCATTTTATATGGCATGAAAGGGAAAATCCGCTCTTTTGAAGGGGTTATCCCAAACATGGAGCGCCGTTTTATGGAAACAAGTTCCGATTGGATGCGCGAAGAACTTTCCAAATACCAATCAAATTCCGTTTGTGAACATTGTCATGGCGATCGCCTGCGTCTTGAAGCATTATCCGTTAAAATTATGGGGAAAAATATCTCAGAGGCCACTCATACCTCCATTAAGGAAGCCAAAGATTGGTTTGGAAAAATTTATGACTCTCTTTCACCACAAAAACAAACCATCGCCTCGCGGATTTTAAAAGAAATTAACGACCGCCTTGCCTTCTTAAATAATGTGGGGCTTGGCTATCTGTCATTAGACCGCATGAGTGGCACCCTTTCCGGTGGCGAATCTCAACGCATTCGTCTGGCCAGTCAAATCGGTTCGGGACTCACCGGCGTTCTTTATGTTTTGGATGAACCCTCTATCGGCCTGCATCAACGTGATAATGATAAGTTATTGGAAACACTGATTCATCTGAAAAACCTCGGCAACACGGTTATCGTTGTTGAACATGATGAAGATGCCATTAAAGCTGCTGATTATATTTTGGATATCGGACCGGAAGCCGGTCGTCATGGCGGACATATCGTTGCGCAAGGAACGCCGAAAGACATTATGGATAACCCTATTTCAACAACCGGGCAATTTTTATCCGGTATGCGCAAAATCATCATTCCGAAAACAAGAAGAATTGGAAACGGCAAATTCATTGAAATTCAAGGGGCCAAAACCAATAACCTCAAAAATGTTGATGTAAAAATCCCATTGGGAACTTTTACCTGCGTCACCGGTGTTTCCGGCGGGGGCAAATCTTCTCTTGTGATTGAAACGCTTTATAAGGGGCTGAATAAACTGATTAACCATTCCAGTGACACACCGGGGGCTTACACGCGCATTCAAGGAATGGGCTATATCGATAAAATCATTGATATTGACCAAAGCCCAATCGGACGCACACCTCGTTCCAATCCGGCTACATATACCGGCATGTTTTCAACCATCAGAGATTGGTTTGCCGGTCTTCCTGAAGCAAAAGTCAGGGGATATAAAGCCGGTCGTTTTTCATTTAATGTCAAAGGTGGCCGATGTGAATCTTGCTCAGGTGACGGTGTTATTAAAATTGAAATGCACTTTTTACCGGATGTTTATGTGGCTTGTGATACTTGTAAAGGCAAACGCTATAATAAAGAAACGCTGGAAGTTACCTATAAAGATAAATCCATTGCTGATGTATTGGAAATGACGGTAGATGAAGCAGCCGAGTTTTTTGATCATATCCCCAGCATTAAAGATAAATGCGCTCTGTTGAAAAAAGTGGGACTTGGCTATATTTCGCTCGGTCAATCAGCGGTCACATTATCCGGCGGTGAAGCGCAACGCATCAAGCTTTCAAAGGAACTGGCCAGAAAAAGCACCGGCAAAACGCTTTATATTTTGGATGAACCGACAACCGGTCTTCACTTTGCCGATGTTCAAAAACTGTTGGAAGTTTTGCATGCCCTTGTGGAACAAGGCAACACCGTTGTTGTGATTGAACATAATCTAGATGTGATCAAAACCGCAGATTATATCATTGATATGGGGCCGGAAGGTGGCGACGGCGGTGGTGAAGTGGTGGTAACGGGAACGCCGGAAGAAGTGGCGCAAGTTGAAAGAAGTTATACCGGTCATTACCTTAAAAAGATTTTAAGCAAAGGATAAGAATTTCTTATTTTATCTTTGACTTTTGGCTTGTTTAAGCGTATGATATTCACTACAAAATAATTTTTTAACCAACAAGAAACATGAGAGGTCTTATGAAATATTCAAAAAGTGTTGATGAAAAATGGCAAGCAAAATGGGAAGAAGAAGGATTATACCGCTTTGATGAATCCAAAATGGATAAAAAACTTTATTGCTTGGAAATGTTTTCCTATCCGTCAGCTGCCAATCTGCACTGCGGTCACTGGTATAACTATGGGGTCACGGATACATGGGCTCGCTTTAAAAAAATGCAAGGCTTCAATGTGTTTCATCCACAAGGATTTGATGCCTTTGGTTTGCCGGCTGAAAACTATGCCATCAAAACAGGAATTCATCCAAAAGATTCCACAAATGCCAGCATCAAAACCATGCTTGAACAATATAAAAACTTGGGCGGAAGCTATGATTTAAGCTATTTCCTTTCCACTTGCGATGAAGAATATTATAAATGGACACAATGGATTTTCTTAAAACTTTATGAAAAAGGTTTGGCTTATCAAAAAGAAGCCCCGGTGAACTGGTGCCCAAGCTGTCAAACGGTTTTAGCCAATGAACAAGTTGTTGACGGCAAATGTGAAAGATGTAAATCCGAAGTTTCTCAACGCAAGATGAAACAATGGTTCTTTAAAATCACCGAATATGCCGATGAACTTTTAAAAGATATTGATTCACTTGACTGGCCGGAAAAAACAAAGAAAATCCAAAAAAACTGGATCGGCAAATCAACCGGTTCATTGCTCACGTTTGAAATTGATAACGGCATTAAACTGGATGCCTTCACCACCAGAGCGGATACCTTATTCGGTTTAAGCTATGTTGTTATCGCACCGGAACATGAAGCCGTTGCTTCTTTAACAAAACCAGAATACAAAGAAGCAGTTGATGCTTATTTAGAACAAGCCGCCAAAGTCAAAGAAATCGATCGTTTATCAACCGAACGGGAACGCACCGGCGTTTTCACCGGTTCTTATGCCACCAACCCGATTAACGGCGAAAAAGTGCCTGTTTGGGTGGCAGATTATGTGATCGCTTCTTATGGCACCGGTTTTGTGATGGCTGTTCCTGCTCATGATGAACGTGACTTTGATTTTGCCAGCAAATATAACTTGCCAATCAAACGCGTGATTAACGACAAGAATAACGAACCGCAAGAATTACCTTTCTGTGAACATGGCGTTTTAGCTGATAGTGCTGAATTTACAGGCCTTTCAAGTAAAGAAGGTATCCTCGGCATTGTTAAAAAACTTGAAAAAGAAGGCAAAGGCAAACTGACAACAATGTTCCGTTTGCGTGACTGGCTTATTTCAAGACAACGCTATTGGGGTGCGCCAATTCCAATCGTCCATTGCGAAAAATGCGGTGCTGTTGCGGTTAAAGAACAAGACTTACCGGTTAAATTACCCTATAATGTTGAATTCAGACCGGATGGCAAATCACCACTTGCAAGATGTGATGAATTTATGAACACCACCTGTCCGAAATGTGGCGGTAAAGCGCATAGAGATCCGGACACAATGGATACATTTGTTGATTCTTCTTGGTATTTCTTGCGTTTCCCTGATAATAAAAACGATAAAGAAGCCTTCAATAGCGAAAAAATCAATCAAATGTTGCCGGTTGATAAATATGTTGGCGGTCAAGAACATGCCACCATGCACTTGCTTTATGCCAGATTTTTCACAAAAGCTTTGCGTGACATGGGCTATTTAAATTTTGATGAACCATTTAAATCATTGGTTCACCAGGGGATGATTTTGGGACCTGACGGTCAAAAAATGAGCAAATCCAAAGGCAACACGATTAATCCGGATGGATATATTCAAAAATTCGGCTCCGATGTGTTAAGAATGTATCTTGAATTTGCCTTTGCCTATACCGAAGGTGGCCCGTGGAGCGATGCCGGTATTGAAGCGATTGCCAGATTTACAAAACGTATTGAATCCTTGTTTGAAAAATTTGAAGAAGCTCAAAATGATACAAACGAAATCGGCAAAGATGAAAAAGAGTTAAACTATGTGCGCCATGCCTCTATTAAAGCCATTACGCATGATGTTGACTTGTTCCAATTTAACACGTCATTGGCGCGTATTATGGAATATTTGAACGCTTTAAATCAATATATGCAAGGCCCAATTAACAAAGCTTTCTTAAAGGAATGCTTGGATTCATTTGTCACTGTTTTAGCGCCATTTGCACCGCATTTTAGCGAAGAACTTTGGGAAGGTTTAGGACACACAAGCTCTGTTTTCAAAGAAGAATGGCCAAGCTTTGATGAAAAAGTGCTTCAAAACAAAGATAAAGTGATTGTTGTTCAAGTAAATGGCAAAATCAGAGCCAAACTTGAAGTTTCACCGGATACTTCAAAAGAAACCATTGAAGAAATGGCTTTAAAAGAAGTCACGGCTTATACAGACGGTCATGAAATCGTTAAAACAATCTATGTGCCAAACAAATTGGTCAGCATCGTGATTAAATAACGATAAAAGCAATAAAAAAGCCACCGATTCCTCGGTGGTTTTTTTGTTATAAGATAATTTAAATAAAAACGCTTTTATGGTGTTACCCTTCTTAAAAAGTCACGCCCCCCTTCTTTATTCTTATCCACCAAAACCATTTTAAAATAAGCTTGTTTTGGGGTTCAAAGAGCAAAACTTCAGCGCGATCCTCTCTAGAAGAGCGTTTAACATACTTTCAATCATCCGAAAACGAAAGGGTATCCTCCCAAATTGGATGTCTTAAAATGATATTTAAACTCTTTGGCGTTTTTTTATCAATAGATTCAATAATTTGTTTTGATTGAAAAAATTCAGCATTCAATAAGATTGGAGAAAGAATGAAAGAAAAAAAAACACCATAGGCAAAGAAAGACCCAATACCCTTCTCTCATGCCACCACCGTCCATCCAGTAAAGATTTTGGTAACTTATAAATTAAACAAATACTATAATAACAAAAAAGGGAAAGACTAAAAGTTCTTTCCCTTTTTTGTTATTTGTTATTCTTCTTTCTATTTTTCCAGCCCATAGGCTTTGATAGTAAGTTTTCCAAACATACCAAAAACACTAGCCCATTCATAATCTACATAAGCCGCATTTTCCAATAAACCATCTTTAAGAGCTTTTTTCAAAGAAGCATCTCCTATCGCAAAACTTAAAATATAATATGCAACATGAATGGTTGATGCTTCCCCATATGTTTTTATAAGTTTTTGCTTATCAAAGTTTATTGTTAAAGGTGCTTTAACACCTGTAACAATACCTCCTGTTGATGGCACAAAAGGAGCCCTCGGAGCACTCACACACCCTTGCAAAAGAAGCATCACAAATAACATTGCGAATACTTTTTTCACACCTAATCTCCATAAACATAAACTGTTGTTTTAGTAAACAATCCAAAAAACACATTCGTAAAATTATAATCAGTATGTTTTATAACTTTAATGTTTCCATCTTTTGCAGCAGACTGAATACTTGTATCTCCAAAAGCAAATAAACCCATAAAACTATGAGCCGTTGAAGAACCAACTTTGTTACCCAAATCAGTATTATTATATTCAATTGATAATGGAGCCTTTGTATCACTATATATTGCGCCTGTTGATGGCTTAAACGGAGCAACAGTCATTGAACAGCCTGTTAGCGCCATTAACATAAATACAACTGATAAATATTTTTTCATTTAATCAAAATCCTTTCCTTAACACTAAAAAATCTTAAGAGGTCCCCCTCTTAAGATTTTTTTATCAAAACATACCAAATTATGCAAGCTTCAATCTAATTTTTAAAGAAAATTATATCACCCTAAAACATAAACCTTAAACCGGCATAGGTTTCAACGGCGTCAAATGAAAGGTCTTTGTCTTGATTTTCAAGTTGTACCTCTCCCATATCAACATATTTCATGCCCACATCCAAAGCCAAATTGCGATTTAAATGGAACCCAACACCGGCCCCCGCATTCCATGCAAAATTTGAACCGGAAATATCATCTCCTTTGTAAGAAACATCATGTTGGGCCACCCCAACACCCGCCATAATATACGGACGCACATAATAGGATAATTGCAAATCAACATAGCTATTCACCATCACACGGTTAAACTTGGCTTCAACGATATCGCCATAAGAAAAGCCATCTTCTTCAATTTCAGCTTCGGTTAAATGCGTATATTCCACCTCTGCCCGCAAAGGACCGGCAGCAACCCCAACGGCAACACCAGGTGCAAAAGAAGCATCGTGATGATCTTGCACCATTGTTTCACGCACATCACTTAACCCCATCCGCGGTGAAATATACCCTTTTGTTCCGGCAAATGACGAAACAGATAAGATAAAAACTGTTGAAAATAAAATTAATTTTTTCATAAACTCCTCCTTGAAAAACGCATATATTATACCACAAAATCGGGAATTTGTCAAGAAAACAAAAAAAGAGCTTGACAAGGAAAAAGAAAAGGAGTAAAAAAGATACACTTTCTTATCGAAACGTAGCTCAGCCTGGTAGAGCACTACGTTCGGGACGTAGGGGCCGGAGGTTCAAATCCTCTCGTTTCGACCAGATATAAATAAAAGCTCACTCTTGAAGTGGGCTTTTATTTATGTCCGTGTAAAGGGATTATTCGAACCTCCGGAGAAAGGAGGTTCAACCGCCGAAAAAAGGCGGACGGGAGAACGCCGGTTTTGTGTAACAAAATTTTTCAAGGACAGCGAAGGCGAAGCCATAGCAAAATCCTCTCGTTTCGACCAGTTATAAAAAAGACCGCCGTTTGGCGGTTTTTTTATAACTCATCGGATATGAGGGGACGCGAACCTCCGGAGAAAGGAGGTTCAACCGCCGAAAAAAGGCGGACGGGAGAACGCCGGTTTTGTGTAACAAAATTTTCTTTTTACTTCCCCTCTTGCCTATCTTTTAAAATTGCCGTAGAATGATTCAAAAATCAAATAAAAAGGGCTATATCATGATTGATTTACACATGCATTCCATTTATTCAGACGGCGATAAAACCATTGAAGAAAATTTAAAAACTTGCGAGAGCAAAGGCCTGAAATATATCTCACTCACAGATCATAATACTATCAAACAATATGATGACCCTGCCCTTCATCAAAATCTTTTTAGCGGGAAAATCATTAAAGGGCTTGAAATGGATGCTTTTTTTCAAAACAAAAAAATTGAAATTTTAGCCTATAAAATCAAAAATACCGAAGTGATAGATAACTGGAATCAAAAATTCTTTTCAAAAGAGCGTCGCCAACTTCTTCAAGAAAAAGTCCGTCAAAAACTGATTGAAGCTTGCGATAAAAATAAGCTGATTTATGATAAATCTATTTTGTATCAAGAAATCCCCGAAAATGATTATATTTCCGTTTATATTTATAATGAGCTGATGAAACATCCCGAAAATATCCCTGTTTTAGGGGAACTTGCCAACAGCTTAAATGCTTTTATCCGCAAAGGCCTTCTCAATCCCGAAAGTGATTATTGCGTTGTTGCCAAAGAAGATGGCGAACCCAACTTTAAAGACGTGATTGATACCATTCATCAAGCAGGTGGGCTTGCTTTTTTAGCGCATCCTTTTGAATATCGTTTTACGAATACAATTCAATTTATCAATGAGTTTCGCGCCCAAAAAGAGCTAGATGGGATTGAATGCTTTCACCCATCTGCTACAAAAGAGCAACAAAAGTTACTGCTTGATTATGCAAAAACCAATGCTCTTTTTGTCAGCGGTGGATGCGATAGTCATGGCAATAAAACGCCGGATAGACAAATCGGCCATCTGAATATTTTAAAACAACATATTGAAAACTGGGTAAATTTATAGTCCACTTATTCAACAGCACTTTCCAAAATTGATACTTGTTTATTTAAAGGATCAATTTCGCATAATGCCCCATAAGGCAAAAGAAGTTGCGGCACCGTATGGCCAAAATCCATATTGGTCACAATCGGCATATCCACATCAAATTCTTTGCAAACTTTTAAAAGAACGGCGTCATATTCTTCATAACTTTTTAAATAAGCTTCTTTTATCGCCGATTCACTTTCATCAAACTCGCCACCTGGTCTTGCAAACAAAATTCCTTTTAACTCCTGTAAAATCCCTTGCGCGCCCAAATTACGCATCATATAAAGTAAACTTAAAGGCGAAGGCCTTTCTTCACTTGTTTCCAAAAATAAAATCGCACCCGCCCATTCTTCTTTTTCGGGCCATAAAGAAGTGCCATTAATAAATTGAAAAAGATCCATACACCCGCCAAGTAATCTCCCCTGAACCTTCCTTTTACTTCCAATATATCGCCAAGGGGTTGAAGGGATATGCGAACGAAGTGGCGCATTTTGAAGCGCCCAATCTATTCTATCAACAATAAAAAAATCACTTTCAGAAAGCTTTCCAATCGCCTTTGTTGAAAAAAGCGTTTTTTTCGTATTTTGAAGCAACAAATCAGGAACACCGCCATTTTCTCCATATCCAAACAAAAGGCAGGGAGAATAAAAAGAGCTTAAACCAGCTTTAAAACACATAAAATGATTTACTGTTGTATCCGACATACCCAAAAATATTTTTGGATTTTTCCGCATTATTTCAAAATGTTTTTCGTTCATCAATGGCAGTAATCGAATGGTATCATCACCGCCAATATTCGTTAAAATTGCTTTCACATCCTTATTTTCAAAAGCCCACATTAAATCATCTAACCGAAGTTTTGGATTTTGATAAAGCATTTCAGCAGAAGCTCGTGCATGTGGTGCTTCAACACTTTTCACATCAAAAGCTGTTTCAAATTGCTTTTTTGACTGTTCATATCGGTAAGGAAAAACACTTGCCCCTCCCCATGAAAGCGAAACAGTGGCAACTAAATCACCCGTCTTTAACGCTTTGGGTTTTATTAAATTTTTCATTTTTCCTCCTCTTTTTATGCCTTTTTATAAACTGTTTTAAAAAGCAATCCTGAAACAATCAAAATTAAAAGTTTAACAACAATGCCCAAAATAATCGCAAACGCCGGTCCAAACAAATCTCCTAACACACCAAATAACACCATAACAATAGCCAGCAAAATACCAGATAAAAAAGAAATAATCGATTGCATCGTTGCGCGTTGATTGGGCGAAAATTCTTTTTGCATAATATCCGCATTTGCCGTTCTTGCCGTTCCATAAAAAAGATTAACACTCGACATGATAAATGGCGTAAAAACATTGCTTAAAAGAACGCCCAACCCACGAACAAACACATTTCCAATCATTGAAAAAAAGAAAAGCCGAATCATTCCAATCTTTCTGATATAAGGAACAATAAAAAAGCTGACAATTCCGCAAAGCTGTTTTAAAAACCTTGCCATATTAATCAGCCAGTCTGAAACAAACATCTGAAAATAAGCACTTTCAAACCGAAAGGAAGCCATTCCAAAAGCATTATCAATTAATTGAATGCAGGCAAAGAAACGAAGCCTTTTATTCCGGCGCAACCGTCTAAAAGCAATTAAAAAATGCTTATAAGAATTAACTTTCTCATTTCCCCTGATTCTCTTTGGTTCAATAAAGAAATAAACAACACCGACTTGAAGAAGTGCCGGCAAAACAGAAACCCAAGCCAATGTCTGAATGGAAAAAAAGTATGATATCACCGCCGCTGAAATGGCGCTCACCGCTAATCCAATTTGGTTCCAGCCGCCATTTTTAGCATATTGAACATTAAAATCCCCCTGCTCTTTTAACTCTTCCATTGTTTCATAAACAAGGGCTTCTTGCGTACCGGAAGCAATGGCCGCACTTGTTCCCCAACACACAGAGCCAACAAACAATAACCAAGGGCAAGAAAACTCACCGGCTAATGCCCAACAAAGAAAAGTAATAAACACTAAAATTGGCGACCAAAGAAGTATTTGCCGCCTTCCTTTATGATCCGAAAAAATACCCACCGGAATTTCCATAAAAGTTGTTACCAAGGATGAAAAAGCAAACACCGCTGTTGCCATGGCATAAGAATGGGTAATTTGCTCAAAATAAATAATGGATAAAGTTGAAAGAGGCCATAAACCACCCAAAAAATTATCCCATTTAAATAAAGTTAGATTTCTTCGTATCATACCATTATTTCCTTAACTATTTGATTTTTATATATTTACCAAAAATTTTATATTTTTTCAACTTCTTTTTATTAAATTAAAAAATATTTTTTATAAAAATAATACAAACAAAATCAAAAGATTATAAAAAAAATCCCCCTCGAAAGAAAAATACATATTGACTTTTTTATTTAAAATAATACATTTAATACATATCCACACAAAAATAAGGAGCATTTTATGAAAAAACACCCGCTTAGTTCACTTTCTTTTTTAAAACCACTTCCTGCTTTAGAAAACACGTCTTTTAAAGAAATCATAGAAGACGCAGAAAAATCTTATAAAAATGAAACCGCAATTCCCATGAAAAAAGAAACAAAAGAAAACAGAAAAATTTTATCGCCTCTAAAAAAAAGAAATGAATCCACGCCCCTCATCAAAGAGATTAAAATCCCTTCGGATGATCCTTTTTTTCAAGAAAATGAATCGGATGAAACAGCCTTCAAACTCATTGAAGAAAATGCTGAAAAATTCAAATCAGAATTTAAAGAAATCACCAATCAATTCAAAGAGCAAATTAAAGAACTTAATGTTGACCTTCAAGAATCAAAAAAGCGACTGGACATGCTGTTAAATTTGAAAAATCAATCCCATTCTTCTTTCTTTAAAAACTTTTTTAAGAAAAAAAATAAAGCATTGACCATAGCTGAAAATAACGAGGAAATAAATAAAGAAGTGATTCTTTCACCTTCTAAAATCAGCAATTCAAAAATGCTTCTTTCCTATGCTTCTGATTGGACGCGCACCATCTTTTCAGATCGCATCTTATTTAAGGCAATTCCGGGCTCCGGAACCATTTTATTGATTTTACCAAAGGGAAATATACGTTTTATACAATTTAATTATAAAAACACTCCCATTCACCCCACCCAAGAACATTTCATCAAACATCTGATGCCCCATAAAGTTTATGAATTTAAGCAATTTATTGATTATAGAACCTGGATTTATGAAGAAATGAGAAAAATTTAATCAATTTATTTGTTTTATCACTCATTTTTTAGGAGAATTTAAATGGCTCAATTTTCATTAGACGATGTAAAACTTCAAATCAAAAAAGCATGTCAAATTTATAGAAAATATCCAACACCTAAACCTAAACAACCACATAGTTGTCTGGCTTCAAGCATAATTTCCACTGCAAATGAAAATTATAACAGTCCCCTTTCCCCTACCCCCAAAGAAATTGACATGGCCGATACCGTTCAATTTGTCTGGCTAAATTGGGTAACACCAACCGAACGGCGGATTTTGTGGCAAAAATACGATGGCGTTCCTTGGAAAATTTTAGCCTATGATGAAGGTATGACCATTCGTCAGGCCAGATATAAAGCACAAAAAGCCCTTGAAAAAATTCTTTCAATCCTCATAAAAGAATCAAAAAATCAATAACTTGCAATATATATTGCCGTTTTTTGCTTTTTATTGTATAATAGATATATAAGATATAAAAGAAAGGAGGCGGTGCACATGACTGAAATTGATAAAAAAATCCTTGCCAGATTTATGCGTTTTTGCGCCGCCAACAACAATACCGAAGATTTGGAATTGGCTTTACGATTGGGCGCGGATCCGAACCTTGCCGATAAAAACGGCTATAATGCCATGCATGTCGCCGCTTTTTCCGGCTCCGATCAAACGATTGAACTATTAGCCGAATTTGGCGGTAATATCAATGTGCATGACCGCTTTGGCAAAACACCTTTACAATTTTCCGCATTAAGCGCCAAAAATCAAACAACGAAAAAATTACTTGATTTAGGAGCAAATCCAAACTTGGGTGATTTAAATGGTTTTTGTCCATTGCATATTGCAACGCAACATAACAATAAAGAAATTGTTTCCCTACTTTTAAAAAACAAGGCTGATCCGGATAAAAAAGATAAATACGGACAAAGCGCTTTACATTGGGCCGCTTTTTATGGAAATGAAGAAATTGTGGATTTACTCATCAACTCTCATGCCAATATCAATTTGCCAAATAATAATGGGCAAACGCCCCTTGTTTATGCGCTGAAAGCAAAAAATAAAAATATTGCAAAAAGGTTAATTCAAGCAGGTGCCAAAGAGATAAATACCGATAAAAAATATGTAACACCTATGAATTATGTGATCAAAAAACAGGAAAAACAACAAAAAACCGTGTTAAAAGAAAAACACGTTCAGCACTTTAAAAGAACAAGATAACATTTTGAATTAAATAATTAAAAAAAAATTTAATTTTATTTAAAAAAGGTATTGACAGTTATATTTTTAATCTCTATATTGAAAATGTTAGGGTTAGATTAGGCGCTTTATCTTTCATCTTCCTCCCTTTGGTAAAGTGCCTTCTTTTGAAATTTTAAGTTAGCACTCTGTCGCTCTTCCTCCCTTTTTATTGACAGAGTGCTTCTTTTTTTATCAATCATGCAAATATTGAAAATCACCCCTGCAACTGATAAGTTGTTTCTGGGAATTTTGATTATTCGAAACAGAAGCGGAAACAATTTTACACGGATTATTTCTGCTTTCAAATTTTATCGATTGACCAACTAAGCCCATATCAGTATTTGATGTTTCGTTCATTAATTCGGTAAAAGCCTCTTTCTTTAACTTGCAAGCAGTTTGAAAAGGCGATAATCCCGTTTCATCAACAGCATGAATATCCGCTCCATGAGCAAGCAAAACTTGGAATGACTTATAAAAGGATTTTTGAACGGCATAATTTGCAAAAGAAACTTTTTTTCCTTCTTCATTAATGATATATTCATTCGTTGATTTTTTCTGTTGCATCAACATCATCAAACAACGCGGACGATTGTTCTGGATTGCCAACACCTGCGCAGAAGAACCTTTTCCATCCAAATTCGTTGTTTTCGCGCCGGCATTAATCAAAAATTGAACAATAGTGGAATGATTTGCCCCACTGGCAATTCCTCGACAAACTAAGGCATGATATAATGGTTTTAACCCCTTTTTATCCGGCTGATTCACATCAGCTCCCATTTTAATAATATCACTCACCATCTTTAAATTTGCATTGTTAATAGCATTGATTAGCGGTGTTGATTGATATTGAGAGGTATTAATATTTTTATCTGCCCCCAACAATTTCTCATATTCCCCTGAATTTTCCTCATAAACAGCATCATAAAAATCTTTTGTTGCCACCGAAAAATTTTTCAAATCTTCATATATTTGTTGAGTGGAAATCTCACCTTTTTGCATTTTAAACAACAACGAATGGGCATAGTTTAAAACCTTAATTTCCCGACTTGAAAAAACTCTCGAATAATCAAAGGTTCCGCCGATATATCTTTCTGTTTCATTCAAAAACAGATTTAATATAACTTCTTTACGCGGACATTCTTCCCGACCGGTCAACGCCTTTTCTTTTTGAATATATTTTTCTAAAAGAATATAAAAATTTTCTTTTAACTGTTGAATTGTTTTTTCTTTCATTTAACCACCTTTTTTTATTGGTATGTCTTTTGAGCCTAACAAATCAAAACTCCTTTGTCAAACAATTTATAGATATTTTTATAATTCCACACCAAAGCGCTAACTGAAAGCTTTTATTAAAAACGGTATATCTTTTTGATAAACCAATAAAAAAAACCGATCTCAACAGACCGGTTTTCTTTTTTTTACCATCGACCGGAAGACCCACCACCGCCAAAACGCCCGCCTTTACCTTTAAAAACAGAACGCCCTGTTCTTTTGGGAAAATGATAACCGATTTTAAATGAGGAACCCCCTTTCTGATTATCTCTGACAGGCGTTCTTTTTCCAAAGAAAATTTCTTTGATAACCACATAAATAAACGTTATAAAAAAACAGGCAAAAACACATAAAAAGAAAGCAATTCCTAATGGCATTGACTCTTTTTGATCAAAGGAAGAAAAACTCTCGCCAAAACTTATCTAAGAGCTTAACGCAGTTACTATTGCATTCACACCATTTAAAATACCATTCCGATAGTCATTTTTTCGAAAATAAGGCAACACCTCTTTTTCAATAACCTGATGCGCCCAAACATCCGTTATTATTCCTTCAAGCCCATATCCAACCTCTAAACGCGTTTGCCTTTCATTTGGAGCAATTAAAAATAACAATCCATTATCTTTTTGCTTTTCCCCTAAGGCCCAAAATCTTGCAAGTCGCAAAGCATATTCTTCAATTTCTTTTCCATTTAACGTGGAAACGGTTGCAACAACAACTTGATTAGGTTCCAAACGCTCCAAAATAGCTGAAATTTTATTTTCCGTCTCAACATCTAAAATATTTGCCTGATCAACAACGCGTCCCGTTAAAGTCGGCAAAGCCGTTTTCTCATAAAAAGATGGACGAATTAAATCCGTCCATCCAACAAAAGAGAAAAAATAACAAAACAAAAATAAAATAATATTTCTTCTCATATCTCACAGACCTTTTTTAAAATTGCACAACAGGAACCTTCTTTTTTCTTTTGTTCAATTTCAAATGTTTCCTTAACTGTTAATTCTGTAAAATTTTGAGCGATCCAATTATTAGGTATTTTTCTGATTTTAATGTTAAAATATCTAATAGCTTCAACATAATCCTTTCTTGCAACAGCAATGCGATTTTCCGTTCCTTCAAGCTGGCTTTGCAAAGATAAAAAGTTTTCATCTGCTTTTAAATCAGGATATTGCTCAGCAACTGCCATCAAACGAGATAAAGCTGAAGAAAGATTGCCTTGTGCTTGTTGAAATTTTTCAATTGCTTCTGCATTATTTAATTCATCAACTGAAATAGTTACACTTGTTGCCTTTGCTCTTGCTTCAATCACTTCTTTTAACACGGTTTCTTCATGAGAGGCATATCCTTTAACCGTATTCACCAAATTCGGTATTAAATCGGCCCGACGTTCATATTGATTAAGCACTTGACTCCAAGTTGATTTAACATTCTCATCCAAAACAACAAGAGAATTAATCACATTTACGCAATAAAACCCTCATAAAACGGCAATAGTTACAATAGCTAAAATTATTTTTTTCATTTTTACCTTCCCCATCTGTTTTTTTACATACTTTGAGATATAACAAACCTCCATTCAAAAATAAATAAAAAAAAGAGCGGATTACCGCTCTTTTTTGTCTTATACCCGACCCAACTGTTTCAGTCGATTTAAAATAAAATGCCTCATCGATAATTTTGACTCTTTTACCCTTTGCGCAAAAACAGTCAAATTAATTCCCATTTGTGCCATTTCGTTTCTGTATTTTTTAAAAAACGTTGAAAAACCGTTTACATCAATACAAACTTTCACTGAACCGCTTTCTTTTTGTCTTCGATACGAAAAAATCGGTTTTGTAATCAATGTGTCTGCTTCATTCTTTGTTACAAACATATCATTCATGCACTTTTGAACAACGAAGTCTTCCATTTTAACAATGGTGTTTCTGCTATCTTTTCCCATACCTTTAAATAAATCGGCGATTGTCAAATGCTCAGGCATTTTTGTGGAAATTTTGATTTCACCGGCCAAATCCTTTATAACAAGGTCTGAAATTTTCAATTCTTCTTGGTGTTTTTTCGCAAAATGCACCAACATATCTTTTTTAATTCCATAAAAAATCATCCCTTTGCCGTCATGTTGCATTGCCACAAACATAGGTTTTTGTAACAACACACCATTTTCATCATAAGTTGGATATGTTTCATTCAAATATTTTTCTCTGGTTGTTTTTATAATATTTGTCTTTGACTGATGAAAAACTTTTGGAAAATCATAAAGAGGAACAAAGTCTTCTGTATAATTAATCACTTCTTTTTCACCCAAAAGTTTTTCAAGTGCATCTTTTTTAATACCGTTTTTGATCAAAAAATGGCGATGATTGGAAATAAAACTTTTAAGCGCTTGTTCATTTTTGAAAACCGTCACAATACCCACACCGGAACGAACCGTTTGAAAAACAGGTGCTTTTTGAGTCAAACCCATTTCATCTTTATATTCATATGTTTCATCTTTAAAAAGGGTTTTAATCTTATTAGAAAGCTCTTTATGAAATCTGCCATCCGTTGTTAAATATTGATAGAAATCATCAAACACAATCATTTGACTATCCTTATAAGGAATTTTTTGAACACCACTGCGATCCAAAATAAATTCTCTTCTGGTGCCAAAAGATTCCAAAAGGTCCTGATGTTGCATTAAAAAAGTATCTAAATATGCTTTAGGCATATAATATCCTTTTTGCCCTTTAAAATAAAATTCTTTAAAGACAGGATATTCTTTTTCATCCGACAATTTTATTTTTAAGCTATCAACCCCTTTTTCCTCTAAAAATTGCGTTATTTTTTTCAACAACTTAGGGCTGTTTAATAAGATTTGCACGTCTTTCAACGAATAAAGTTGCCCACGCCCTATCAACTTTGGTTTATCAGCCAAAACATGCGCAAAATTTTTAAATCCGATTTTACGAAGCTCTGCTTCATGATGCGAAACAAAAGATCTTAATCCTCGCTTATCAATGCTCAAATACCTCTCATCCGTATAACTGAAACAAGGAAGTGTTTCAACTTTTCCCTCTTCATTTTTGAATGTAAATGTTTCATCTAAACAGTTATTGATAATAAAGTCTTTTAAAAGAAGATCTTTATTTTCAGTCATATTCAGCTCACGTAATACGCCTCTTAAACTGATAATCGTTGAAGCTGAATCTAATCGCGCTGCCTCTTTTTTAATTAATTCTTTATATCTTTTCATAAAAGAAGAATAGGCATCTTTTTTCATCACAATACTGGATCTGCCAGCTTTTCCTTTTGAAAAAGCAAAAACAGGCTCCATGTGAATATATCCTTTTGAATCAGTAACCGGATATTTCGCATCCAAATAATTGTCTTTCACATATTTGCATAATTCACTGACACATTTTGTATTCGGAGATAATTTTGCCATAACTTCCCATAGATTAACAACGCTCTCACTACCGGCCGTTACTCTTGGCAATTCATAAATCACCGATTTCAACATTTCAGCAGAAACGCCAAAATTGATTAAATCTTTTTCATATTTTTTAATAAAATATTGAATAGCGCGTTTATCAATAAATAAATTTTTGGCAGTAATCTTAACACTGGTTCCATAAAAAACCGAAAGAATTTCGCCATTTTCGTCTACAAAACGTTCATCAACGCCTTCTTTTAAAATAAATTTAAATAACTTTGAAACAAAAGCACCCTTTTTCCCTATAAATGCACAAAATTCACTCAATGAGATTAAATTATTCATCCCAACATTAAAATTAACTTTTTTATTATTGAAAGACATGTTCCCCTCTTTGTTAACCAATTAATTTTTAAAGAGTATAACATATCTTTTGTTTTTTGTCAAGAAATATTTATATTTTATAAAATCACTTTAAAAAAGCTTTGCATAATGCTTATCTACGAAACAAAAAAAGCAAGTCAAAAACTTGCTTTTTTATTTTAAAAACACTTATAAAAAAAACACTTATTCCGGTTTTTTAAATAAATTACAGTGACAATGTCCTTTTTCTTCGATTTCTTTTTCATGTTCACCGCAAGGGCAAAAACCTCTGCTCACATCGCAAGGACAGCATCCTTTACAAGCATTTAAACACCGATTGATAATACGATCAGCAAATGGTGTCAATTCATATCCTTTTGCTTTGGCATATAATTCTGCAGCATGTTTAAAATGTGCATTATTATTCAAAATTTCTTCTTCTGTCATTTTATACTCCTTTTAATTACAAGACAAAAATATTTATTAAAAGCAACAAAACTGCCGCATAAAATCCAGCAAAAACATCATCGCTCATAACACCAAAAGCCCCTACAACCTTTTTATCAAAAAAAGAACAAGGCCAAATTTTCACAATATCAAAAAGCCTAAAAAGGGCAAAACCTAAACATAAATTAAGCCATGAAAAAGGCATAACAACGGCAACAAAAAGAAAACTGATTACCTGCCCTGCCGTTTCATCAATCACAACAAATCCGGGATCTTTATCTTTACTTGTTTTTAAAACTTCATTAGTCGCCCAAATACCCAACAAATAAACTAAAATTGAAACAATTAAAACAGCTTCCCAACCAAGCGCATAAGCAACGCCGGCTAAGGGTAATGAGCAAAAAGAACCAACAGTTCCTGGCGCGATTTTACTTTTTCCAGAATAAAAAAATGTTGCAATTAATTCAGCAAAATTTATGTTCTTATCTTTTTTCATTCGAATACCTTTTTTTATTATCCTTTAGCCACAGCCGTCACAATTTTCGGATCATCCTCATTTGAATCTTCATCAATCAATTTTTGCTCCGGCAACGTTTCCGGTGTTAAAAATGTTTCTTCAACTTGAGGAATTGTCGCTTCATCGATTTCCTGAAAATCCGGAGCACCCGATATTTTATTTGATGACTCAACTGTTGCCTGCGGTAACGGTGTTTGAGTGTGTTCATCTGTCGCAGTGTCAGCCCGTTGAGTCTGATGAACAGTGGCATTATTTCCGGATTCTGCATTGTTAGTTTCCCCTTTTGTATCTTTTGTTGAAACATCCTGATTTGTTGTCTGAGAGTTCGCACCTTGCTTAAACGGCACTTTCGGCAATTTAACCAAGGAAGGATCTTGTTCTCCTTCTTTCAAATCAAAATAAGAAGCAATAAATGAGGCATAATCTAAAATATCAGATTTAGGTTCACCCCCATTAAAACAAATCAAATGAATATCATATTTTTTAAAATATTCAACCGTTTGTTTAGCATTCAAAAGACGACCGTCTGTCAAACAAATCACCTTGATAACTTCGGACCCCGGCTCTGCTTTTTCAAGTGCCGCCGATGCCTTTATCAAATCAAGCGCCATTTTTTCCATAACCTTTTCTTGCGAATACCAAGCACTTTCAAGAATATCCTCTTTAAAATCAACAGACCAATTGGCCCCTTTTGCATTCACAATTTCAATCATCATGGCTCTGGCAGCCGTTGAAATAGCCATCGGCACCCGAAATCCTTCAAGCAAAATATGTTGAAAGATTTCAACTTTGAATTTTCTGGCAACAACAGCCATCTGTTTAATCATCTGTAACACATTTTTATGACTTTTGTTACCAGCAGCTGTTTTTTCTTGTTTCTCCTGACCGGGCAATTGTGGCGCCACATATTTTGACATTTGAATAGTTGACGGCATCGCACGCGGTTTTGCATATTGTGGTTTATCTTTTTTAATATCCAACGCGCGTTTTACCACGGCTTTTGGCTTTGGCTTAATCATAAAAATTTTCCATTTAATTTTGAAAAAGAAACATAAACCAACCAAATAAATCGGCAATATACAAATCATCATTGTCAAGAGCAAAACGTCTGACAGTGTCCGTATGCGCCAATTATAATTAATGAATGCCAAATATTTTTCATTCCAGGCATCCGGCGATAAAAAATTAAAATTGAATAAAAGACCTAAAAACGGCAAAATATACAGAAAATAAATCAAAGACCAAATAACAACGGACAGACTAAACTTTATGATAAATTTAAGTTTTTTGTTCACTTTCATATTTTATCCCCTTTTTTGATATATGTTTTCAGTATCTATCTTTTTTTCATCAAATGCAAGGGATTTTTTTATGCATAAAGTGTTTTAATATGAGCACTTTCTAAAATACTTGCCAATTCCTCAATGATTTCATGCGATGGTTCTTTAATATGATTGAGTTCATAATTCAAACCCAACTCTTTCCATTTGAAAACACCTGACTTATGATAAGGCAAAATTTCAACAAGTTCCACATTATCATACGGCTTTAAAAATGCTGCCAGTTGATGCGCATATTCTTCCGTATCATTCACACCGGGAACAACAACCCAACGCACCCATGTACGAACATTTTTTTCTTTCAGCAACTTTAAAAAATCAAAGCATTTTTCATTCGTCATCCCTGTTAAATTTTTATGCCCAGCGGGATCCAAATGCTTCACATCTAACATCACCAAATCAGTCAATTCAACAACCCTTTTTGTCACTTCATCAATATTGGTTGTTCCTGCCGTATCAAGCGCGATATGAACACCTTCTTTTTTTAACTTTTCAAAAATCGGCACCAAACTTTCTTTTTGAACCAATGGCTCACCACCGGAAAAAGTGACCCCACCTTTTGAAAACGTCATAAATGTTTTATATTTTAAAATTTCATTTACCAAAGTTTTTGCCGGATATGCTTTACCGTTTTTAGGATTCCATGTATCCGGATTATGGCAATATTTGCATCTTAAAGGGCAGCCTTGTGTAAAAACAACAAAACGGATACCGGGACCATCCACCGTTCCGCCACTTTCAAAAGAATGAACTCTTAATTCTGCCTGTTCCAACGTTTTCATTTTTAACTCCTTTTAGTTTAAGAAATCTTAACACAAGAAACAAAAAAAGTAAAGTTAAAACAGGCAGAATCTTTCACATGATATAGGAAAAACTTATTCTGCTTGTTCAAGTATTTTTATTTCAGCTTCTTTTTGACGCAACCGTTCTTCAAACTCTTTCTTTTCAAGTTTTCTTTCCCGCTTAAATTCTTTTTTTTCTTCTTTTCTTTTTTCTTTAAATTCTTTTTTCATTTCTTTAACTTCTTGTTTATCCTTTTGAATTTGAGCTTGAATCTGCGCTTGATCCATTTCATTTGTATCCATGAGCATGTGCAAAACCGGCATCGAAAAAACATTGAAAGATACCAGAAAAGCTCCCACCAAAATAAATGCATTCTTTTTCATTTTTTTCTCCTTTTTTTTAACAACAAAATAAACTTGTGTCTAAAAAAAGGAAAAACAAGAGAGCTTTTTGTTTATCTCATCTACTAAAAAAACCAATAAAAAAAGCCACCGAAAATATCGATGGCTTTTTCTTTTCAATCAGTTATCTTATTTCAATAACATTTTGAAGTCCACAACAACGGCTCTGTCTTTTGTGACCAATGCCGGGTTGGCGTCAATTGACGTAATTTGTGGGATTTCAAGAACAACTTGTTGAACTTTTTTAAGTGTTTCAGCCAAAGGACCAACAGCTTTTGGTTCTTCACCACGAACACCATTTAAAATTGTTCCAACCTTTGTTTCTTTGATCATGGCGTCAAAATCAGCAGCTGGTAAAATGCGAAGTGTTGTATCTTTCATCACTTCTGTATAAATACCACCGGTTCCAAAGACCATGATACGACCAAAGTTTTTATCAGAGTTGACACCGATAATTGTTTCCGTTGCCTTCACAATCATTTCTTGAATCAAGACACTGGCGCCTTTGAGTTCAAATTTTTGGATAGATCCATTCAAACCATTCCAAGCTTCATCAAAACTCTTTTCATCGTTTACATTTAAGTAAATACCCTTCATTTCTGTTTTATGAAGTGCATCCGGAGCTGAAAGTTTTAAAACAACCGGAGCCGGGAAAATATTTTTACAGAAACTTAAAGCAGCTTCGCGATCTGTGAAGTTACCACTCTTTGGATAATCAATACCATAGTGGTCCATAATCATGTTCACAACGTTTTGCGGTAATGAAGCCAAACCTTCATCTTTAGCAGCTTGAACAGCATTCATAATATCGGCCGGTACTTCATTTGTTTCAACTGAAACAGATTGAACACCACGATAAGCCATTTGAGCTTTCAAAAGACCCAACAAACGAATCACATCGATCGGATATTCATAGTTCAATACTTTGTTGGCTTCCAAAATATCGCGTCCTTCTTTAACTTTAACACCACCAACAAAAACAGCAAAAACGTTTACTGAATCATATTCTTTTGAAACTTTAACAATGGCTTCAGCCGTTCCTGTTGCATCTGTAACCATTTGCGGTGTTAAAAGAACGATAATGTTTTTATATTCCCCTGATTCGCAAAGAACTTTTAAAGCAGCTTCATATCTGTCTGCTCTGGCATCACCGATAACGTCAATTGGGTTACCAAAGGCAGCTTCAGCCGGCAAAACAGCCTTTAAAGCGTCGATTGTTTTATCAGAAGGTCTTGCCAAATCCAAACCATTGTCTTCGCATAAGTCACTGGAAAGAACGCCAACGCCACCGGCATTTGTTAAAATAGCAACAGAGCCGTCAAATTCTGTGTGTTTAGCATATTGCAACACTTCCAATAAACCAAACAATTCTCTTGTTGTGTATGCTTGAATAGCACCAGATCCTTTCAAAGCAATTTCAAGAACACGATAGTTCGGAGCCAAAGAACCTGTATGTGACAAGCTGGCAGCTTGAGCTTTTTGAGATTTACCCGGTTCCATAATCACAACCGGTTTTGTTTTTGAAACTTCTTTTAAAACACGCAAAAATTCTTTACCGTTTTTAAGTGATTCCAAATAAAAAATGAAAGCTGTTGTGTTTTTATCATTTTTAAGAGCATCAAGCAAACGATCCTCAGCAAGCAATGCTTTGTTTCCGATGGAAATAAAGTGAGAGAACCCAATGCCTTTTTCACGAGCCCAGTCCATCAAAGCAGAGCAATATGCGCCTGATTGAGAAACAAAGGCAACGTTACCTTGAGCAGGGAAACCATCAGCAAAGCTGGCGTTTACTTTATCAAATGTTGAAATATGACCTAAACAGTTCGGGCCCAACAAGTTAATGCCATTGGCCATACATTTTTCAGCAATAGAATCTTCCAATTCATGATTACCAACTTCACCAAAACCAGCTGTAATAATGCTGATATTTTTTGTTTTGTTTTTAATAGCGTCATCAATAACCGGCATTGTGAATTTTGCAGGAACGACAACAACAACCAAGTCAATGGCTTCCGGTAAATCAGCAACAGAAGCATAACAAGGTTTTCCATATAATTCCTGACCGGCACATTTTGGGTTGATGGCATATAAATTACCTTCAAATCCGGCATCGATCACATTATTAAAAACAACGGCACCCAATTTGCTCGGGTCATTTGAAACACCGACAACAGCAATACTTGACGGATTAAAAAATGAATCAAGTGACATAAAATCTCCTTTCTTTATTGATGTCATTTTTAAGGTCCTCATCCTATCCGACCTTTTTGCGCAGGACTATACAAAAAAATACCTTTTTTGTCAAGAGGACATTTGATTTTTTTAACAAATTTATCCGCCTTTGTTTTAAACGCGCCCCTAAAAATAATTTGACGATTTTTTCTTTTCGATGTATAATAGGTTATATAAACGAAATAAGGAGCAATTCAAATGATTATTGACAATTCATACTGCCAAGAAAGATATTACGGGCCAAGAAGTCGTAGCAGAAACGGGCAACAAATCGATATGTTGATTATGCACACAACGGAATCTTCTTCTTTTGACTCAACGGCAGCCACATTTACACAACAAACAAATCCACCTGTTTCAGCGCACTATGTTGTTGACAGAGATGGAAAAATTTATTGTTTTTGTCCGGAAGATACCGCAGCCAACCATGCCGGTAAATCTTCTTGGCGTTTAGTAACCGGTGAAGAAGTTCGCAATATCAACCAACGTTCTATCGGCATTGAATTTCAATGTGGCCCAGGTGAAGAAATCACACCGGAACAAGCCGCAGCCGGCCTTTGGTTAACAAAGGATATCATGTCCAGAAATCCAAACATTCAACCGGAAAACGTTGTTGGGCACTCAGATATTGCTCCCAGCCGAAAAGCAGATCCGGGCATGAGTTTTCCTTGGGAACTTTGGGTTCAAAACGGATTAGCCACCAATGCAACTCGTCGCGGAAATGACGGCAGGTCGTCACAAATGAGTGAAGAAATGATGTTAGCCTATCAAAAGGGATATTTTAACGTCAATAATTATACTTTTGAAAACACAAGATACCTCACCGAAAGTGACGTTCAAAATCAATTAGCACAAAGAAACCAACAAAACAGGGAAAACACAGCAAATACCACCTCAACTTCACAGGAAGAACCTTCTTTGGCCTCTAATATTTTTGAGATGCTTTTATCTGCCTGTATCGGCAAAATTGCCGGCGGTAATGCCGTTACAGCCACCCTTGCCAGTGCTGCGATGAAATCTCTTACAAATGAGTCAAATCAAGAAACAAATATTTCATCACCACTGGAAAACATTAATAACATTTTAGGTTAATCAAAAAGCCGTTGAAACAAATCAACGGCTTTTTTTATTCCTTTATTTTTTGGTTCAAACAGCTCTTTGTTTTTAAAAATTTTTCTTTATACTTTTGATAATAATAAAAAGCCGTTTTACCATTTTGATCTTTCATAAGACCATCCGCCCTGTTTTCAATTAAAACAGCCGCCATTTTAACCAATCCCTTTTGCGCTGCCATCATTAATGGCGTTTGCCCATAAATATTTTGCGCATTCACATTAGCCCCATTTTCAATCAAAAAATTAAATGTTTTTTCATCTTTCGTCAAAATCGAATAATGCAGGGCCGAAAATTTTTCACCGTCAACACTTTCAATATCCATACCGCTTTTTAACAGCAACTGAACCGCTTCAAAATTCCTTTTTTTGGTTGCAAGCAAAAATAAATTTGTTCCAAACGTATTTTGATATGACATATCAACTTTTAAATCACATAACACCTTAACAATGCGATTTCTTTTCAAAGAAACAGCCTTCCAAAAAACTTCCTGTAATGCTTTTGAGCTTTTTAATTTACTTTTCTTAACCAGCAATTCATTTAATAAAACCGGCATATCAAATTCCATTATTGTCCCTAAAACGCTTTGTCCTGTTGTAAAAGCATCCGGAATCTGCACACCGGCACGCGCAAGCAAAAGCGCCGCCTCTTCTTGTTGATACCAAACAGCTGCCAAAAACGGAGATATTCCCTTAAATGGCATTTCTAATTTTTTAACAGGTAATTCATCAACAAAAACTTTTAAAACATCTGTTTTTCCAAGCTTAACAGCCTCATACAAAGGCGTTGTATCCCCCACCGGCTCAACAACAGACACATTTCTTTTCATCAAAAAAGAAACCAAATCCACATCCCCTTCTCTAACGGCTTTAATCATCCGGTCATTATAAACCGGCATATCGGAAAGATTACTGCTGTTTTTCAGCAAAATTTTATAAACCCTTCGCTTATCCATAAATTTTGCAATTTTAACAGCCTCTGACGCCAAAGCCACTTCCGGCAACAAACAAGTGATATAAAACAAAATGTTACCATAAGCCTCTTTATCTTCTAAAAATTTTGAAACCAAGGTATAAAGAGGCGTTTTATTAATTGTTTTTTGAGAAGCATCCGAATAAATTTCTCCCAAATTTTGCAACGGATTTGCCCCCATAAATAACAGTTTTTTAACAAAATTATCCTGATGCAATAAAATGGCTTCATTTAAAGGCGTTGTTTGCTGAGACACAAAATTTTCATCAAAAGAAACAAGCCCGTCATCTCTTGCTTCTTTTAAAACAACAAAAGTATCATAGGCCTTAGATCTAACAACCTGATTTAAAAGACTTTCTCCCGTTTCATCTTCAATATCAAGCTTTTTCAAAACATTAAGTTTAAGTAAATTCAAAACCGCTTTAAAATCATTTTCTCTGGCTTTTTCAAATAATATCTTTTTCAGTTCTTCTTCGCAATCAACCAATAAATGCGCTCTTATTTCTTCTTTATCTTTTGATGAAACAACTCTCAGCGCTTGATAAATCAAATCTTTTTTATCAACATAAGCGCGCATACTTTTAATCATTTCAACACGCCCCAAATCAACGGCAATCGAAAATGGCGTCATATGTAAAGAATCGCAATAAGCAGAAACCTGACGTAACTTTTGATTCATTTTGGCAATATTTCGCCCCACCAAAACAAGCGGGGAAGCCCCTAATAATAAAAATTTTTGAAAATATTCAAAGTGATTGTGCATAATCGCAAGTGAAAGAAAATTTAACCCATTTTGAATAGGCGCATTTAAATCAAAATCAGCCTTTCCTTCCAAATATTTTTGAAGAACAATCGAAAACATTTCATCATTTTTCTTTTGGATGGCAAAAATCAAACAAGCCGTCCAATCACTTGCCTCAAAAGAGGCTTTATCACTTCTGATTCGACCGATCAAATCTTCCACATAAATATTATTTAAAAGCAATTCATTTTCAACAACCATTCTTCCTACCTTGTCTTTTATTTACGTGGCACATTACTCTTTTTCTTGTTTTTTGTCAATATTTTATCTCTTTTAATAAGATTTAACACTTTTTTTCTCTCTTTTTATTGACAAAACGGCGAAACCCTGTTAAACTAAGAAAAAAACAAAAAAGGAGGCTTAAAGCATGGATAACATTTCAAGAAGACTTTCTCAAGGAAACACAATGTTAAGACAAACCGGGAATATTGTCGATCAAGCAGGATCATTAGCAAGTTCCCTCGGAATTTCAGGTTCTGGAACCAATCATCAATCGGCAGCTGGCGCCACTTTGACACCTCCAGCAGATCAAAATGCGCAATCTGGCAGTGTTTTATCTGGTGGCGTTCAAGAAATTAACGGCAAAAGATATTTCGTTAATCCAGCCCCAAAAGGAACCAGATTAATTATTCCGGCAAAAATCAGCTCAACCGGGCAAGAAAGATATATCGGTGCACACACGCTTGAAAGCATTGTCAACTTGCATCAAGGGAATCCAAAATGTGCCAACGTTATCGTTTTCGGCGCGGGAAATAAGCCATCATCCGCCTTTTATGATTTTGGCCCGAATGGTGAAATTTTCTTAAAAGGAACAAATAAGCAAATTAGTTTTGACGAAAAAGATCCGCCCGTCAAATTAAGCGAAACCGAATATATATCCATTGTTCAATCGCTGAACCAAAAAACAAATGACGTCACCTATTTTAAAACAAATGCCGATTTGGGAGAGGCCGAAAATTCAAAAGCCTCCTCTCCATCATGGTTCAGTCAAAACTGGTGGAAAATTTTATTGGGTCTTGCTATTGCAGGCGGTCTGGCTTGGGGTGGTATCGCCATTTATAACAAAAATAGAGATAAACCATCACAAAAATTTAGCGCAAATACAAACTCATCAAGTAATTCAAATCAAAACAGCAATGTTCTAGACCTGGGCGTTCATGAAGAAAAAGCAGTAGCCACCGGATTATCGGCCGCTCAAAACATAACGAACGCCAGCAATGAACAACAAGCATATACGAATAACAATTCTAATTCCATGTAAAAAAAAACAAAAATTCAAGAGGTTATACTTTTTTATTTGCAAAACGTTTTTTTTCATGATATAATTATTACATTATTTATCTAATATAGGAGGAATAAATGGGAGAACCAACAATTACACAACCAGAACCAAATGCGAGCGCCGCATTGGCTCAAAATGCAACACCGGCAACACCGGCCGTTACACCGGAGCAAGCACCACAAGTTCAAGCCCCGCAATTACAACCGGTAACAGGGCCAAAAGGTGAAACAACGATCACATTACCGGGCGGTATTGTGGCTCAGGTTAAAGGATATGATCCGGCATCCGGTCATTTCATTTTAACATGCGCTGACACACCGGAAAACAGAGCTCCATATCCAGGCGCCGAACATAACCATAAACGCGTTTTGCAAACACGCAACAGTAATCCAACAATTGCAAATGCGGTTCAATATTATCGCAATGAAAATAATGAATTAACAATTTCAATCCCAAGCAAATCCGGTTCTTGGCAAGATCTTCAAAAAGCTTCAACTTCAGCTAAATCAGCCGTTGGACAAATGCATATTGTTGATAAAACAAAAACAAATGATAATGAAAAAAATCAAGCTCAAGCTGAAAAAGAAAAAGAAGAAAAAGCTTGGTATGATCCAACCGGTTGGAAATTCTGGGCAATTTTAGCTGCAACATTAGGCGTTGCAACTCTTGGTTATTTTGCCTTCCGTAAAGGTGGTTGGCTCCGACCTGATGATCCAGGAGTCGTTCCACCAACCCCTAATCCAGAACCAGACCCAGAAAAACCAGACCCAGAAGAACCAGAACCAGAAGAAATTCCAGAATGGGAAGATGAGCATACAAAAGGAACAGATGTTTCAGCTGACAAAGGTAGCTCAACAACAGTTATCGGCAATGCTACAGATAACCCTGTAAGTGTTCCTGAAGACAGCATGACTTCTGACAATGCAAACGCACCAACATTTGGACAAAGTCAGGGTCGTTTCAGATAAGTAAGAAACATGAATAAATAAAAAAACCATCAGTCATCTGATGGTTTTTTTATTTTATATGCGTTAAAAAAGTTATCACTTGGCTCACATCAATCGGTTTTTGCATAATACCGGAAAAAACAGTCTGTATTTTGCTGTATTGAGAATCAATAAATGATTCCCCCGTCAAAAGAATCATCAAAACTCTTTTATATCTCTTCATTTTTTTTATTTCTATTGCCAAATCAAACCCTATTCCATCAGGCAAATTCATATCCATAAAAATAACGGTAAAAAAATTCTTTTTATTCTTTAATATTCTTTTAGCCTCTGTGCATGTTTGCGCAACCAAAACCTTAAAACCGGAATAAACACAAATATCCTTTATTAAAGAAACTGTTAATAAATTATCTTCAACAATTAAAATACTTCTCATAAAAAAATCCCCTTTTATATCAAATAAAAAGAGGATTTTAATTTTTAAAGTATTCTAAAAGATATTTTATATATCTTTATTCTGCTTTTTCATCCGCAACCTTTTCAGCCTTTTTAGCACGTGGTTTGCGCTTTGCCTTTTCCTTTTCAGGTTTTTGCTCTTCAACCGGCTTTTCTTCAACAATATCGATTGAACTTTCCGGCAAACAAATATCCTCACTCTGCGGCACTTCAACAAGTGGCACTTCATCTTTAACTTCTTCAACAGCATCTTCTTTCGTCATCACATTCTGAATATTTTGCTGTTGATTATTATTTCCACGCATCTGTTGTTCATTTTGAATGGCCTGATTTTGCAAACGAATATAATGATCCGCATACTGCATACATGTTTGCGCCAAAACAATATCACTTTGCATCATCGCATCTTTTGCCGCAATTTGATATTTTTCAAAAAGTTGAAGAGCCGTTCCTCTCAACTTTCCACACGGACCGGAACTTTCCAACACCGTGTTCCTTGTAATCATCTGTCTGGCATTACGGTTGTTAAAGCGTCCGTTATTAAAACGTTTTTTTTGATTTTGTTTCATATGGCCTCAAAGTAAAATTTGATTAATCAATAAAAAAATAAATAAAAATAAAGTCACCCGGAAAAACCTGATGACCTTATTTTATCAAAAATAATTCAATTTTGCAAGAAAAATATTCTTTATCTGCAATTTCCGGTTGTGCATGGTGGCAACACCTGACCAGCTGGCGCTTGAACAACCACTTCACGTTGTTGAACATAAGAAGGTTGTTGTTGCATCCGAACAGCTTGTTGACGGATATATGCCGGCGCTCTTTCAACCATAACCGGTTGGTTAACCACAACGGGTTTTTGAACGACAACAGGTTGTTCAACAACAACCGGCTGACGTACCGTCACATCCCGCTGAACCGTTACCGGATATTCAACCGAAACCGGATACTGTCTAACAACAGGATATTGAACTCTTACCGGTGATTGTCTATATTCAATACTTGAAATTTTGGAAGGACAATTATTTCCTGCCAAACATCCAACTTGAGCCGGAACAGCTCTTGGTTGCACAGCAGGTGCCGGCAAAGCATTTCCAGCATTTTGCGGAACAACAACCTGACCTTTCACTTGATAAGAACCATGGCCTTGTGGTGCGGCAACATATTGCACATTCCGTGGCATAGGCATATATCTTGGTTGGGCCATTTGAGCCGGTGCTTGAACCTGTTGTTGCACTGGTTTTTGCACACCTTGACGCATTAACGCATCTGCATTTGGATGGCGATATGTTTTCACATTTGTTTTAACGGAATTATCAATTTCATCCAACGGGGTATACCCATCCATAATAATTTCATTTTGTTTTGAATAGGTTGTTTCTGTTCTGGAAACAACAGGGCCTTGTTCTGCCTGCGCAGAAATAACAGACAACATCCCTGTTGCAACAATTAAAGAAAAGGCTGTTTTTTTCATAAATAGGTCCTCCAATAAGATTCCAATTTAGAATTTACACAATAACAACTTAAAAATCAAGCACTATTCGGCAATACCTAAAAGTTTTTTATATTCTTCTCTTAAATATTCCGTTTCGGCGCGATCCGCAGGCGTCATTTTTCTTAATCTTAAAATCTGACGCATTACTTTGACATCAAACCCATTCCCCTTTGCTTCAGCAAAAATTTCGCGCACATCGGCACCCAATTCTTTGCGTTCCTCTTCTATTCTTTCAATTCTTTCGATATAAGAAGCCAGCTTTCCCCCTTCGGAAGTGACTGTTGAAATAACATCATCAGACATTTTTTTGTTCCTTTCTTATGATTTTTTTGAAACTGCAACCGCAATCACTTTATTCAAATCAGCTTCTGAACAAAGCCCTAAGGTTACAGGATTTTTCGGATGAATATTTTGAATATTCTTATGAGTGCGTTCCCGAATAGATGTAATTGTTGCTTTTGTTGTTCTGAGCAATTTAACAATCTGTGCATCGGAAACTTCCGGATGGTTCTTTACAATCCATGCAATGCCGGATGGTCTGTCTCCCCTTTTGGCATTTGAAAGATATCTTGAACCTTTGTTGAGCAACCGTTCAACTTCTTCGTTTTGAAGAAGCTCTAAACGGGCATCAGCATCTTTTTCGCATCGTTGAATTTCTTCTAAGGTTAATTGATTGTTTAAAATCGGATTAAATCCCATAATGTTGGAAGCCACATCACCATCGGCAATTGCTTGGATTTCTAAAAAATGCATACCGCAAAAATCAGCAATTTGCTGGAATGTTAACGCTGTATTTTCAACCAACCAAACAGCCGTTGCTTTTGGCATCAAAGGAAGTTTCATAATTATACCCTTTCATAAAATATGTTAAGATTTTTCGCTCAGTATATCAAAATATTTTTCAAAAGGCAATAAAAAATAGTGACACAAAAAGAATATTTTGATATGTTGGTTTTGGTTACAAAAAATCAATGCATCATTAACAAAATAAGGGAAACAAAATGAAAAAACTTTTACTTGCCGCCTTTTTATCTTGCTCACTGATAAGTCTGCCTTCAACCGCCGGGCTTTACACCGGTTTTGGTCTGGGGGCTTCATTTAACGATGGCGGTAAAATCACAAAACAGTCCAGATCCAGTTATGAAGATTCTTTAAGCTACTCATTAGCCGTGGGATACGAACTGCCTCTGGCACTTACCGATGTTCGCTTTGAAGGGGAATACTTAAAAATCCAACCGGATCTGAAAAAAGGCGGACATGCCTCCATGAATGCCCTGATGGCAAACGGTTATATCAATATTCCCCTCACCCCGATCATTGATCCATATGCCGGACTTGGCATTGGGATGACACGATTTGAACATGAAAATGCACCTGCCTATCAATTCATGCTTGGTGCTGAATATGAACTTCCGTTTATGCCGGTTACGGTTGGCGGAGAATATCGCTATTTCAAAATAACCGAAGATGGCGGTGCCAGAGGTGAAATATCAAAAATGCACAGCAATATTTTCATGTTAAAACTTAAATATGAATTTTAAACTCACTTATTTCAAAACGTATAAATGCGCGTTTATACGTTTTTGATCCCACTTATTCAGAAAAAAAAGACACATGACCCAACAACAAAACGAAAATCCCAACAATCAAACCGAAGAAAGGGAAGAAAAACTCAGTCTTATGGATCGATTTTTATTAAACCCTATTCGCGCCATTTTAGGCATAACCCAAGGAGTTGACGGCGTTGTTGATGCCAGCAACGGGCTTGTTGACGTGGCAACAGGAAATTTTTCCCGAGGCGGAACAACCCTTCTTCAAAGTGGAAAAAAAATCATCACAACCCCCATTAATATGGGATCAAAACTAATCACCGGCGAAGCATTAATTGAAACACCCGTAGACTATGAAAAAAATGAAGATGGTACATTAACAGGAACTCCTGTTACAGACACAATTGAAAATACCATGGATGCTGCATCCAATATTATTTCCGGCGGCGTGGAAATGACTCTTTCGCCATTTTCAGAAAACATAACACAAGCCGGAAAAAATCTGGCAAACGGCGGGGAAAAAGTTCTTACAGGGCTTAAAATCGGCGCTTCTTCTTTTATTCCCACTCTAAGAGAAAACGCCGATCCGGTTTCACAAACACCAACCGAGCCCACCCCCCCTCAAAGAGATAACGAAAAAGGATAATAAAAACAATATATAATAAAAAAAACATTTTTTATATTGACTTTATTTATCCATTTTATATATTATGATTTTTTTTCTCAAAACAAAAGAATTGGAGTATATAAAGATGGAAAAAGAGTCACATAATCAAAAAGAATTAACATCCCTTCTGCAAAAAGAAATTTCAGAAGTGCATTTTTATCCATATTCCAAAATATCATCCAATATTCTCAATATTAAAAATCTTTTATCCAAAGGCGCTGATATCAACAGCACAGATAGCCATGGGGACACATTGTTGCATCATATTGTTTCTTCAAAAACAATAAAGGCATATAACGCCTATATCAAAGAAACATTACACGTTAATCCCATTGAAAAAACAAATTATTTATTAGACTTGTCAACAATCTTATCAACTAATCATCCGGATCCATTTATTAAAAACAAAGATGGAAAAACGCCCTTAGATATTGTGTTAGAGAAAAAACTCACTAGAGAAGCCAAAATACTCATTGCATATGAAAATGCATACAGTGCATTTGTAAACGAAAAACAAATAAACACGATTATAAATACACAATCCCCCTTAATTATTTTAACAAGACAAAGACAAAAGCAAAACAATCAAAAACAAAATTATTAAAACTCACTTTTTTTTCATATTTTTTTTGACATCACCTAAAAATAAATGTAAGATGAAGAAAATATATAAAAAAGGGGATTTTATTAACATGAATATTTTTACAGATACAACCAGACAATCTCTCACAGAAGAAGAGCTCACTTTTCAAAAAAAATACGGCGACAAAGGCATTGAAATTGTCCCCCCGTTTATTGCTTTTCAAAATGGAGATTACGACTATAAAAAACGCAAAGAATTATTAAAAAATTTATCAGTAAATCACCTTTTAATTATTGCTGCCGCCAATAAATCAGGCATGTGTGTTGTTGCTGAAAATTTTATTTTTGTTCCACCCGAAAGTGTTGAAGAATTAAATGAAGAAATCAATGCGGCTCTTAAAGCATTGGTTCGAAAAGTATTTTCATAAATAAATGCATCACTGATTTTTTTGACAAATCAAAAAAAATGTGTTATACTTTACATTAAGGATTTTTTTTAATAGGGAGACGAGCCATGACAAATACACAAACAACACCTACTCAGCAAACACCGCAAGCCAATATTTTGCATCCGATTGCGCAGGTTTTTACTGAAAACAAATCCGAATTTGAAGCAGCCGGTTTAACTGTAAGCGCATTATCCGGCAAAGCTCCGGAAGGCGCTCAAATCGCTCAACAAGGTGCATTGGAAAAATTACCGGAAGAAAAAAGAAAAGCCGTTCAAACCGCTATGGCCGAAGGATATTATATTACGGTAGAAGGACAAACTTTTGCTCCAACAAAAGAAGGCATTGAACGACGCGGTAAAAGAGAATCTTTAACACAAGCTGCCGCAAATGGCGGTCGCAGTGCTCTTATTGAAGCCGGATTATGGGATGAAGAGACAAACCTTCCTGAAAATCTTGACAGGTTGCATGCTGCCACATCAGAAAACGGTGATATTTCTTCAACTAATGAAGATGACAAAAAGGCCGAAGCATTACTGAAAGGATATCGTGTTGAAGGAAACTGGTGGGAGAAAAACAAAGATTGGATGATTCCACTTTTAACAGCTCTTGCCGGTACTGCTCTTGGTTTTGCTTTGGCAAAATGCCTTGGCTCCAAAGATAATGACGGCGCCAACGCAGCAACAACTTTAATTGAAAAAACATTAAGCGGTACAACAAACGCCTCCTCTGAAAAAGACAACGAAAACAAATCCGGAAATGAAGGCGCGGGAAAAGGGTCTAACCCCAGTCAAGGAAACGGCAATCAAAATACAGGAACAGGTTCCAATTCCGGTCAAGGAAACAACGATCAAAATACTGGAACAGGCTCTAATGGCGATCAAGGAAATAACGGTTCATCAAATCGCACATTAAATGATAATTCAGAAAAAAACATCACGGATAAACCATCTGAAAATGAACCGGCAGGCAATTATTTTGATTTAGACTTAGTTCGTTAAAATAATACGCATAAAAAACAGATAAAATCTCTGATTTACTTCGGGATTTTATCTGTTTTTCTTTTTCTATAATAAAAATTCTTCATTCCATGATTTTTTTCTTGCATTTCATCAAAAATAAATGTATAAACTTTAAAAAAGATGGATAGGTGGCCGAGTGGTTGAAGGCGCACGCCTGGAAAGTGTGTTTAGGTCTAAAGCCTAACGTGGGTTCGAATCCCACCCTATCCGCCATTAAAAACTCCCAGTTTTGGGAGTTTTTTTTATAAGGATAGGCGTGGTGATGAAGAGCCCACGTTACGTGGGTTCGGTGACCGAAGGAAATGATGTCGAGTGTATACGAGACAGTCCTGAATATATGACCCTATCCGCCATTAGAAACTCTCAGTTTTGGGAGTTTTTTTTATAAGGATAGGCATGGTGATGAAGAGCCCACGTTACGTGGGTTCGGTGACCGAAGGGAACGATGTTGAGTGTATACGAGACAGTCCCTTACCTCAACACCATCAAAAACTTCTCGTTTAAAACGTTGTTATAAAGATGAAATAGATTCCCTTAAAAAAAATGATTGTATCTTTTCTTCAAACACTTTTTATCTGATTAATCTCTTTGTCTGGAAGAATTTTGTTGCATCTGTAAAATATTCATCCGATATTTAAATAATTCATCCAATCCGACATGAATCACTTTACCGCAACAAGGTTTAAAATTGCGATTATAAAAAACAATCCAAATCACATTCATATTTTTTAAATCAAGTTCAGGCATATGTCCCGGCGGATTTCCCCCGTCTGTAAACACAATTTTATTAACTTCTTTTCGCTTAGAAAAGTTTCGAACAGCATTATCATAATTTTCCCAATCACCACTTGAAATAATTCTAAATGTATCAATATCGGAATTCTTTTTAATTTCTGTAAACCCATAAAATTCAGAATCAAAACAACCGACTTTAAATGTGGTATGTTTCAAAAGCGGACGTAATTGATGCAAAAATCCACGCAACATTGGCTCCGTCACTGAACCTGAAACATCCATCATCACTTCTGTTTCAGATTTAGTTTCTTCATCCAACTCCTCTACTCTTGCCATATAATCATTGCTTTTACCGGATCTTCGATATGACCAACGGGTTTCTTCATCTAAAAGCGCCTTTTTTAAAATCCGCTTCCAATTGCAAACTTCAACGCCGTCTCCAATTTCATATTGCGCTTCTTGAACAGATAAACATTGTTTTTGATAGGCGGTTTTACGTTCATTCAAACGATTAATAATGTCCTGTGCCCGTTCTTCACGCAACTTTTTATTTTGATTTCTGAAATTCTTTTCCATATCAGAATAAGGACTTTCTGCCCCTTCAGAAGCCGGACCATATTCAACAGGTTCTTGCGTATTTTGAGGTAATTGCGAAAAAGAATCCCCTTTGGAAGTTTCTTGATTATCATTTTCTTTGTGCGTATCAGCTTGATTTTTTTCCGATGAGTTTTTTGAGGATTTTCTATCTGCTTCAACTTCTTTACCACCCACATCAGATGCCTGCCCTTTTGAAGATTGATCCCCAAAGGAAGAGGCATTTGTCGCGCCTTTTTTTGCGCCTTTTTCTGACTTTTCTTTTTTATCCTCAGATTGATCTATATCCTCCTTGTTGGATTGATCATCACTCTTTTTAGAATTATCCTGCCCACCTTGTTGATTCTGACCGCCTTGTTGATTCTGACCGCCTTGTTGATTCTGACCACCCTGTTGAGATTTTTCACTCTGTTTCAGGTTCTTAATTTCGCTAAATTCATCTGCTGATGAATCATTTTGCTCCTGTGACAAATTTCGTTCATTAATGTGCTTTTGAAGAGCATTTTCCCAAAGATCATGTGTATTTTTATCTTTAAATTGATCAAACCAAGAAGAAGGCCTTTGAAACTCGCCTTGTTGATTCTGACCACCCTGTTGGTTTTGACCACCCTGTTGATTCTGGCCACCCTGTTGGTTCTGGCCACCTTGTTGGTTCTGACCGCCCTGTTGATTCTGACTACCCTGTTGATTCTGGCCACCTTGTTGGTTCTGACCACCTTGTTGGTTCTGACCATCCTGTTGGTTCTGACCACCTTGTTGGTTCTGGCCATCCTGTTGGTTCTGACCGCCTTGTTGGTTTTGACCGCCTTGTTGATTCTGACCGCCCTGTTGGTTCTGGCCACCTTGTTGGTTTTGACCGCCTTGTTGGTTCTGGCCACCCTGTTGGTTTTGACCACCCTGCTGGTTTTGACCACCCTGCTGGTTTTGACCAGCTTGTTGGTTCTGACCATCCTGTTGGTTTTGACCACCCTGTTGATTCTGACCACCCTGCTGGTTCTGGCCACCTTGTTGGTTCTGGCCACCCTGTTGGTTTTGACCACCCTGCTGGTTTTGACCGCCCTGTTGATTCTGACCACCCTGTTGGTTTTGTCCACCTTGTTGGTTCTGACCACCCTGTTGTTTCTGCTCTTCTTTAAATCGATCCAACAAAATATTATACATATCAACAGCTGATTTATCCTTTGCCTCTGGCAAATTCACACAGCCTTCTGGTATCTTCCAGCCCTCAGATTGCAAAATCTGATTAATAACGGCATCTGTTGCAATATTCCAAATAAAAGGATCTTTATTTTCCCTTCTCAAAATATGATCAAAAGCCATATGCATCACTTCATGGGCAATAGCAAAACATCCTTTTTCAGCTGTAATTGAATCAAAAAAAGCTGGCGAATAATAAATATTTTTTCCATCCGTTGCCATTGTTGGAATTAAATAATTTGGCATAAACTTTAAATTAGCCATATGAACACCAAGTAAAGGAAACTTAGCTAAAATAAGATTTTTAATGTATTCAAACGACTCATTTTGTTTCATATTTATCCCAAACAATGCCGTAATATAGCTGAACTTATTTTGTTCTTCACCTTAACCAATAAAATAAATTGAACCGTTTCAGGCAATTTTTTTCCTCCCAAACGGCGATCTTTTAAAAGAGGAATAAATTTTTCCTGTTCTTCGAAAGATAACTCATCTAAACCGGTTATTAACAAAAATATTTTTTGATCTTCAGTTAAAGAAAGCTCATCAAGAAGTGAACCAGAATAAAGAGCTCTTTCTTTCACATCCGCATTTAAAATTCTTCTGTTTGAAAAATCATCTTCACCCAACGCCGAAACAACCACCGGCATTAACGGATTATTTTTCAAAATATGAAGCTCTTTAATGCGCTGTTCTTTCATTATGAACGTTCTCTTCTAGTTGATTGAATAATGGACTGTAATTGCAAGGCTCTTTCAGCATCACCGGCAACCCATGCGGCATCAAAAACATCCAAATTTTCTCTTCCTAATCGTTTTTTAATAAAGTCTCTTACAACAGGGAGTTCACTCACATAAGCATGTCTTAAACTCAGTGTTAAAGCCAACTTTTCATCCGTTGAGCGTGGAATGTCACTATCAGTATACGTTTCATCTAAAATATCATCGATTGCCAACGGCGGATTTTTAGCATAGGCCATAAAACTTGATGCATTTGCACTTCCCATTTTAGATACAAGCAATTCTTTTTGAATTAACCCACCGTTATTATAAATGATATCCGAAATTTGCTGCCAACCACGCGGATCTAATGCCCATTTTGGAGCTGCTTCTTCATCATAACCCGAATAAAAACATTTTGCTCCATATGTGGCAACAAAACTTGCAACCAATGGATGAATATTTAACCGCTCTTCATCCGGATATCTTCGATCAAGTTGACTACCCCAAGCCAACCATTCTTTCACATCCGCCTTCAAATAAATATGACCGCACATCCGTCGGAATAAAGGTTCCGGCATATTATAGGCTGCACCAGATTCATCTTTTGAGTTACCGGCTAAAACAACAACGGAATTATCCGGCAATTTTCCTTTTGACGGAGAAATAGATCGCTTAAGTGTGATATGAAAAATCAAACTTTGCGTTGTCGGACGTGCATTTGTTACCTCATCGATAAATAACACATGCATTTTATTCGGTTCTTTTTGACATTTTTTTTGCAATTCAACATACCAGTCCGGAGCCACCCATTCCCCAATAAACTGATTATCTTCACCCGTTGCCGGCTTTTCAACTCCATCCGGATAGCGAACCTTTCCAACAATATCTTCCGGTAAAACACCATTCCAAAGAGGAACAGCCGTTAAATCAGGATCAATCTGTTCAACTCTTGCCGTTTTACCAACACCACTTGGGCCATGTAACATAAAACTCATGCCGTTTTGAACATAAAAATTAATTTGCTCCGTCACCGTCATCGGCACATTATCCACTCGAATGCCATAGCGGTCTTGTCTGGACAGTCTTCTTCTGACAGGTTGTTTTAAAACAACATCATCTTTTTCTTGAGAAACAGGCCACCCCTTATCTTCCTTTGAAACATTTTCTTGATCTTTTTGAGAAACAGAAGTGTTTAAACCATCATTAACCAATCCAGAATGAACAGATGAAAAAACTGCCTGTTTAAAATAAGTGTCTAAATAATTAAAGATTTCTGTATCCTCAAAATTCCGATAATCAGAAAGGGGTTGATGAGAATAGGTTACCCCACCAACTAACTGTCTACTTGCAAAAAAATCATCATTTTGTTTACTCTTCACCCAAACAATCGGCTCAACTTTAATCCAATATTTTTCCAAAGGAGAAATCACCCATCCATTTTCTGTTTTCAATGATGAAGTGGTCTTTGGCGCAACAATGCGAATATATTTATCCCCATTATATTCATATTCAGGATAGCTTAACGGTTGAAAGTTTCCTTTGCAATCAGGATTTTCAAAAGTATAGACTCGACCGGTTTCTTGCAATAAATCCTCTTCAATAGCATCTTCTAATTCTGTGATAACCATCACATCTTGTTCAATTGTTTGCGGGTATTCCCCATATTCAAATTGATTATTTTTAATTGGCACTTGTAAAGAAGCAACATCAGAAGCTTTAATCAAGGGAACAATAAATGCTTTATCCGATTTTTGAACTTTGCAAACCGTTTGATTCCCCATCACAACAGGAACTTCATCGGATAATGCCTCATGTTTAAGCCAAAAACCGTTTACGCTCTCCGTTCCGCCCAAAATCGTTGCCAAATCCGTTTTTTTAGGCAATTTATTAACATCAAAATCTTTTTCAACAGGCAAACTTATATCCATTTTACTCTCCTATTTAAAAACGCATTCGTTTTTTTGCATTCGAAATATCTTTTCTTAATTGGTGAACATGTTTGGCAATTTTTTGAGGTGCATCCGGCGCAACATCTCCTTTAAGCAATCCATCCACAACCATAAATAAATCCAACAACCGTTCATCATCTTTAATCGATTGATAACGAACAAATTTTGACTTTAATTCCATTGACTTAAAGGAAAACCCCGTTCTAAAATTTTCATCAACAACATTTAAATCAACACCGGCATCCAAACCTTTTTGAATGCAAGAAACAATCATTTTTTGATAGCTTTCTGAAATTTCAATTTTTTTTGTGGACATCAAATCATAAATATCACACAAAGCATAAAAAGGAACCTTTCCATTTGCTAATAACGAAAATTCAAATCCTTCTTTTAAAAAAACATCCGTCACAATATCCAAATTCAAACATCCCGTTTTTTTCTCTTTTGTTTGAATATGTTCTTTATGCAAATTGCAAAGTTTAATAAAAGATTTTGCCAGATCTTCTTTTGAATAATTTCCGGCATTGATAATCACATGCAAACAATCCGCATCATACCACTTGGCCTGTTCCAAATAATCATCCAAAACAGTTTTTGTCGCAACACTCCCCTCTTCTTTGATGGTTCGAAAATCCAAACCGCGTGTCGACATTTCTTTTAAGACGCGATCAAATCCACATTCAGCAAAAAACAGGATCGGTAAACTTCCTTTTCCCGCTTCCTTTTCAAATGAAAGTAAATTGCGTTTCATATATGATAAAATAGCACCTTCTCCCACCCCATGCAATTCATACATATGGTTTAAATGCTTTTGATATATATCATTTTCAGTCATTAAAGCTCCTTTAAATGGAGGCATATTTTACCATAAATTCATTTGTCTGTCAATATTTTTTTATAATATTTTACATACACAAAATATAGCTTGCACTATTCTTTATTCTGTGTTATATTTTCCTTGTAAAAACACGAAAGGAGGGCATTATGCATTACATGAGTGTGAAACAGCCATATTTTAATTTATTAAAAACAGGCAAAAAAACGATTGAACTTCGCTTATTTGATGAAAAAAGACAAAAAATCAAAATGGGTGATTATATTTTGTTTTCAAATATCGATAACCGCGAAGAAAATTTTCAAGGAAAAGTCATCAATTTATACTGGGAAAAAAATTTTGAAGCATTATGCAAAAAAATATCTCCCAATCAAGCCGGATTCCAAACAAAAAAAGAGTTATTAAACGCGCTTAAAGAATTTTATTCTGAGGCAGAACAAAATAAATTCGGCGTTATCGGCATTGAGATTAACTCAAAAATAAATGATTGACATTTAAGTTTAAAATACTCATAGTAAAAACATGACAACTTCTTAAAAAAGGAGGCGGATATGCTGTTTTCATTTTTAAAAAAGACAAATTTTAAAGAACTTGAAACCATCAGCGAATATCGGGCAACCCAAAAAGCCGCCAAAGAATTAGGAATAAAAATCAGCTATAAAGAATCAAAAGAAAAACATATTCTTCCCAAAGAACACTTTCAAATAATTATCGTCGATTTAAAAGAAGTTTCAGATGAAAAGAAAATTAAATTTGAAGAATTGCAACAAGAGTATCAAGAAAAAGAATATCACAAGCTTTTAAAAGACGTTGTGCAAAAAACAATCATTTACACCGGCCTTTTAATCGCCGGCGCCTCAACACTTTCACTTGCCACATGTTTGCAACAAAAAGAAAATCATCCGCCTAAACTCATTCAAAAAGCTTCAACGCATAAGGGATATAATTACCCCTATTCGCACGCCAGAGAAAAATAAGCAAAAAAAGATTACTCGCCTTTTAATTTGGAAAAAACATTAATATCAACAAATTCATTTTCAGAGGCGCAAAAATGTCCTTTTCTTTCAACGCCTTCAAACTGATATCCCAAACTCAAAGCAACCTTTTTGGAAGAAAGATTTGTCACTTCATTTCGAATCACAATCCGATTATACCCAAGATCAAAAGCAAATCCTTCAATTAACGAAACCGCCTCTTGCATATATCCTTTACCACAAGCTTTTTTCGTCAACCAATAACCGATTTCAGCCTTTTTATCACAAGAAGGCGCAAGCTTTATCAAACCGATACCACCCAAAAATTCGCCCGTTTCAATTGAATAAATCCCAAATTCAAAATGCGATTTTGCTTCCCAATCATCGGCACACATTTTTAAAAATTCATATTCATCTTCAACACTGCCCTCTTTTAAAAAGAAAGCCCAATTCATCCATGGCACCAGATGTGAATAATTTTTTTTAGTAATACTTAAAAGCTCTTCTGCCCATTCAAAAGTCGTCGGATATTTTTTCAAAATAACTTTTGAACCAACTAGCTGCTCAGATAAATCCATTTTTCCCTCCATAACTTAAAATAACACCTGTTTATTGTAGACTAAAACAAATAAAACAGCAAGCATTTATTGATTTTCTTGACTTTAAACAAGAAACGTGATAAAATGTGTCAATATTTTTATACAATTTTAAGGATTTTTTATGCCAAACAATAAATATATGAATGCCTCAACACCAATTATTGAAATTATTGCAACATGCCGAGCGAAAAAAAAAGCGGCTGAAAAAATGAATATTCCATACAAGCTTGGTTCCGAGATTGACTCACTGGATATCACCGGTCAAAAAGAATATCATGTTCATGTGGATTTAAGCGATATTCATGGTTTTGAAAAACACCAGTATTATAAATTAATGAAAAAATACATACAAAAAGAAACTAAAAATATTTTGGATCCCAAAAGAAATTTGTATTCAGTTATAGCGCTTTCTTGCGTTATGTTATCCATGGGATTAGTTGTTCATTGTTCCTCAACCAAACAAAAAGAACAACAATCAACTATTCAATCAGCATTCAAAAACAAGACGTTAAAAGAAAATCAAAAAACGCGCGAATAACTTTTTCTTTTAAAGATAAAAATTTATTTTTTTAATACCCTGCATAGATATTGACAGGGTATTTTTATTTCTGTATGATGCAAATTAAATTATAGTTAAATTTGCATATTAAAAAGGAGTTATAAAGTGCCGAAAATTTCTGTTATCGTGCCTGTTTATAACGTTGAAAAATTCTTACCAAAATGTTTAGACAGCATTTTAAATCAAACATTTAAGGATTTTGAAGTGATCATTCTAGATGACGGATCAACGGATAAGTCTGCAAAAATTTTAGATGAGTATGCAAAAAAAGAAACACGTTTCAAAATCATTCATAAAGAAAATTCCGGCTATGGTTCTTCAATGAATCTTGGGATTTCACAAGCAACAGGGGATTATATTTCAATTGTGGAACCGGATGATTTTATTGATGAAACAATGTTTGAAAAACTTTACAGCATCGCCAACAAAGAAAAAGCCGATGTGGTTAAATCAAATTATTATTCCTTTGTAACGGCTACAAATAAAAGCACGCCGAAAATCGGCATCAAAGAGGATACAAAAATTTCAAATCCAAATATCAAAGATATTTTAACGCTTCTCAAATTGGGGCCAACAATTTGGACAGCTCTTTATCGGCGCGCGTTTTTGGTGCAAAACAATATTCAGTTTTTGAATTCACCGGGAGCTTCTTATCAAGATTTAGGCTTTAATTTCAAAACATTAATTATGGCAAAAAAAATTGCTCTCACCAATCAAGCATATTATCATTACCGAACAGATAATGAAGGCTCATCCGTTAAAAATCCCAATAAAATCTTTTGCGTTTGCGATGAATTTAAGGAAATTGAGCGTTATATAAAAGAGCAAAACAAATATGAGGAATTAAAAACCATTTTGCCGATTGCCAAATATTCAAACTATATGTGGAATTATAAGCGTTTACCCTTTAAGGCAAAATTAAAATTCCTTGAAGTTTTTCAAACTGAATTTTCAATGTATCAACAAGAAGGGCTTCTTTCACCCACCACATTAGGAAAGAAAAAATATAAGCGTTTACAAAAACTTATCAAAAACCCAACGCTATTTTACATCATTTATGAATTGGAACATCTGCCACATCAAATTATTCAAACAATTTCAAAAATAAAAGGAAAACTATCATGAAAAATTTAGTTGTTGGTGCCGGTTTTTCAGGCGCAACCATTGCAAGAAAAATTGCCGAAGAATTAGGGCAAAAAGTTGTTGTGATTGATGAAAAATCGCATATCGGGGGCAACTCTTATGATTATCGTGATAAAAACGGTATTATGATTCATAAATTCGGCTCTCATATTTTTCACACATCACTTGAACCAGTCTGGCAATTTATCAGCCAGTTTACGTCTTTTAACACCTATATGCATAAAGTTATTGCCATCATTGACGGCGTTGAAACAAACATTCCGTTTAATTTCAAAACGCTTTATGATGTTTTTCCGCATACACTTGCAAGGCGTTTAGAAGAAAAGCTTTTAGCCAAATTTGAATACAATAAAAAAGTGCCGATTTTGGAATTTCAAAAGCAAGAAGATGAAGATTTAAAATTCCTTGCAAACTATGTGTATGAAAAAGTCTTTTTGCATTACACAACAAAACAATGGGGCGTTGACCCAAATGAAGTGGATGGCGCCGTAACGGCCAGAGTCCCTGTTTATTTGAGCTGTGATCCAAGATATTTTCAAGATAAATATCAAGGTATTCCATTAAATGGTTATACTGAAACAATCAAAAACATGCTGGATCATCCCAATATTGAAGTGCGGTTAAACACGAAATATCAAGACATCAGCGAAACATTTGACCGCACATTTTATACAGGCCCAATTGATGAATTTTTTAACTTTGAATTTGGCGAACTGCCCTATCGCAGTGTAAACTTTAAATTTGAAGAATATGACAAAGAATATTATCAATCAAATGCCTGTGTCAATTACCCTTGCAATTATGATTTTACCCGCATTCATGAATATAAATATTATTTGGATGATAAATCAGATAAAACAGTGATTGCAAAAGAATATTCCGAGTTTTTTGAACGGGGCAAAAATGAAAGATATTACCCGATTCCAAATGAAGAAAGCGCCCTGCTCTACGCCAAATATCTTGAAAAAGCTAAAACGCTTAAAAATGTTTATTTCCTCGGCCGTTTAGGGGATTATAAATATTACGATATGGATAAAGCCATTGCCAGAGCCCTTGAATTATTTGAAAAAATTAAAGGAGAATAAGAGAAAATGGAGTTACCAAAAGTTTCGGTTATTATTCCCGTTTATAATGTGGAAAAATATTTGCGCGAATGTTTGGATTCCGTTATCAATCAAACACTTAAAGATATTGAAATTATCTGTGTTGACGATGGCTCAACGGATTCTTCTTTAGATATTTTGAAAGAATATGCCGTCAAAGATTCCCGTATCATTATCATTCAACAAGAAAATAGTGGACCTGGAATTGTAAGAAATAAAAGCATTGCTCTTGCAAAAGGGAAATATATCACTTTTGTTGATTCTGATGATTTTTTGGTTAAAGATGCTCTGAAAAAATTATATACAACAGCCGAAAAAAATTCGGCACAAATTGTTCAGTGTAATTATCAAATTTATTCCCAAGCGAAAAAAAACTACAAACCTTTTGATTTTTCACAAAACTTAAAGCATATCTATAACTACGATTTAAACAAAATCGGATATTTTAGTATCGATTCATTTAATTTTGGAAGATTATCAAATCTAGGATGTGTTGCATGGAGTCGTCTTTATTTAACATCCTTTTTGCAACAAAATGATATAAAATTTTCTGAAACAAAATTGGGAGAAGATCATCTTTTCGTTAACGCCTCAAATTTATTAGCAAAAAAAATATATTTTATACCGGATTGTTTATATTGTTATCGAAAAGGAATTGTTTCTTTGACAACTCGTGTCAACAATGAAGTTTTTTCTATGTTTACAAATATTGCCAACATGGAAACTTTTTTAAAAAAGAATCATTTATATGATAATTTTCTTGATGATTTTGAAACATATAAATTCGAAGCTTTTAAATCAATTATTCAACAAATTCCAAAATCTAAAAAGAAGCTATTTTTTCAAAAATGCAAAAATTTATTACCCCCTAGAAATTACTTAAAATTGGTATACATGAGCAAAAATAACCTTTTTTTTAATATAAAATTTACAAAAAAAGATAAACTAATTATCAAACTTTTTAAAATACCGGTTTTTATTAAAAAGCTAAGTAAATAAAATAAAAAAAGAAGATGCACAAAAACTAAATAGGATTTATTTTTTTAATACCCTGTATAGATATTGACAGGGTATTTTTATTCTTGTATGATGCAATTTAAATTATAGTTAAAATTGCACCGCCAAGGAGAATAAAGAATGAGCCAACCTTCAGTATCAATTTTGGTACCATGCTATAATGTAGAAAAATATATCCATCAATGTATGGATTCTATTATCTCTCAAACACTTAAAGATATTGAAATCATCTGCATTAATGACGGTTCAAAAGATAATACTCTTTCCATTTTAAAAGAGTATGCCGATAAAGATAAGCGCATCGTTATCATTGATAAATCAAATTCAGGATATGGCGATTCAATGAATCAAGGGTTAAAAAAAGCTAATGGCGAATATATCGGCATTGTCGAATCGGATGATTTTGTTGAACCCAACATGTTTGAAACTCTTTATAAAACAGCAAAAGAAAATAATGTTGATGTTGTTAAAAGTAATTTTTATGCTTACACAACCAAAACAAATACTGATGTTAAAAGTTTTGTCATTCCTTCATCAGATGAAAATCAAGTTTTATGTCCCCGTCAACGTCAAGGCATTTTTTGGTCACAACCATGTATCTGGTCAGCTATTTATAAAAAAGAGTTTTTGCAAAAAAATAATATTGATTTTTTGCCAACACCTGGTGCTTCCTATCAAGATACAGCCTTTAATTTTAAAGTTTGGCTTATGGTAGAAAAAGCATACTTTTTGAATGATGCTTTTTTGCATTATCGCCAAGATAATGAAAATTCATCAATTAACAGTCCAGGAAAAGTTTTCTGTGTTTGCGATGAGTATCATGAAATTGAAAAATATGCCCAACAATCCCTTTATTACGATCAAATAAAATATTTAATTCCCTGCATCAAATTTGGTTGCTATAATTGGAATTTTAATAGACTGACATTTTCTCTAAAATGGAAATTTTTCAAAACATTTTCAAAAGAATATAAACATTCACTTGAAAATAAATTAATGAAGAAAAATTTATATGGAAAACGATACTATAAACGCATCAAATTAGTAGCTTATCATCCTTATCTATATTTCATATATTATTATTTTAGAAAGGCTAAGAAATGTCTACACCTCTAATTTCGGTTATTATTCCCGTTTATAATGTGGAAAAATATTTGCGCGAATGTTTGGATTCCGTTATCAATCAAACACTCAAAGATATTGAAATCATCTGCGTTGATGATGGCTCAACGGATAACTCCCTTGAAATTTTAAAAGAATATGCAAAAAAAGATAATCGCCTAAAAATCTTCACGCAAAAAAATAAAGGCTCCGGCGCAGCTAGAAATTTAGGCATAAAACAATCAAGCGGAGAATTCATTTGTTTTATTGATTCCGATGATTATTATCCTTCACCAGATATTTTGCAGACACTTTATTCTAGCGCCGTTCAGCAAAAAGTGAAAATATGTGGTGGCGAATTTGCAATGTTCACCAATGAAACTAAAAAATTAACTCAAAATTTTGTTGGGCCGGATACTAAATATCTTTTTAAACAAAATGAAATTATTGTTTATAAAGATTATCAATTTGATTATGGATATCATCGTTTTATTTATAATCGAAACATGTTGATTTCAAATAATATTTTCTTTCCTGATTATAAGAGATATCAAGATCCGCCTTTTTTTGTAAAAGCAATGCTAACGGCTGAAAAATTTTATGCCCTGCATAAAATAACCTATGCCTATCGACAAAATCACAAATGCATTAATTGGACAAATGAGCGTATTACAGGGTTATTAAATGGGATATTGGATAATTTAAAAACAGCACATGAATATGAATTATCTAGCCTGAAAGAAAACACATATCAACATTTACTTGATCACATATACCAAATAAAAAAACACATAAATAAAAAGCATATATCCACTATAAAAGAAATTCAAACTTACTTTTCAAAAAGGGATAACCTTATGATTGAAAAATCACTCAAAAAAACACCCTTCTATCAAAAACTTTTCTCAATTAAAAATTCAAATGATAAACAATATAAAATCGTTCACTTTCTTGGTTTAAGGATTAAATTTAAGCGCAAAAAATTTGGCGGTTGTTCATTTTTGGAACACTTGCTTTCAATTAAAAATTCAAAAGATAAGCGCTATAAAATCATTCGCTTATGTGGATTAAGGATTAAGATTCGGAACAACCGTTTTGTTAAAAAACTTTCAAAGAAAACGCATAAAATCAGCTCAAAAATCATTCATGTTTTAACAAAACCAATCCGTGTTCAAGAAAAATATCATTATCTGAAACAAGAATATAAACGTTTAAAAAATTTAAAATAAAAGGTAAAAAAATGACTGAAAACAAAAACATCATCACCGTTAAAAACGCTGAAGGTGATCCAGATACAACTGCTGAAATTATTATTCAAAATAAAATTGATTTTGAACCAAAAGTTTCGGTCATTATTCCCGTTTATAATGTGGAAGAATATTTGCGCGAATGTTTGGATTCCGTTATCAACCAAACATTAAAAGAAATTGAAATCATCTGCGTTGATGATGGCTCAACGGATTCTTCACTTGAAATTTTAAAAGAATATGCAAAAAAAGATAATCGCTTCACGGTTATGAAACAAGAAAACTTGCACGCAGGCGTAGCCCGAAATGCCGGCCTTGCTGTTGCTAAAGGCGAATATTTAAGCTTTTTAGACTCTGATGATTTCTTTGAACTTAATATGCTAGAGGAAATGAGCAAAAAAGCCGATAAAGATGAGAGTGATGTTGTTATTTGTGGATTTTACGAGTACGATAATCAAGAAAAAAAAGATTTAAAACATATAACTCCACGGAATGAATTCATCCATGCATCACCTTTCACTCCTCAATCATTTTCAAATATTATTTTTAATATCTCTCGACCAAACCCGTGGACAAAACTTTTTAAAAAGAACCTTTTTGATAGAACAAATATTAGATTTGAAAAATTAAAAAGTTGTAATGATTTAACATGTGTATGGTGTTTGATTGCATATTCAAATAGATTAAGTGTATTGAATAAAAATTTAATACATTACAGAATTAATACCAAATCAAATATATCAGCAACGAGAAATAAAAATCCTGAATGTTTATTACACGCTATCAATAAAGTGGCTGATATATTATTTACTGACAATAAAAACAATGACTTTTATAATTCTTTTATTAATCAATCAAAATTGTCAATTAACTATGAATTGTCACTTTGCAATATAGAACAAAAAAACAAATTTTTAGCTGCTGCAAAAGAAATTTTGCAAGCTAAAGTATACGATTCTTTATTTAACATTAAACTTTCTGTAATTGTTCCAATATACAATGCAGCACCCTATCTCTTGGAATGCTTAGATAGTATTGCGAATCAGAGTCTAAAAGAAATTGAAGTTATTTGCATCAATGATGGTTCAACAGATGCTTCATCAACCATCCTATGGCAATACTTTCAAAAAGATAATAGACTTGTTATTATTGACAAAGAAAATGAAGGATCTGCACTATCAAAAAATAAAGGGATAAACATTGCCAGAGGAGAATATTTGTGTTTTATTGATGCAGATGACATATATCCAACAAACGATATTTTGGAAAGCATGTATAATTCAGCAAAAGAACACCAAGTATCTGTTTGTGGTGGTGAATTTTCAAGATTTACAGACAATCAAAAAAACTTGACTCAAATATTTTCAGAAACACAGTTTGGATATAAATTTGAAACACCTAATCTGATAAAATACAAAGATTACCAATTCGACTATGGCTTTACTAGATTTATTTACAAAAGATCTTTAATTGAAAATAACAATCTTCTTTTCCCAAATTACAAAAGATATGAAGATCCTGTTTTTTTTGTTAAAACATTATTTCATGCTAAACAATTTTATGCACTGAATAAAATTACTTATGCCTATAGGCGAGGACATAATCCTGTCCAGTGGACAGTTCAAAAAGTAAATGATTTATTATCTGGAATTCTTGATAATTTGCAATTTGCAAAAAATAACAGCTTAGAAATTTTATATCAATTATCAATTGAACGTTTAAAAGAGCATATTAATATTGTAAAAAACAATAAGAATTTAGAGACTTTTGAGATACTAAAAAAAATCCAAAAAACGTCTTTTGATATTTGTAATTTTTTAAAAACCGTAGGATTATATAGTTCTGAAGTTTCTTATACAAATCCTTTAGTTTCAGTAATTGTTCCAACATATAATGTTGAACTTTATTTATCTGAAGCACTAGATAGCTTGCTTAACCAATCGTTGAATGAAATTGAGATTATTTGTATTGATGATGGATCAACAGATAACAGCGGAAAAATCCTTGATGAATATGCACAAAAAGATTTAAGAATCAAAGTGATTCACAAAGAAAATGGTGGTTATGGGAAAGCAATGAATGTTGGTTTAGATAATGCCACCGGCGAATATATCGGGATTCTTGAACCTGATGATTTTGTTGAACTCAACATGTATGAAACATTATATAACAAAGCAAAAGAATTAGATTTAGATATTATTAAATCTGATTTTAATAGATTTGTCGGAACAAAAGATAAACTTAAACTTTACTATAATCAATTAGATGCATCTAATCTCTATTATAATAAAATCACAAATTACAAAGAAAATATCAATATTTTTAATTTTATCATGAATACATGGAGTGGAATTTACAAAAGATCGTTTATTGAAAAATACAAAATTAGACACAATGAAACTCCTGGTGCAAGTTTTCAAGACAATGGTTTTTGGTTTAAATCATTTATGCATGCCAAAAAAATTTATTTTTTAAACAAACCCTTTTATATGAATAGACGTGACAATCCAAATTCATCTGTAAAAAGCAAAGAAAAAGTAATGTGCATTAAAAACGAATATGACCATATTCTTAATTATTTAAATCAATATCCAGATGACAAAAAAAAATTGATAGGCATGTATCACTATAAAAAATTTCATAATTATATGTTTAATTTTGATAGAATTGATATAAAATTCAAGTGGGAGTGGCTTCAAATATTTTCTAAAGAGTATAAAGAAGCTTATGCTTTAAATGAGATAGATGAAAATTTATTTTCAAGCAAAGAATTAAATTGGTTAAGATTCGTTATATCTAATCCAAATAAATTTTATAAACAACGATTGATTATAATGGAGCAGACTTTAGAACATAAAAACTTTGCTCGTTTTTATTTAAAATCTTATCTTCTTTTCCCTATATATTTAATCAAAACAGCAAGAATGAAAAAGAAGATTCATAAAAAAGTTTGTCGGATTATCAGAGTGCAACTTTCAAATCAATTTGAAAATACAGCGCTTCTTTCAAAACAACAAATCAGGGATTTTGCACTCAAAAACTCCCCTGCCCCCGATTATACAAGGAAGTATATCAAAAAAATCACAAATGATATTTACGATAAATTTCATTTCCGCAAAAAACACCGCATTTTGGGAATAAAATTTTACACCAAAAATAAACATAAAGAACTTTCTTCTTTACTCACTTACTCAATCAAACAAAATGAGTTGATAAAAAAAGAAAACACTATTCTTAAAAGCCAAATTGAAGAGTTAAGTGAGAAATCACTAAAAATCACTAATTTACCTCAAATAACAGATTTAACAATTATTAAAAATAAATATGTATTTGATTCTATAAAATTGCCAAATATGAAAAACAATTGGGAAACCATTGAAGAATTAATTAATACAGAAAAAAGTATTATTCGTATGGGCGATGGTGAATACAATATTATAGAAGGTGGAAAAGCTGTTTTTCAAAAAGAAAACTCTTTTATTGCCGAAAAACTTAAAGAAATTTTATTGATTGATGATGATAATTTATTAGTTGGGATCCCTGAGCCATACTATACTTATCCTACAACTTTAAGTGAGACCTCCAAAAGATTTATATATAATTGGCTACCTAAATGGCATGAAATTATTATGAAATATAATAATCCAAATAAAACTTATTATTCAACATTTATATCTCAAACTTTCCCCGTGTTTGCATCATACAACTTTGAAGAACATTATAGTAAATTAAAAAAAATTTGGGATAATAAAGATATAACAATTATAACTGGAGATCGTGTTTTTAACAAAATTGATTACAACATTTTTGAAAATGCAAAATCAATAGAATACATATATGGACCGACTGTTGATGCATTCAACGAATATGATTCATTGAAAGAAAAAATTTCAAAAACTTACAAAAATAGAATACTAATCTTCGCATTAGGCCCCTGTGGAAAAATTTTGGCTTATGACATGTATAAACAAGGATACAGAGTTCTCGATTTGGGCCATTTAATAAAAGATTATGACTTTTATAAAAAATCAATATCCATGACAAAACAAGAATTTAGCAACGCAAGAAAAACTTTTTTTGGAAAAGATTAACTGCAAAAATGAAAAACAACTAAAGGAAGAATAAAATGAAAATAGGAATTATCGGAACGGGATATGTTGGCTTACCAACGGGGGTTGGTTTGGCTGAATTGGGCAATACGGTTATTTGCGTTGATAAAATCAAAGAAAAGGTGGATATGCTGAAAAATGGCGAATTGCCGATTTATGAAGATGGCATGACGGAACTTTTTCAAAAAAACATTGCAAATGGTCGCCTTTCATTCACAACCTCAATGAAAAAAGCCGTTGAAGGCGCTGATGTGGTACTCATCGCCGTTGGCACGCCCCCTCACCCCGTCACCAAAGAAGCCGATATGAAATATATTCATGCGGCTGCAACGGAATTGGCTGAATATTTAACGGATTACACCGTTATTGCAACAAAATCCACCGTTCCTGTCGGCACTGGTGACGATATTGAACAGCTTATTTCTATCAGAAACAAAACGGCCAGATTTGATGTGATTTCTCTGCCGGAATTTTTGCGAGAAGGCTATGCGATTCATGACTTTTTTAATCCAGATCGCATTGTTGTCGGTTCAAATTCCGAAAAAGCGAGCCAAGTGATTAAAGAGCTTTATAAACCTTTTGAAGGAAAGACAGAAATGCTCTTTATGAAACGAAGATCAGCTGAAACGGTTAAATATGCCTCTAATGCCTTTTTAGCCATGAAAATTCATTACATCAACGAAATGGCAAACTTCTGCGAAAAAACAGGGGCCGATATCCGAGATGTTGCCAAAGGAATGGGGCTTGACTCTCGGATCGGCGCAAAATTCTTAAATCCGGGTCCTGGATATGGGGGAAGCTGTTTCCCAAAAGATACAATGGCTATGGCCTATATGGGGCGCAAAAATGACGTTTATCTTTCCCTTATTGAAACAACAATTCAAAAAAATGCAGAACGCAAAAAAGAAATTGCAAATCGTGTGTTAAAAAAGGTGGAAGAAGTTGAAAATCCCAAAATCGCCGTTCTTGGTCTTGCCTTTAAAGATGGAACAGATGATTGCCGAGAATCCCCTGCAATGGAAATTGTTTCTGCCATGCTTGAACAAGATGCCCATATCATGGCTTATGATCCCAAAGCGATGAAAAATGCAGCTCTATTGTTAGGCGATAAAATCAGTTATGCTGATGATATGTATCAGGCAGTTAAAGATGCCGATATTTTGGTTATTTTAACAGAATGGAAAGAATTTAAAACGCTTGATTTAGAAACGGTTGGCGATTTGATGAAAGGAAAAAGAATTATTGACTGCCGAAATTTATTGGATAAAGAAAAAGCCATTTCGCTTGGATTTGATTATCAAGGTATCGGTCAATAAACTCTTATTCTTTCAAAGAAAAAAGCCTTCAATTTTGGGGGCTTTTTTTTATTCCCTTACAAACAAAAAAAATTCCTCGGTTAGGAGGGATTTTTTTAACTAAAGAAATCTTTTATTTTTCAGTGCATTGTGGGCATGGATCGTTTGGATCCGGACATGGGCAAACAACTTTTGGTTCTGGTTGCGTTTCTTGATATGTTTCCCACCATGTTTTTTCCGGTAATGGTTCCGGCATTGGAACAACTTCAACCGGTTTTTCCGTTACTGTTTCCGTTGTTGTAACCGTTACTTTTTTCGGTTCTTCCACCATTGGCGGACAAGGTTGCTCTCCGCAAGAAATCGGTGGCATTTGCATTTCATAAACTTCGCCTTGTTCTTGATAAACACATGGGCCACCTGTGATGCCTTCGCAAACTTGACCTTGAGTGTTCACTTGAACAATTTTTGGTTGAACAGGTTGAACCGGAACAACTTCATTTTTCACAACCGTTGTTGTTTCAACAATGCTGGCTGTTGGGGCAGAACTGGACACAACAGCAACCGGAAGCCCATCTGCCGTTGTTGTTACCGAATAAGTTCTTGGTTTATTACGATTATAAGTTGCAAGCAAACATTCTCTATAAGCAGATTGCGTATCCGCAAGCTGACAACCCATTGACATACGCGCTTCTTCTCTGCTTAAATTGCGCTTTTCCTGAGCAGTATAAATATCCGGATCATAGCTGGAACAAGCGGATAATAAAGCTAATGTTGAAACCAAAAAACTGAATTTTTTCATAAAGTCCTCCTAAAAATCAACCGGTTATTTATTTTTTTTATACTCTCTTAAAAATAAAATTGCAATACCTAACTTTATTTTTTTTTACTTAGTGTAGCAATGGCGACCATGCTGGTGCAGAGGCGCTGTGCGGTGTGATTAATTGCCGTTCGTTATACCCCGTGATATCAATGGTATAAAGCCTTGCATCTCCACCTGTTCCATCGCTTCTTGACGGGGCTTTTCGGTAAAACATCAATACCCGACCATTTGGCGCCCAACTTGGCGATTCAACCAAGAATCCGTTTGTGATTAATCGCTCGCCCGATCCATCTGGTTTAATCACCCCGATATGGAATTGACCATGACGAATTTTCGTGAAAGCAATATAATCTCCACGCGGTGACCAAACAGGTGTGGCATACGTTCCTTCCCCGAAGCTGATACGATGAACCCCAGACCCGTCAGCATTCATGATATAAAGCTGTTGGTTGCCACTTCTATCTGAGTTAAAAACAATTTGTTTGCCATCCGGCGAATAGCTGGGCGACGTGTTAATAGACGGGTGATTTGTTAATTGCGTTTGTTTTTTCGTCACCAAATCATAGGTATAGATATCCGAATTACCCCTACCCGATAAACTGATAATCAATTTTTTGCCATCCGGCGAAAACCGTGGCGCAAAAGTCATCCCTTTAAAATTGCCGACAAGCGTTGATTCTCTGGTGTTCACATTCATTAAATAAACCTTTGGATTGCCGTCTTTATATGAAAAATAAGTCACTTCTTTCATGTTCGGCGAAAACCGTGGCGTTAAAACAAGGTCTTTTCCATCTGTTAAATACGTTAAATTAGCGCCATCTTGATCCATGATTGCCAACCGTTTAATGCGGTTCATTTGATTGCCCCGTTCATCAATAAAGGCAACACGCGTATCAAAATATCCCTTTTCACCGGTCACGCGTTCATAAATGGAATCCGCCACCATGTGCGCCAATTTCCGCCAAGCACTTGAATCTGCCGTAAATGATTTTGCATACAGCTCCGATTGCGCAAAAACATCAAAAATACGGAAAGAAACAGTTGTTTTTCCCATGCTTTCCTTCACCGAACCATAAACCAACACTTGCGCTTTAATCGCTTGCCAATCATTAAAATTCGGGCGCATATCAACACCCTTCATCTTTTGAATATAAGCTGCCGGATTGATATAACGAAACAATCCCGACCGTTCTAAATCGTTGATAACAACATCCGTTATTTCCGCGTCGTCATCATCAGTCAAAACGGGCATGGCAAACGGCAACGGATCTGATTGCGCACCGGTTACATCAATTTTAATTTCCGCAAAACAAGTCCCTGCCCCCAAAAGTATCAAACAAAACAACAATCCTTTTAATAACATCTTTTTCATTAATATACTCCTCCGTCAACAGGGTTCATTCTTAATCTGATTTCTTTCCAAGAGCTATACATTTCCGGCCTTTTGTTTGCCAAAATTCTAAATGGTGAGTCTTCTTTCAACGCATCGCAAACATAAATCGCCCGTTTGGCGCTTTCTGCCATAGATCTAAACACCGGATCAGACTTCATATTCAAAATTTTCACTTCACGTACCGAGCCGTCTTTATTGATAAAGGCCCTTAATTCCACAATCATTTTATCCGCATTTTCAACACCGGCATTCACATTCCAACACGAGCTGATTTTACTTGCAATTAAGTCTTTTTCTGAAATTGTCAAGTCACTTAAAAGAGAACCTTCTGTTCCTCCTTTAATACCGTTATTCACCGTTTGACCCGAACTTGCCGGCGCAGAAGAAGGCGCCTGATTGGCTGGTTTTCTGACCTTTTCAACCGAGGCGAGCAAACTTTGAAGCCCTTGATTTTGCTTTTTAGGAACTGGTTTCGGTGCAACCTTTGGCGCCGGTTTTGACTGAGGTTTTGGCGTTTCTTTTTTCACCTCTTTCTTCGGCTCTTTCTTTTTCACCTCTTTTTTGGGTTCCTTTTTCGGTTCGGGTTTCTTTTCCTGAACTTTCACAGCTTCTTTTTTCGGCTGTTCTTTTGGTTTCACCGGTTCAGGCTTTGGCAAAGGAGCCTCTTGCTTAACCGGTGGTGTTTTATTCTCTTTGGGTGGCAAAGGTTTTGGTTCTTCTTTTTTAGGTTGCGGTTTAGGTGGTTCCGGTTTCTTTTCTTCTTTCTTCACCTCAGGCGCCTTAACTTCCTCTTTTTTCGTTTCTTTAATCAAGGGTGGTAAATTCGTTTTATCCGCAATTTTAACGTTTGTTAAATCCACCATTAAAATAGCCGGTGGTGATTTTTCAAACTCACTGGTATTCCATGAAAAATTAAAACACATGATGCCTAAAATAAATAGATGTAACAAGACAGAAAGCCCTAAACATTTAGACTCTCTTTCAACAAAGGCTTGTTCATCATATAAACCGCTCATCTATTTCGGCTCCATAATCTTTGCATCCGTTTTTAAACCAACCTGCGTATATCCTGCACTTCTGAGCAATGCCATCACTTCAATAACCGTTCCATAAGAAGCCTCTTTATCCCCGCTGATCACCATACCAATTGAAGGATTTTCCGAAACGATTGCCCTTACTTTTCCAACCAAATCTTTTAAGGCAATCGGATCTTGCCCCACATAAACAACGCCTTTTGAATCCACACTGATATCAAGCGTTTTTTCTTCCCCTTCGATTTGTTTACCGTCACCTTTTGGTAAATTCAAAGGAATCCCCGATGTTAACATTGGTGCCGTCAACATAAAAATCGCCAACAGACAGGTCATCACGTCAATCAACGGCGTTAAGTTAATTTCAGCGCGAATGCGCGTTCGCCTGCTTCCTCTTGCCATTATTCGCTCTCCACCTGTTCAATCTGACGTGATAAAATCGCCCCAAGTTCATCTGAAAATGTTTCCATCCGATGCACAATGCGTTCAATATCATTTGTCAGCTTATTATAGGCAACCACAGCCGGAATAGCCGCAATCAAACCAACCGCCGTTGTAAACAAAGCTTCGGCAACCCCTGGGGCAACAGCAGCAATATTCGTGCTTTGCGTTAAGCCAATGGCATTAAAACTATCCATAATACCCCAAACAGTTCCAAATAATCCCAAAAGAGGAGCAACGGAACCCGTTGATGCTAAAAAGACCATTTTTGTTTGCAACTTATCTTCTTGTTTATCAATGGAAATTTGCATCATTTTATCAACGCGTTTTTGAATTTTAATCGAAGCACCCGTTTTCTTTTTTTCAGCCAAAGATCGGCGAAATTCTTTAATAGCGGCCACAAAAATAATGGCAAGCGGATTATTTGGGTTTTTCACATGCGCCGCATAAATGGCTTCTAATGAACCGCCGGACCAAAACTGCTCTTCAAAAGCTTTCATCCCCAAACGAATACGTTTAAGCAAAAAGGCTTTATCAAAAATAATCGCCCAACAACAAATCGAGGCAAAGAGAAGCCCCAAAATCAAAACTTTCATAAATAAATCTGAATCCACAAACATGGAATACATGGATAAAGACGATCTGGCTGCAACATCATTCATTGATTATTCTCCTTGACTTTCCTGATAATTCATAAATAATTTTTTTAATTCTTCCTTTAAGCGAACGGGCCTTAAATCTTTCGGATTGATAACTGCCAATTTAATTTCGATCACAACTTTTAACTGACCGTCAACCAAAAAACGGTGTTCCATTACCATACTGGCATTTTTTATCTCTTTGACACTTGTTTCAACATCAATGACATCATCCAATTTTGCAGGCGATTTATATTGAATGGAAGCGGAACTTAAAACAAAAGCCACCCCTTCTTCTTCAATCAACTTTTTATTTGAAACACCCATTTCAACCAAAAGCTCTGAACGAGCTCGTTCGGCAAAATCCAAATATTTGGAATGATAAACAATGCCACCAGCATCCGTATCCTGATAATAAACCCTTACTTTATAGTTATGCTTCATTTTAAATTCTCCAACAAATCCGGCTGCACCAAATTTTTAGGAGCGGCCAGTCCTAAATGTCTGTATCCTGCTTGAGAAAGCACTCGTCCCCTCGGGGTGCGCATCACAAGACCTAACTGCATCAAATAAGGCTCAATAATTTCTTCAATCGTATCTCTTTCTTCCGACAAGGCGGCACAAAGCGTTTCAGCCCCTACCGGCCCACCACCATATTTAAGTGCAATACATTTCAAATATCTTCTATCCATTAAATCAAGACCGGAATTATCCACTTCTAACCTTGTTAATGCCATATCGGCAATTTCGGCCGTCACTTGTTTATTAAGCGCAAAATCCCGCACCCGACGCAATAAACGGCCCGCAATACGGGGCGTTCCTCTGGAACGTTTTGCAACTTCCATCGCGCCTTCTTCTGTCATATCCAGTTGCATAATTCTAGCCCCGCGGGAAACAATTTTCATCAACTCTTCTGGCTCATAAAATTCCAACCGAAGTGGAATACCAAAACGATCTCTCAACGGGGTTGACAACAAACCACTTCTTGTTGTGGCGCCAACAAGCGTAAATGGAGGCAAATCAATCCTGACCGAATGCGCTGCCGGCCCTTCCCCGATAATAATATCTAATTGAAAATCTTCCATTGCGGAATAAAGCACTTCTTCAACCGTTGGATTTAACCGGTGAATTTCATCAATAAACAACACATCTCTTGGTTCTAAATTCGTTAAAATCGCTGCTAAATCACCGGCTTTTGAAATCATCGGTCCCGAAGTTGGACGAAACCCAACGCCTAATTCTTTTGAAATAATTTGCGCCAAAGTTGTTTTCCCAAGCCCCGGAGGACCAAATAAAAGCGTATGATCCAACGCCTCCCCTCTTTCTCGTGCCGACCGGATAAAAACAGCCAAATTTTCACATAAATTCCTTTGACCTGTAAAATCCGCTAAACTTTGCGGTCGAATAGAAGAATATAACTCTTCATCAGCAGCCAACTTATTCGGTGTTATCAATCTATTTTCAGCCATTTGATTTTCCCATCTCTTTCAATGTTAAACGAATCACATCCGATAAAGTTGCCTCTTTATTATTCTTTAATGTTTCAGAAGCCTTTATGCCGGCTTCCGTTCTGGAATATCCCAAATTAACAAGCGCCGAAACAGCATCTTGCAAAATTCTTGAATCACTGGAAACTGAGACCTCACCACCAACAGGATTTATTTCCATCATATCTGCCGTTAATAATCCGGCCTTTCCTTTAAGCTCAGTCACAATTCTGGTTGCCAATTTTGGACCGATACCGGAAACCCTTGTAAACGCTTTATTATCCCCCGTTGCCACAGCCATTGAAATTTCATTTAAACCCAAGGAAGATAAAATCGCCATTCCAACTTTTGCACCAACGCCTTGAACACCTGTCAATGTGTTAAAAATTTCCTGTTCAGAAACAGATGAAAAACCAAATAAATGAATATGATCTTCGCGAACCTGCGTTTCAATAAATAAAGAAACCTCTTCCTCTTTTCGAATAGACGCCATTGTTTTTGTTGAACAAAAAACGCGGTATCCCACCCCACGCACATTCAAATAAATAAAACCATCTCCCTGACCATCTAAAAAACCAGTTAATTTACCAATCATCCATACCTCTTTCTCGACGAATCATCCCTTTAAGAAAAAATGCTTAAAAACAAAAAGGATAACCCTCTTTTAATCACTGTTTGTTCTTAAAGATAAATCTACTTTAAAAAAAATAAAATTGCAATCACTTATTTTGTCTTTACATTATTAATTTTTTACTGTATGTTAATATATTATTAACTATTCACACAAAGGCGGAGTTTTTTATTTATGCTAGAAGATACCATGCGCATTCCTCCTCAAAACCTCGAAGCTGAGCAAGCTCTTCTCGGGGCTATTTTGTCGAACAACCGCGCCATGGAAAAGGTTTCTGACTTTTTAAGACCGGAATGTTTTGCAAACCCCGTTCACGGGCGCATTTATGAAGCCTGTAAATTTTATATTGATCAGGGACGCATTGCCGATCCGATTACACTTAAAGCCTATTTTGAACATGACGGGCATTTGAAAGATGTTGGCGGAGCTTCTTATCTGATGCAATTAGCCGCCGCCTCAGCAACCATTATTAACGCTGGTGATTACGGTAAGCAAATTTTAGACCGATATATCCGTCGTCAAATGATTGCGCTTGGAAATGATGTTGTGAATGATGCATTTGCCATTTCACTTAATGAAGAAGCCATTTCTCAAGTTGAAAAAACGGAAAAACGCCTCTATGAAATTGCCAATGCCGGCGAACTTTCAGGCGGTCCTCAAATTTTGAACACAGCTTTACAGGCAACTCTTTTAACAGCTCAAAAAGCAATGAATACGCCATCTGGTGTTTCAGGTGTTACCACCGGCCTTGTTGAAATGGATAAATTATTGGGTGGACTTCACGATTCTGACCTTTTGATTCTGGCTGGTCGTCCGGCTATGGGTAAATCAGCTCTTGCTTTAACCATTGCCTATAATGCTGCCGTTAAATTTGAAGAAGACAATAAAAAACCGGGCGCCGAAAAAAAATCCGTTGCCTTTTTCTCGCTCGAAATGTCTGCCGAACAATTAGCTGGCCGTATTTTATCTGCCAAAGCCGAAGTTTCCGGCCACTTGATGAGAACCGGCAAACTCACCGACCAACAATTCGATGAATTGGCTGCCGGCGTTGCGCTTTTAAGTCGCGTCCCTCTTTATTTGGATGAAACACCGGGGATCACGGTCACCGCCATTAAAAACCGCGCTCGCCGAATGAAGCGCGACAAAGAAAAAGGTCTGGGCTTGATTGTGATTGACTATCTTCAACTCATCAATTCATCCGGCAGAAGCGAAAACCGTGTGCAAGAGCTTTCTGAAATGACCAGACAGCTTAAAATCATGGCAAAAGAATTAAATGTACCGGTTCTTGTTCTCTCCCAGCTTTCTCGTTTAGTGGAACAGCGCGACAATAAACGCCCACAACTTTCCGACCTTCGTGAATCCGGATCTATTGAGCAGGATGCTGATATCGTGATGTTTGTGTTCCGCGAAATTTATTATTTGCAAAATGATGTGCCGGTGAAACATTTAAACGAAACACCAGAAAAATTTGCATTGCGGATGAAAGAATGGGAAGATAAAAAGATTTTACTTGCCAATCAGGCAGAGGCCATTATTGCGAAACAGCGTCACGGCCCGGTCGGAACCGTTAAACTTTACTTTAACGGTGAATTTGGTAAATTCGGCAATTTGGAACAATAATTTTTATTTTTGAACAAAGCTATCTTCTTTCGTTCGACTCAGCAAGTATAGAAAGTTCCCCATTTTGTAATTCTCCCACACCTTGTTCCGATACTGTCCGCAATACACCAAGACACCCCTCCTCGCTTTGAAAATTCACTGTTGATTCAGGTGGCAACTGCGGTGCGCCATCCAAAGTCATGCCCGGCGTTAATTCAGGGGCGGTACACTCACCAACAGGGTGAAAACTTTGCGCCGTGGCAACTGAACGTGTGGCCCATTCTGCTTGTGTTTCAAGCACATCTTGGTTCATATCAACAACAATCCCCTCCTCACCATATCGAACGCGTTCTTGACAATATAACTCCATAAATGCATCTCTAACTAAACTGGTTAATTGCGGATTTGGCTCTAAACTAACAGCTTCATCTGTCATTTCAGACCACTGCACCATAACACGCTCAAACTCACAAGGATTTGTTTGACGCAACACTTTATATTGCGCAACAGCCGAGGCTCGAACAATACGTTGCAATCTTTCTGACTGAGGATTATCCATCCAATCCTGTGTTTTTTCTTCTGGATTTTTTGCCGTATCCACCATAACCAATCTACCCATTGAATCGTAGATAGCTACCGCACCGGTTTCTTCATCAACCCGCAATCCAGAAACCAGTTTACCATCAGCCCAATATACTTGATATTGTGTTTCATTTTCAACTTTTCTCGTTTGTTGAATTCTAATCATTTCGCACGGAGAAAACTCAACCGACTGTTCATCAAATTCCATCGTTTCAATCCCGATATATGGCATTCGAGAATGCAATCCTATATCATTTTTTCTTCTTGCTGCTGTTAGATATTGATGTCCTTGCGCATTTTCAGCACGACCTTCCACATTAATATAGGATGTTACATCTACCTTTTCTCCATTTTCAGCCTGATAGATTATTTGGCCTTGTTCATTTTCTTGCAAACAATCCAATCCAAACAAAGTCCCTCTTTCAGTTGGCTCTTGAATCCCAACCAATAATCCCTCTGCATTATAGTGCAATTGACAGGCTAATCTTCTTTTTGCTTGACCATTTTCCTGTCTATCTTCAACATAAACATATTCAACAACCCCTTCTTGTTTTTGACCATTACCCATACCGTTTTCTGTATTAAATGCCACCGTTCGAAGCGGATGTCCCTCAGGTGAATATTCTGTTCTAAGACCTGTTAAATAATTTGTATCCGAAGAAAGATATGTACCATATTCTTGTGCTAAATAGGGGTTTGACAAAATAGCATATTCTGGACTGTTTCTCCTTGCGCGTTCATGTTGAAAAACCGGTTCATTTGTATTACCGCCAGGAGAATCCACTTCGGATATTTCCATCCATTCAGCTGGGCGATAAACACGTGCCCCGGAAGCAATCATTGTGTTTTCTCTATTCAGCTCCTGCCTTCTAGCTACTTGCAATAATCCGGCAGGCATCCGCCCGGTTTCACGAAGTTCTGCTTCAAATTCCGCTCTCGTAATTCCTTCTGATTCCAACATATCATCCAATACGTTTCTACTGAGGGTAACACTCGAAGTACATCTGACTTCTTGTGTTTCATATGTTGATCTAACACTACCGGTATTATAATATTCGGTTTCAATTCTAAACTCTTCGCGTTGTTTAAAAACATATTCTTCGGACTCTACACTCAAATCCGGGATTTCTGTTAAATAAACCCGAGGTGGGCTCACTCTTCTCACATGAGTTCTTTGCCCACAATCAATTTCACTTAATACCGCTGTTCCAAGAGGCTTACCCCATAATGCCTCTAACTCATTTCGAGCCTCAACCGACATCACCAAATTTTCATGCGTCCTTGAAGTTCTTATCAATGAAGTTGATCTTTGATTGTCATCATAATAATATGTTGATATCATTCCATTTGGGCTCACATTTATTCTTGCAATCACATGCCCATTTTTAACAATATAGGTTGCCTCTAATTTTTCAGCTCTCCCCTCTTCAATTTCTCCTTGATCACTTTCATGATTACTAACACCGGCCATGCGTCCTGGAATGGATGAATAAATCCTTAATATACCCGTCCGTCCGGATAACTGTTGTTCAGGGTTGGTACCCATTCCCTCGGCTGAAACACCTGATGTATCTCCCAATGGATCAAATGACCATCGATACGATTGTTGCTCAGCATTCACAAGGCCTTGCTCTCCAATATCAGCTCTGTAACTAACGGCCATATTTTGGTATGATTCATGACCAATCATCGCATCATAGGTGGTTGTTCCAATCAAATTATTGCAAAATCTTTGTCCTGAAATAACAGTATTTGCCACTCCAAGTCTCACTGTATCGTGAAATAAAGCTTCTCTATTATCCCAAAACTCTTGACCATGGACATATAATTCTCTTGCCCCCTGAATCATCTCTGGAACACCATAGATTGATGCATAGCCCATCATATCAAAAAGAGAATAATAGTCTGAACTTGAAAGCCCTTGAGCCATTTCTTTATCCAATAAAACCAATGGGCCAGATGCGGCCCCTAAAACAGCTGCTGTTCTAAGAGCCCCTCTTAAAATAGGGCGCCCCCGGCCTATAGGTGTCCTTGTCGGATTTGAATAAATTACCTGACTTTCTGTTCTTGTTGACCCATGAGTATTCAAAGATTGAGGGGAAACACTCTGCGATAAACGGTGTGCCATAGAATTAACAAAAACTTGATTATTCTGAAGATGAGAAACACCCGTCAAAGTAAATATAGCAGGTTTAGTAACAACAGTTGGTTGCGGATAATCCATAACAAATTGATTGCCTTTTAAAAGGGTTATCCCCTCCACAGAAGAATTTCTTAAACAAATTTGTCCTTGTTCATTCCTAAATAAATAACCCAGAACATTTGAAGGATCTGCCCCCGTATTTCTGAGTTTCCCGACAATGATGCGCCGTTCTTGGAAAAGAGGTAAGAGTTCTTGGGGATACTCACCATGCATATCCGCAGCCAAAACAATATATTTGCCATCATTTAAGGCTTCTATGGTATTTGGCACTAAAACAGAAGATAAATCTATACTTTTTGTATCACTGCCTCCAAAAATAAGTCGAGGAGCCCTATTAATATCAATTGGAACAACATCGTTATTTTGCAATCGTTGATTATACCCAAATTCTCGATCCTGATTTGTTAAAGTGCGTTGAGCAACAATAACACCCCCATCTGTATTATCAACATAACGAACACCCCCAATCGCATCTGACCACAAATAACCTTGATTCATTCCTCTACCATTAACAACGGGGATACTCATCCCTTGAAGCAAGGCCTGCTTATTTTCCGGTGTTAAGAAAGATCTTAAATCAATCAGGTTTTGCTGGTCTCCGCGAACATATAATAATTGCGGCTCATCCAAATCAACCTTAAAAGAATTAGAAATGCTCAAACGTCTAAAACTCTGTCCATACCCATATACTTGCATTCTGTCATTATGCAGTCTTTGATTTGCTGTAAAATTACTCAACTCATTACAAGCACGCATAAATGCTTCGTTTTGATTTTCATCTAACAGCAGCCCAAATGAAGACACTGGTTGACCATTTTGAATAATAGCAATCCGTGAAGATATCGAACGTGTAGCAAGTGTTGCTTGCAACTGTCGTGTGCCTTCAAAATCCATCCTTGGCAATTCCAAATAATATCGCCCCATCATTGATGCATGCCATCTGTTTGAATCAAATAAACTAGTCTCTGTGATAACTGTTTCATCCATCCCAAAAGGCAAACCATATGTTCTAATGGCAGTGTTTGTCAGCGCCGTTTGGACAGATATGGGCTGTCCATATCGATTGTTATGATATAATTCCGTTAAATCAAATGCCAAACCATCATTATCCCCTCGACGAGGAATAGTATAATTTAAAACATGATTAAAAATATTACTTTGTTTCAGATAGTAGCGCCGCCATCTTTCAACAAGCATTTCTGCGTTCGACCAATCATCAAAATTTATCTGTTCCCCAGTCTGCCTCACCCTATCAAAAAGAGCTAAATCTCTATTACAACATAAACGCTCTCTTGTTGCCGCCCCTATAAAATCTCTTTGAACATCCATTCGACGAAGACGTTCTGCCTCTCCACGTCGCCGAAACCACATTCGCCGAGTTACTTCTTCACGATTCATATAATCTTCAATATTATGTCTTTGATCACAAATTTGATATAATGTTCTGGAAAAATTATCACGGGGGCGCATCATCAAATCGATACTTTTTGCCTCTGCTTCTCTATACTGGTCAACAATAAAATACCGACAAGCACTATCAGCAATGCGAAAATTGAGATTATAATCTTGCGTTAAATGCATTGTTTCATGCCAAAATATACTCCCTAGTTCATTAAAATTATTTTGTAAAACATATCTATCCCAACATTCACGCCGAATATAAAGATTACGCTCCCCAGTCCCGCTAGAATATAAACCGGCAACACCATCCTCCAAATTGCCCGCTATATATAAACGAACCAAAGGCTCCGAGGGTGTATTTGTTTCTCGAAATTGAATAACATCATCAACAATTGTTTCTAAAAAAGGGAAATCATTAACAGTTTGCCTAACCAGTCTGCGAAAATCCATAATTTCGGCCCTAGTCAAACCTGTTAAATCATAACAATCCAAAAACTGATTCAGTTTTACCCGATCCATTTTCCCCCCGTTTTTGAAACCCCACTATATCCAGTATAGCACAGTTTTGATATTTTACATACTTTTTTTTAGATTAAATTTTGAGCAAATAGACAAGCCCATCACAAAAAGTGCCATCCTTCATCTTATAATAATTTTTGCGCACCCCTGTTTTTTGAAATCCAACTTTTTCATAAAGCGCTATCGCCGGCAAATTTTCAACATTCACTTCCAAAAAAATTTGGCAAACATTTTGCTCTTTCGCATAAGAAATTAACCGCTCCAACAAGGCTTTGGCCTTACCCTGCCCTCTGGCCTGTGGATGCGTTAAAATGGTTAAAATTTCAATTTCATCCAACACATGCGAAATCATTAATAAAGAATTTTCATCCATCCACCCCTTCGTTGTCGGCAACGATAAAAGATCTTGAAATTCTTTTTCACTCCACGGCTTTTCAAATGAAGTTTCGTGCAATATACTTGCCACTTCAACATGCGCCAAAGTCAACTCACAAAGTGACATCGGCTTCTCTTAAATAAAGCGGTTCAGCCGGTAAATTATTCTCCCCACGAGCAAGCGCAATTTTGGCAATTTGCTCTGAAAGAGAAAAATCATTTTTCCTCACGTTAAAGCCCTCTTGTTCAAAGAGATCTGCTACATCAGAGGCAATTAATTTCGGATTCAAAATTTTAATTTCATCCATTGTCATCACACGAGGGGAAAACACTTCTTCCAAGTCTTTATTAAATCCTGCCACATAAAAATCGCCACGTTTGGTATCAAGCGCAACGAATATATCTTCTTTTGACTCATAAGCATATGCCTCCAATGAAGAAACCCCCATCACAGGAACATTCAGCGCCAACGCAAATCCTCTGGCCGTTGATAAAGCAACGCGCACACCAGTAAAAGAACCAGGGCCAACACCAACGGCAACTCCTGACAATTCATTCACATTTCTCCCCGCCGTTTTAAACAACTCTTGAATTTCTGGGATCAAACGTTCTGCTTGACCGCGAAGCATTGTTTCATCAAATTTTGCCAAAACTTTTTCATTTTCAAACAGTGAAAGAGAAAGCGTTGTTGACGCGGTATCAAGTGATAATAAAAGCATATTTTCCTCTTTAAGTTAACTAAACAACATATCTGTTAGAATATCCCAAATTTATCAAAAAATCAAGGATATCCTCTTTTATGGCATAAATATTTATATTTTGCTTTTATTTCATATTTAAAAGAGCTTATTCTCTTGGGTCTTTACCCATTTTTTTTATGGGTTTTGTTATCACTTTATTTAATATTTTTTCAGCCTCTTTTTGAAGGGCGATTTCCCCCTCATTAAAAGCCGTTTCTTCAATTAAAGAAAATATTTTTTTAAGCTTTTTATTTGAAAACAATGGCTTTCCTTTATCATCAGTTTTGGTGATTAAAAATTCAAAATTTTTCAAGCGATTTTCTTTAAGCGATTCTGTTAACACTTCCTCATCTGAAACATGCAACACGCTAGTCATAAAATCAGCAAAATCATCTTTTTCAAAGCGATTACTTTCCATAATCGCTTTAAAAGCAGAGGCATTATTCACACAGGAACTTTCAATAAAAACCCGTAACTCCTCTTGATCAATCGCATATTCTTTTTGGCTGTTTTTGGCGTTGCAAATTCTTGTTATTTTTTTGCTATCTTCATTTGCAACGGCTTGTATTAAAATACCCAACGGCGTTGTTGCTTTTTTTGAAACAAATGAATCCAACGCTTTTATAACAGACACCATATCTTTTTTATCAACGCCAAAAGCATCTGGAATGCTTGTTAACCCTTTATCGGTATATAAAATTGGCAAATCTTCATCATATCTATTTTTATAATTTGAAGAAACATCTGAATACATAAAATTCATCACATGATCAGCCACCCATTTTGGTGACATATCCCCTTCAAATTCATCTAGTTCCGGAGAGCCAAACAATCTTTCTAAAATGGATTTTTCGCGTCTTTCTTCTGGAAATTCTTTATAATACCTATCTAACACAAATTTATCACACGCATATGCCAACGCTTCATCTAAAAAATGCAACTGTTGTTTTTGATAATTATTTAATTCTAAGCCATCAATACCGATATGTTGTTCTGCATGCTTTAATTCATGTGCAAGTATTTCAAGAACGCGGGATAATTTTTTTCCTTTTCCTTTTAAATGAATTTCATTGAGATCTGTCATATATATACCAGCATACTTATCAACCCCAACCGTGCAATCAATTACAAGCGGTTTATCTCTTTTAGGAAAAGATTTGTAAATAGGTGGCGTTTGAGCATTTTGCTCATATAAAAATGATAAAGCCGATTGAATCATTTTTTCTTCAGGTGTCAAATCCTTTGGATCTAATGCTAGAAAGTCTTTTAACGGCAATTCTTTTGCCTTTTTCTTTTGAGCAACCAACTTTCGAAATTCTCTAATATCTTTTGCTGTATAAAAAGCTTTTACCATATTCCTCGATAAAGAACTTTTAACAGCATCTTGCAAAATTCTTTCGGCAAACGCAACTTTTCTTTGCTCTTCTTCACTTAAGACGGGCAACCCAAAACGCACCAGCACACAATCCATTGAATTTTCCATTGTCCCCTCCTTTTAAAACCAATAGATTTATTGTAGCATATTTTTCGATTTTTAACAATAATTAAAAATTGCGCGCAAATAACAATTTTAAAATCAATATGTTAAACAATATTTTTTATCGTATTAAAAAAAATTACGAGTTTTATCCTTAACAGAAGATCCTGTTATTCGAAAGCGCCCCTTCAAAAAATCCAAATCTTTTTCAGACATTTCCCTCTTTTCACCAGTTTCCTCATTATATATAAAACCAGAAATCGCCTCTCCCTCTTTAAAAATAGCTTCACTTTTTAATTTTCCATTTTCATAATATGCTTTACTTATACCATCTTTCTTGTCATTTTTATAGAGTGTTTCTGTCCGCAAATTCCCATTTTCGTAATACTCTTTTGCAATTCCCTCTCTCGCTCTATTTTTATAAGGAACTTCAAATCTCAAATTTCCGTTTTCATAATACTCTTTTACAATTCCCTCAGGCATACCATTTTTATAAGGCACTTCTCCAAACAAATTCCCACTTTCATAATACCCTTTTTCAATTCCCTCATTCACGCCATTTTTATAAGGGGTTTCACGCTTTAACTTCCCGTTTTCATAATACTCTTTTAAAATACCATTTGCTAAATTCCCTGATTGTTCACACATTTTATCATCACATGGTGAAAGATCGCCTGAGTTATAAACCTTTGCCATGGCTGAAAGTGAACAACAAAACATTAATGCAAAAACAAATAATCCTTTTTTCATTTAAGACTCCTTGATAACCCCCTGATATTTTATCATTATACCATAGGGTTAAAACCCTGTCAAAAAATTATTTAAAAGCACAGTTAAAACAATATATTAAATCATGTTGTTTTATAATATTAAATTAAACAAAAAATTCTTCCTCTTCATCAAACACCTCTAAAGCGGCCAAGTCTTCTTCCTCTTCTTTTGCTCCTTGGGATAAAGAATCAGGCCTTTCTTCTTTTAAATCAATGTTATTCTGCAAATTTTCAGCCTCCCAAATCGCCAAAGCCTCCTTTATATTATCCAAAACAGATTGTTTTTCTTTTGCATCAGACGAAAACAAATTTTTTAAAAATTCAACAAATGCCATTCTTAATCCTCCTTATATATTCTTATCTTAAATTAATTTTAAAACAAATAACAGAAATATTTTATGCACCATTATTTCCTTTGCCGCTTTTTTAAAAATATGATATACTGAAAAAAGACATGAAAAAAGGAAGAATAACAATGAATACAAGCGATTTTCCACAAGAAATTGGGTTTGATACGTCGCCCCTGCCCGCTAATTTTATCCCATACATTGCCAATAACATGGTTGCTTTTTATTCAAGCACGCAACCTATTGAACCTTCTTCCTTTGATGAAGACATCACCTATCCAAAAGCTGGGCGCATCGCCACTTATTTTGAACGAAAGCACCTTATCCGATCTTTAGAAGAAGTGGCAAAAACTCCAACAGGAAGAGCCGCATTACGCGCCTTTTATTATAATGCTAAACAACAACAAACACAAAACCCTTCGTTCAGATATGGCATACTCATTCAACCAACTTGCCCCAATATGGGTCTTTGTCATTTAGACAGCGGCATCATTGAAATCAACAACCAAAATATTCAAAATCTTATCAACGAAAACGCTGACAATCAAAATCAAAAAGCAAAAGAAAGCGCCGCTCTTTTTTTATATGGAACAACTTTTTTGCATGAATCCATGCATATCAGACAGGCCCAAAGCGGCCTATCCTCCTCATATGACCCAATGATTATGTCTCATTTAAATGTTTATTTAGATGCTGCACCACAAGCCTTATCAAAACAATTGATCACAGAATCAAACAACCCAATTTTGCATCAACTATTTCATATTGACAACCCCACCATTCAAGAATATCAACACCTTTCCAACACAAATCCGCAACAATTACCACATTATTCAACAAATAAAATCAGACAATATACTCGTGATTTTTTAACTCCAATTGAAGCATCTCCACAATCAAATTATGCTCAATTACACACAAAATGGAATTATCTGCGCCAAAATCTTTATCTTAAATCTTATGCATCAGAAGAAAACAAACAACATCAAGAAACTTTTGTGCAATATTTTAAAACAGCAATAAACACCTCTTTAACATTAACTTTGCTGTTACCACAAAGTTTTCATAACGCATTAAACCAATATTCACAAGAAATTATGATACATTGTTCAAAAGAACAAATTGCCGCATTACAACAATTTTTAAACGGCAAACAAAAATTTCCAGAAGAATTATTCCCCAACAAAAAGGGTAAAGACTATCTAGCCGCCAAAAATTTTGAACAATTTATTGTTGACATCGACACCTCTTTTCAAACACTTTCAACATTATCATCTGAAATAACAAATGGGAACAGCGAGGCCAAAGCAAAAGCCCAACAAATCAGAGCGCATCTTAAAAAAAGATATGACATAAACTTGTCATCAACCAATCAAAATAACGAACCAATTGCTGCCAACGCCCCTTCATCAACCATTCAAAACAACGCTCAAAATATAACAAATAACATCACCTCTCTTGAAATTTTATCCCCGCAACAAAAAAACATGTCTTAAAAAAACAAGCACTTCCAACCGCTAAAATCTTAAAATTTTCATTGAAATTTATTGAAAAATATGATATTATATGCCCCAACAAAAATAGGGAATTTTAATAAGGGTAACAAAATTCCAATGTTTAATTTTTTTAAAAAATTATTTAGCAAATCAAAAGACGAAAAACAAAAGTGTTATTATGAAATTAAATGCCCATACACCTATAAAGCGTGGGACAGAAAAAACCGTGGTTGGTGGATTATTTACACGCAACCATTAAAAAAAATCACTAATTTATATCAAGAAGAACTGGGTGAAAAACCCATGTCATTTTTTGATTGTGGCTGCGCCAATGGCCAACTTTTGGTTCAAGCTGAAGAAATGGGCATGCGTGTTAACGGTATTGATATCAAAGAATATAAACTAGTTCATCCAAATGTGACAATCGGGTCTATTTTGGATTATCAACACCCCATTAATCATGATCTTGTTTATTGCAATGAAGTGCTCACTTGCGTTCAAGAAAAGGAAATTCCGGCTGTTTTAGATAAATTTAAATCCTCTAAAATGGTTATTGCCATTCATCTTACAACGGAAGATGATGAAAAAGCCGGTGGCACAAGATATCGCGAGCATAGTGGTCCACGCGTTATCAAAAGTCAAAAATGGTGGGTTGATTGCTTTAACAAAAACGGTTTTAATGCCAAATTTCATGAACAGAGCGGATTTTTCATTGCCCGCCCGCGTGAAAGAGATTGTTAAGATAAAAAAAACAAGATAAGAATCAAACACTTTTAAAAAAAATAATTTTTTTTTGATTTTTTACAAAAAAATACTTGCATTTCTTTTTTTTATCCTGTATAAATAAACACACAGCGCCGATTTAGCTCAGTTGGTAGAGCAGTTGATTTGTAATCATCAGGTCGTCTGTTCGAGTCAGACAATCGGCACCATTTTTTAAAACCACCCTTTTGGGTGGTTTTTTTAATGGTAGTCGATTGGCTGGCCGAAGAGTCAGGCGGTTGCAAAGCAAACGCGACGGCTTTAGCCGGTCCCGAGGACACGAGGGATGAAAGATTTATCTTTCACACACAAGGCACCATTTTTTAAAACCACCCTTTTGGGTGGTTTTTTTTTATGGTTTCTAACAACTTTTTGCCTCCTGCTTTTATAAAAATCCGCTCCTACCATTTCTTAAAAAAAATATTTCTCTTTAATGTTTTTGTCTGTTTTTTTCTATACTTTCATATTTTTAATTGAACTATTTAAAAAATTAAAATATAATCTCTTTAAAATTCAATTAAAATTCAAGGAAAACACCATGATCGACATTAAATTTAAAGAAAAACTGGAAAGTGAACGGTTAATTTTAAAAGTTCCAGAGTTAAATTTTGATACCGCCAAACTTCTTTTTTTGTATGTTGATAAAAACCGAGAAGAATTATGGAAATGGTTACCTTGGGTACCGACTAACACAAAACCAGAACATAGTTTTGAATTTTTACAATCCTGTCAAAAAGATTTTGAAAGTGGTATCAAAGTGGAATACTTTATCATTGAAAAATCAACTGGTGATTTTTGCGGTCTGTGTCATGCATATAAACGTGCCGATTTTACGCACCATTATTTTGAAATCGGGTATTGGTTAGATAAAGATAAATACGGCAAAGGATATATGACCGAAGCCGTTAAAACAATTGAAGAATATCTTTTTTCTCAGAATGCTCCAAAATTAGTCATCCGAAATGATACAGAAAACTCAGGGTCTATCAATATTGCAAAACGATTAAATTATCATTTGGATTGCGTTTCAAGATTAGATTTTTATTCCAAACGGCTGAAAAGTTATCGAGACGTCAACATTTGGTCTAAATTACATCCAAACATTGAAAAACAAAGAGGATAAGTATCAGCCATGAAAAATGTGATATTAAAACCCAAACTGGAAAGTGAACGATTAATTTTAAAAGTCCCTGAACTAACATTTGAAAATGCTCAAATGTTATTTGAAACAACAAACAAAAATCGTGAACATTTGGAATTATGGCTCCCCTGGATATCCAAAGTAACAGAACCAGCTCATAGCTTTATGTTTTTACAAAATGCCGTTAAAAGTTATCTGGAAAATAAAAAGGCGGAATATTTTATTTACGAAAAATCAACCGGTGATTTTTATGGCATTTGTGCCGCTCATATGCATGATACATTAACACAAAAATACATTTCTTTCGGATATTGGCTGGATAAAAACAAATGTGGAAAAGGCTATATGACCGAAGCCGTCAAAACCATTGAAAATGATTTGTTTTCGCAAAACGTTCCCAAACTAATTATCCGAAATGACACAAAAAATTTCGGATCAGTTAATGTGGCAAAAAAATTAAATTATCATATGGACGGCATTTTGCGTTCAGAATATTATTCAAAAAAATTAAAATCATATCGCGATATGTATATTTGGTCTAAATTACATCCGAGCATTGAAAAACAAAGAGGATAACTCCTGTTTTTTGTTTAAAAATGAAATATGATATCTATTTTATCATTTATCAAACAAGAAATAGTTACCTTCATTAATAATATCTTGATTTTACATGCACTTCTTCTTGCCAATCAGGATAAGAATAATCAACAACACCCGTCATCATCGTCTTTTTAAAAACTTCATAAAGGCTTCTACGGTCTTCTTTTTCAATCACACCACATTTTTCAATTGCCAAAGTCACTCCCATCGCAATATACCCATCTGTCGGCTCAATATTTCCGGCGCGATATTCTTCCAAAACTTTGTTTTCAACTTCTTGCGTATTCAAATTTAATAAACAATAACTTTTATCCACCGTTCCGTCTTCTTCATTAATCGACTTTGCAACAGAAGCTATCGCCGGCATAAAAACCGTTTCTTCAACCAATGAAACAAGTTTATTCACCCGCGCCACCCCTGTATTTCTTAAAAGATCCATCTCTTGAACATCAATTTCACTAATTAATTTTCCAACTTCAAATTCAATATTTTTAGCATGCGCTGAAAAACAAAACAGCAGCCCTATAAATAAAAATAATCCCCCGCTTTTCATCATCCCCTCCTTCAAATTCAACATACATAAGTATATTATATCATACTTTTGAATTTTTCCAAAATGCACCGCCTTTTTTATAAAAAAAGATAATAAAAACAAAACATTATAAATCATATAAAAAAAACACCCAAATGGGTGTTTTTTCTTTATTCGCCAATTTCTCTTGAAATCCTAAATCCTTTTGACACCATTTCCGGACATCCAGGAAACGGTTGTTTTAAATAATGATCGCGCCATTTATGCACAAGATGCGGTTGAATATCCATAAATGAAGCCAATTTGCCACCCAAATACCAATAAGAAACTAATAACTCAACAGCTTTATCATTCACCGCTTTTGAACTAAAATGAGGATGACCAACTTTTGCTTCTTCTAAAGAACTTTTAACCATTTCATCAGACAAGTTGGTTTGTTTATAAAATTTCATTTTATGTTGCATTAAACAACCCCACCGATGAGCCAAAGTAATTGCTGATTCAAGTTTTGCATCAAGACCCTTTTTTGTAAACACTGTCCATTTCCAAACACCATCTTGACTAAAAGAACATTTCAATGTTTCTGACTTTGTTGCCACATCAACACAATATTTCACTGTTTTTTCGTAATTTTTCATATCAATAAATTCCATTTTTAACCTCTTCAAACATATCAAATGGAACATCATTTTAGCACATACAGTAATGTTTGTCAAATAATTTATATATTTTACAATAAAAAACAATAAAGCCTTTAACTATTGTTGACAATCATTTCTTTTTTTGCTAGATTTTTATCAGGTTGTTTATTGAAAGGAATAATTCATGAGTGATGATGATTACAACTTCTATGCTCCTGGAGATTACCCCGCCGGCTATCCGAATAGTGAGCAAAAGCATTTTTTAGGCGTTATCGAATCAAAAAATGAAAACTCGATGAGAGATTTTATCCATCAGTGGCATTGCAGACCGGGCTATTTTTATAATGGTTTTAGCATGATGGAACTTGCTGCAAAAGCTGATTTTGAAAAAGGCGTTGAAATTTTAACAGAAATGGGAATAAGCCCAGATGATATTGCTTATGAAGGACATTTAAACGCTTTGCATTATACCATTTTAAACGATAATTATCATATGGCGAAGCTCCTTCTTCAAAAAGGCGCCAATCCGAATGGGTCCTTTAATTATACAAAAGATTCCAGATTCTTCAGTCCCAGAAAAAAAGGCGCTCTTGAACTGGCAATTGAGATGGATTCGCCTCTTTTTGTTCGTCTTTTGTTAAAAAAAGGCGCCAATCCGAATACACCTGATTGTGAAGAACCGTTAATCGTTTTGGCATCCAGAAAAGCGCATCCTTGTATCATTGATCTTTTATGTGAAAAAGGCGCCGATATAAACGCGCAGGATAAAGATGGCAATACTGCGCTTCATATAGCTGCTTTAACCGGCAATGAACGATTGGTCAAAAAACTGATTGAAAGATATCATGCCAACACACTTATTCAAAATCATAATAAAGATTTACCGATGCATTTAGCGATGCAAAATCCGAATTTAAACGTTTTAAAACTTCTTCAAAAACATGGAACACCGATTTATCAACAAAATATCGGCAAAGAAAGTGTTGCCTCTCTCGCCGTTAAATCAAATAATGCAAATATTTTGAAAACTGTGTTTCATTGGCTTCATCCTTTTGAAGCCGTGTATCTGAAAGATGAAATGATCACGTCATTACTACCACTTGCCATTCAATCAAAAAGCTCTGTTGCAACAGCGCATCTGTTACCGCATCTTCCTGATTTAAATGCCATCATTCATGAGGGAAAAACACCGCTTCAATATATTTGCCAAAGAGGAAATGAACAACAACTGAATGCGTTAATGTGTTTTTATGGGCAACTTGAAATGAATAAACAAGATAATCTTGGGAATACCGCTCTTCATTATGCTTGTGAAAAACAAAACAAAAACATGATGTTAACATTACTTGAAAAAGGCGCAAATCCAACAATTAAAAACTATTTTAAAGAAGATGTGATTAAAATCGCTCAAAACAAGGGTACACCGGAATTTATCAAGTTTGTTAAAGAAGCCGTAACAGCTTACACCCAAAAAACAACTTTAATAACAAAAAATAAACCGGTACAAGCCGTTTCAAAACATCAAGGAAGACAAAATATGTAAAACAATAAAAGGCGTCTTAAACAAGAGGCCTTTTTTAATTTTTAAAGGAGGAAAATATGAATCAACCACAATTATCTGATTTTCAAAAAATTGGCATTTTAGTTATGCAACATCATAACATTGAAGTATTTAAAAAACTTGTTGATCAAATGGATAATGTGAATAAACCTTTTTTAGAGGGGTATCCGCTCATACACATGGCCATTGATTATGGATTTTCAGATGGCGTCAAATACCTTTTAGAAAAGGGCTGTAATCCAAATTTAATTGCTCCAAATGGGAAAACGCCCCTTTGTTATGCCGCCCATAAGAGGGATGCTTTACTTTGCGAAGAACTTATCAAAAAAGGAGCCGATGTTAATAAAACAACTTATGATGAAACAACGCCTCTGTTAGAAGCGGTTTTCAGCAACTCTCTTGAAGTTGCAAATATTTTATTAGCGAACAAGGCGAATCCGAATTTCAAATATGGTAAAGAAGAATATCCTCTTATTTGTGGCGCTATTGCAACAGAAAATATTGATATGTTGAATTTATTAGTTAAATCCGGAGCAAATGTGAATGCCGCCGGAAATATTGGGCAAACAGCGCTTCATGTGGCAGCTTCAACCGGCTATGTTGAAGGAATAGCAACTTTATTAAACGAATTTGGAGCCAACATCAATGCAAAGGATATAAACGGACAAACGCCACTTCATATTGCCACCTTATGTAACCAAACAAACAGTGTGGTTAATTTATTACATTATAAAGCAGACGCTTTATCCACAAACGATGATGGTAAAACATGCCTTGATTTAGCCATTGAAAACAAAAATCCTTTCTTATTTCAACTCTTATATGACAGTGCTATAAATAACCATCCGACACCGGATAAAAAATTTGATAAAATCTTATTCACTGCTGCCAAACATAATGACAGAGATGCCATTGTCTATTTATCAGAGTGTATTGAAAACATCAATTATCAAAATGAAGATGGAGATACGGCACTTCATTTGGCTGCAAGAAATAAATCTTTAGCAACAATTGAGGCATTGGTTCATTTTAAAGCAGATATAAACATTCAAAATAATGAGGGGAAATCACCTATTAATATTTTAAAAGAAGCCAATGAAGAAGAACTCATTAATTTTGCCATGAATAAATTCATCACTATTCAAGCGCAACAAAAATCAAAATTATCAGATATCATCAAAGCAAATAAGGCGCAAGATAACAGGCAAAAAGATTAAAGAAAGAGTCTAAAAAAAACGCCAAATTAATTTGGCGTTTTTTTTATTCTTTACCTTGAACAGAACGTTGATTCAAAGCAACCGAGGCTTTTGCTCTGGATGTTTTTTTGCGTGTTGGATTTAACAAGTCCATTGCGCCTTGAATGCTGATTTTTTTATCTTCAACATCTTTTGAAACAGGCTGTTCTTTTGCTGTTTGTTGTGCTGACAGCTCTTGATTATTCATTTCAAAATCTTTTATGCTCTTTCCCTTTTTATCTTTAACCCTTTTTTTCAAATTCTCTTTAACTTTTTTCACATCAATTGTTTGAATTTGTTCCTGATAATTTGATTAATATCTTGTGTAAATCTTAAAAGAGCATTCAAACCATTTCGGGCGGATTCCCCGCCAAAAGCAGCCTGCCACATTAAAGGCGTAATACCTCTTTGCCCCTGTACATTTCTTGAAACCTCAATCAATTGATTGATTAAAATAACCTGCTCTTGTTGATTAGCATCTAATCTTTGCAAAGATTCTTGACGCATCTGTTCAACAAACGAAGAAGAAGTGCGACGTGACTCAACCATGAACCCCTCCATTTTTCACGCATATATATTAGTATACCACAACTTTATTCTTTCTCAAATAAAAATATTTAAAAATCAAATTGTCCCCCTCCCTCCAAATAAAAAATTAGCCTCATAAAAATCCTTTATAAATAACTTGCATCCATCTTCATTTTATTATATGCTTTTGCCTATAAAAAATCAGGAAGTTATGTAATGGCTAAAAAATTAATTCTAATATTATTTATTTCTGTTATTTGTTTATTAACATACAAAATCTTTATACCAAAAAATATTGCTGTTTCAGTTATTATTCCAACATATAACAGAGCAGCTTTATTACCAAGAGCTATTGATTCTATTTTAAATCAAACATTTCAAAATTTTGAAATCGTAATTATTGATGATGCCTCAACAGATAACACTGCCCAAATTCTTAAAGAATACAAGAAAAAATCAAACAAAATCAAAGTGATAACACATGAAAAAAATCAAGGTGTTGCACAAGCCAGAAACACTGGTAATCAACAGGCTCGCGGAAAATATATCGCTCTTCTTGACTCAGATGATTACGCCCTCCCTAATTTTTTAGAAACAGCGTTTTCTTTTATGGAAGAAAATCCTTCTGTAACAATTGGAGTTCCTGTTAAAGACACCTATTTTGAGTCAAGAAAAAATAAAGATGGATCATATGAAATTATTCCTTGGCACTATCCGGTATATAATTTTATTGACAATAATTATCTTGGAAACGTTGGAAACATTTTTAGAAGGGATTTCATTCAAAAACATCAAATCAAATATGATTCAAAATTTACCTGCGGTGAAGATTATCATTTTTGGATGCAGATGATTATAAAAGGCGCAACCCTAGCAAAAATTAAAACAGAAACAGCTTTAATTGTTTTTAGAGCATATGGTGGCAATTCCTGGTGGGGTAATTGTAAATATGCCGTCAAATTCACAAGAGAAGAACTTTTTAAAAACATCAATTATCACCCTCAAGAAAATGATGATTTTTGTGACATTCTTTCACTTATCCTTAAAAAACACCCAAATATTTTTCCACTAAAACATGATCAAACGCAAATAAATAATATTTGCCCGAAAGAAACGGATATCTATGTTCGATTAAATCATCCAGCCTGGCAAGATTACCTAATATTTTCAAAAAACAACCGTGTTTATCGAAAAAAAACAAAGGATGAAGCCTCTCTTTTATTATTTATTCCTCATAAAAAAATAACCATCAAATGGGATAAATGGGGAGAAGAAACTTTTATTTATAATGAAAATCAAAATAGGTACATATATTCTGATAAAAAGTAATATATTCAAATAATAATATGGAATTTCATCTATGATCAAAAAGAATTTTATCATTATATTGTTATTCATCTTCCCTTTTCTTTTTTTATCGTATCAATCTTTAAAATTCTTCATTGATACACCATCATTTAAAGATGATTCTTCATCCATACTTTCAAACAGTTCTTCCATAAACGAACAGCAAATTGAATGGGAAAAAACATTTATTGAATTTCATCATCCGCTTTGGAATGATGCTTTGCATTTTTCATCAGATAAGAAATATATTAAACGCAGATATCACTCTGATAAAGGATATGTCAAAAAATACATCCCTGATGAAAAACTTATTATTAAATGGGATAAATACGGGGAAGAAACTTTTATTTATAACGGATATCAAAAAGCTTATTTTTATCAAGACCCCGTAAATCTAGATAATCAAAAAATTCAAACATTCTATCAAAATCATCCAAAATTAAAGGGAAACAGCAAAATTTTGGAAATAACGGAAAACACCATTGCCATTCAAGATAACAGTGGATTCAAACGCTTTAAAAAAAATAATCAGAATGTCTATGAACCCATTCAAGCATCAAAAGTTTCATTCACACAACCAAAAAAAATAGCCATTCTCTACATCTCAACAGGAAGATATATCATTTTTTGGGAAAATTTTTATAACTCTATGGAAAAACATTTTTTACCCAATCATGATAAAACCTACTTTTTATTCACCGACCATGATGAATTAGAAGTTCCCCAAAATGTTGTTAAAATTCATCAAGATCAACTACCCTGGCCTTATGTCACAATGAAAAGATATCATTTTTTTGAAGCCATCAAAGATAAACTTGAAAAATTTGATTACATTTATTTTTTAAACGGAGATTGCCAACCTGTCAGAGATATTAATGAAGAAATTTTTCCAACAAACGAACAAGAAATTATGGTGACTTTACATTCTTGGTTTTGGCTCAGTCATAAAAACAAATATCCGTATGAAAGAAATCCTCAATCTAAAAGTTATATTCCATATCATCAGGGACGGTTTTATATCACCGGAGCTTTTAATGGCGGAACAAGTAAGGGATTTTTGAAAATGACTTCCATCATTAAAAAATGGACAGATATAGATATAAAAAATAATATCACACCCATTTTCCATGATGAAAGCATGATTAATAAATATTTATTTACCTATTTTAACCAAAACCCACCGCTTATTCTTTTTCCGGAATATGTGATCACCCAATCTTATCAATATTCCGCCTCAATTGAATTTCCCTTTTATAAAATGATGTTAATTAATAAAAACAAAAAAGGCGGACGCGATTATTTAAGGGGTTTAAAAGAAAAAAAGGATTGATGCCAATCCTTTTTTATATTTAACTTTAAACAGTTCACTCTCGTTGAAACTCATAATTTGTTAAAAACGGCATAAAATTCGGCTTTTTTATCGATCGATAAAGTGTTTTTCCTGTTTCTTTTAAAACAGCCCATTCATGCTCTCCATAACTAAAATGCCACCATTCCAAAGGATAATTAACAAATCCAACCTCTTCTAAAACTCTTTTCAATAAATATCTGTTTTTTCTTGCTTCCAAAGATATTTTTTTTGAATCAGTAACCGTTTTTTCATCATCAGCTTCCAAATAAGAAGCCCCCATATTCAAAATATTTTGTTGCATGTCACAAATCGTTAAATCAATGGCCGCACCTGTTTGATGCCCACTACCAATACCCTTGGGATCTGCCACATAAATATTCACTTTTTTTCTTAACTCTTCCAAAGAAAGAGAAGGATGCTTTAATTTTAAAAGATTACTCATTTCCTGAAACATGGCTTCTTGTTTTTCCTGTGGTCTGAATGTTTCATAAATAAAAAACGTATATCCCTTTGGCAAAAGAGATTTCGCTTTGACCAGCATTTGAATAATTTCTTTTCTTAAATAATGTTTTTTCCCCTCATTTTGACCTTCCCAAAAAAAATCTTTAGGATTGAGCGGATAAAGTTCCCCGCCTTCCTCACTTTCAATTAACTCAATCTCAGCTGTTTTGCCGGCAACTTCATGAGAATATTTCATAACCATTCCTTTCACTTTGATATATATTCCTCAAGAGATAAAACGAAAAATTTACTGCCCAGAGTTTTAGTTCTGTCAGAGGCAAGTGAAAGCATTATTTTGGGATTAGACAAACTCTCACCGCCGACTAAATTCGGCGGACTCTTCGCAAAAATGAAATATTTCCTATGTTTGTCATATAATGAACATATCATATTTTGAAATCAAATTCAATAAAAAAAATCTCTCTTATTTTTTTGTCAATATTTTAATTGAAAAAATATTTATTTTATGATATAATACTTAAAACTTGTTTTAAGGGGATATTATGGCAACAGCAAAAAACATTAACAAAAACTTAAGCACAACAGATTTGCTTGATCTAATCTGTTATAATTTAGCGCAATTTTCTTATGCGAAAAAAAGATTTTCCAACGTTAAAAATGAAACAGATTATAATGTATTTTTTGATATCGTTGTTGACCGCGTTCAACAAACAGCCTTTAAGCAAATTCAAGAAATCAAAAAATTGGTTCAACAAAAAAAAATAGAAACCGACCCTAAAAAACAACAAGAAATCGACAATCAACTAAATGAATTTTTAAAATTACCTTATAATCCAGGGCATGTTGCCTCATATAAAAATATGGCCAGATGCGTCACCAAATCCCTTTTGCTTTTAGGGGATTTTGAAATTATTTTGGCAGATATGCATAAAGAGGCCAGAGAGATTGATTCTGTTGCGCAAACAAATCTTTTAGGAGCAAACAGCCAGATCAGTAAAACATATTCAACACATTATCAGGAAAAACATTCTCTCGGTCCTTTAATTCATTCATTATCAAAAGGTTCTCTTGCCAATCAATCACGTGTTGAAGCATTGCTGTCTCTTGCAAAACCACAAAAACCCATTCGCCATCAAATATGGATTAACGATCATTTAATGATACAATCAAACTTGTTCACTGATAAAAGTTTATATGATTTTTTAATGCAAGATCCAAAAAAAATAGGCGATTTATTATACTTAACAGCTTCGGCCGAAGAAATTGAAAAAAAAGCAAATGGGAATCTAACTCAAAAATTCATCAACTCTGAAATCAAACAAATACGCATGGAACATTTGAAACGCGAAGGCGAAAAATATATGGAACAATATGCGTTGATAACGATTGAATTATTTGGTCAATTAATTAAAAAGCTGAAAAAAACATCTCCGGCCACTCAAAATTCCGCACTATACGATAAATTAAATTTTATCAACGGTATAAAAGCTCCTTTTTCAACTCAAGATATCTTAAAAATGAAAGAATATCTCACAATCCGCGATAATTTGGCACATCCAACCGAATTTAATTTACGCCCTATGGGAGATGGTACTCATCCGGATTTATTATCCCAATTTGAGCAAGATATTGTTCATTACCTTTCCAATCTTTTAAACATGAATCCACAAGATATTACGGCTAAAATCAAAACATTTACTGAAGAAGAAACTTATGACGTTCGCGCCCTCATCTCTTTGATGGACACGCGAAAAGCCTTGCGTGATATTTGCGTTAAAGAAGGAAACCTATCCCCCAGCACACCAAATATTTTTGTTTCACTTGGATTTATTGATACAACTGAAAACCAAACATTAATTGATGCACTTGATTTAAGAAACATGTTATGCCATGGAAAAATTGATTTATGTTTAGCCGAACAAGCAGAACAATATGCCCTCAAAGCATGGCCGGTTATTAATAAAATTGCATCAGAAGTTGATAAAAAATTTGGCGTTTCTCTCTCAGATTATTACGCCGCATCAAAAAATTCAACTGGCTTAACGCTTTCTGATTTTCAAGCACGTTTCCCTTTTATTAACACCTCTTTTGAAACAGATCCTGATAAAAAACTTTTTGAAAAAAGTGTTAAAAAAATATATGGCAAAACAGATCCCTTAAATAAGGAAACATTAAAAAAACTGCATCTTTTTTCACTTATTGCATATGAATATATCAATAACAAAGAACAAACAACACCCTGCCCTTATATCGAAAATGAATTTTTGCCATTTGCAAAAGAAATCGATTATTTGGGTAAAAATCCAGACACCGGTCCGCTTCCAACACTGAAACAGTTAGTTGTCAAAGGCATTTTAAAAGCATTTGAAAAAGGGCACCCCTTACCGCACCTGAAATCAGAAAACGAAAAGAATTAACATGAATAAAAAACTTTCTACTCCTATTCAAAATATGTTGGATATATTGTGCCATAATTTAGCGCAATATCAATATCTTTATCAAAGATATGAACCTTTACATCACGTTCAATCCTTTAATGAATTTTTAAATTTTGCAACAGAAAAAACATATCTTGAAGCGCAAAAAAGACAACAACTGATTTCTGATTTATCTAAACAACTGAAAAAAGAAAAAAATCAAAACATCAAAGAATTTATCCAAAATCAAATTGATCATCTTCAAAATTCATTTATCGGAAATATTTATAAAATTGCGGGGAATAAAAGTTTTGCCCGTCATATCACTAAAAATACGTTATGGCTCAACGAATTTGAGCCGGTTTTTGCCAATCAAAAAAAAGAAGCGCGACCATTTGATTCAGCAGGCAGAATTAACCTGTTTGGCAACACGGATAAAAATGCCGTCAACCTGAGTAAATGTTTGCATTATCATTACCGCCCTCTTTCTTCTAATGGTCCCGTTTTTGAAACAAACACATTAATGGATAAAGCCGGCAGTGAAAAAGTTGATCTTTTAATTTCTGAAAAAAAACCACCAAAACCCGTTTATCATCAAATTTGGATTAATGATGAATTAATGCTGAAAAGCACTTTTAAAACAGACAAGAGCTTATCTGAATATTTGAATAATTCTTATGATGCAAATATTTCTCTTATTTTCCTTACAGCTTATGCCCAAGAAATTTTTAATCATATGGGAAATAACAGATCACAAGAAACACTTTATCAGGAATATTTAAACAAAAGATTGGAATATGCAAAAACCAAAAATGCCAACTATTTAGAACAATATCTTCTGATTTCAACAGAGATGTTTTGCAAAATAATCCAAGAACTGAAAATCAAAAATAAACTACCAACCAATGTTCCTGTTTTTGATGATATCAATCAAGCAACGCTTTCTCAAAATATATTAACACCCACAGACGTTAAACAAATGGAAACTTATCTTTCCATTCGCGATCATTTTGCGCATCCGACTGAATATAACTTTAAGCCATTTTCCTCTTTAAATCAAAAAACAAATCTGTTAAAAGATTTTAAAAATAATATGGTTTATTTTCTTTCAACCGCCTTGGATATCCCACAAACAGATATTGAAAAGAAAATCAACGGGTTTCAAGAAGAAACACATTATGACGTTTACTCTCTTCTTTTATTAATGGATATGCGTAAAGCGCTTAGAGAACTTTGCGTAAAAAAAGCAAACCTTAATGCCGACCAACCAAATGTTTTTTTAAAACTGGGTTTCATCGATAAAAAAGAAAATAAAGAACTTATTAACGCATTGAAAATCAGAAATAATATTTGTCATGAAAAACTGAATGCTCAATTAGCTCAAAAAGCACAACAAGCCACTCAAACAATTTTGCCAATCATTGAAAAAATAAGCGATTGTATATCAAAAAAATTCCATATTTCCGTCAATGCGCATTATCATCCGACTCTGGTTTCCAAAACAACGAATTTTTCGGACATTCAACAAGAATTTCCTTTTTTAAATATTGATATGAATAATGATCCGGATAGCCATATTTTATATGAAACACTCAAAGCAAAACAACCCGATCAAAAACTCTTGCAAGAATTATATCTTCTTGCGCATCTTTTTCAATCAATCACTTTAACAGACTATACCCTTCAAAACAACCCTTATTTTGAAGAAAAAGAATTAATTCCTATCTTAAAAGAATATCAATCATTCAAAGACAATAACTCTAATAATTTCCGCAAAAACATATTTAAAGCCTTTGCAAATAACTGGTTGGCAACGGGAAAACTCCCCTCTTTGAAAAAAGAATATACGCGCAGTTAAAAAGATTGATTTTTTACCAACCAAAGAATAGTATAAAAAAGATATCATCACCAAAGGGGGGGAAAGATGAAATCTATTTTTTTCATATTATTTTTAATACTTTCATTTTCAAAAGCATCTGCTAGTCAATGGAACTGTTGGGAAGAAATTGATGTAACGGTTTGCCGTCATTTACAAACAGGTCAAATAATCAGAAAAAGCATTCTTTCCAACTCCAAAGAAACAAACTCAAATAAGAAAAAAACTATCTCTAACTAAAAACGCTTCACCTGCAAAAAGAATAACTTTCAAAACAAAAAATATCAGTCCGTTTTTTATATCCCCGTCTTTTTTAAAAACCAAATATATTCAAATCGGATTCATTGCTGTTTTTAAGAAAAATTAATTTCAAAAAAAATCAAATACTACTTGCTTTTTCTTTTGTTTTTTGCTTCTATAAAAATAAGTTTTTAATTAAGGGGGATTTATGCAAAAATTATTCTCATCAGATAAAGGGTTTGTTTTTACCATGGCCGGTGCCGCCATCGGGTTAGGCAACATTTGGAGATTTCCATATTTGGTTGCCAATTATGGTGGTGGCTTATTTTTATTACTTTATTTAGTTTTGCTTCTTTCATTAGGTTATTTTCTTTTACTTGGAGAAGTTTCTTTTGGGAAAACAACCAGACAAAACGTGATTGATGGAACAAAAGAACTCTCTGAAAAAACACTTACTTCTAATAATTCCAGATGGTCCAAAACTGTTGGGATTCCTCCCTTAGTAACGGCTTTTATGATGAACATCATTTATCTTATTGTTATGGGATGGATTTTATATTACATCATTCAAAATGTTTTATTTTTGAGCGATATTTCAACAACTCCGGTCACTTCAAAAACATTTGGAGAATTAACAAATAACTTCCAAAAACAGCTTTTTTGGAGTTTTGTCTGCGTTTTAACTGCCTCTTGGATTTTTATTAAAGGGTCTTTAAAACATATTGAAAAAATTGCCTCTCTTTTTATTCCGGCCATTTTTTTCATTCTTGTTTACCTGATTTTTTGGGCATTAAGCCAAGATGGTGCCATTGATGGAATTAAAAATGTTTTTAAACCAGATTGGGAAAACTTCGGCTTTTCAGAACAAGGATTCAATTTAAGACAATTTATAAATGTTTTATTTGCAGCCCTCTCTCAGTTACTTTATTCTCTTTCTATTGGTATGGGTGTTGCCTATTTTTATGGAACGCGCGCCACAAAAGACACCAATATGGTTGTTGCCACTCGTTATGTTATTGTGTTAGATACACTTTGTTCTGTTTTGGCAGCTATGTTTGTTTTGGGTATCTCAAATGCTTATAATATTCCAAAAGATGTTGGATATAACCTCTCATTTGTTTCATTACCAATCGCCTTTGAACAAATGATTGGTGGCTCTTTCGTGATGTTTTTATTTTATTCGGTTTTATATTTGGCCGCATATTCCTCTTTGGTATCCCACTACATGCCATTGGTTACTTTTGCCGAAGAAAAATTTAAAATTTCTCGCGGACTTGCCTTTACTTTGATTGCCAGTGCTAATTTAATATTGGTGGCTTGCGTATTATTAGCCTTCTCAGGAGCACCTGAAAATATTCAAAAAACCAATGGACTGTTTAACATCACAAATGTTGCAACAGATACCATGCTTTTAGTTTCTGTTTTCACCATGAGTCTTTTCATCGGTTGGATTGGTGGCAAAACCATCTACAATTCATTTAAAGAACAATTTCAAAAAACATTACCAAATACGCAGGTTGAATATATGAAAACGCTTTTCCGTTTCGCAGCCCCAACGATTTTAATGTTGATTATTTTAAACACATTGTTCTCTTTTTAAAAAATAAACGAATCGCCCTCTTTGTTTTTCAAAGAGGGCTTTTTTTTACTTTGTAAATCAATATAAACATAACCGCCATTACGTAAATGATGGATTTTTTTATTTTTATGTCGAATTTTATATAAAATATCCGTTTTTCTTAATCTTATTACAAGTTTATCATTGAAATAAAAGTGTTTTTCGGCTATCCTTTAACAAGGATAAATCATTTTAAAAAAGGAAAAAAAATGAGTATCAACGATGATTTATTAGATGCCGTCAGAAAGCAAGATTATGAAAAAGTAACAAAGTGCTTAATAAAAGGCGCTGATGTGAATTATTATAAAGATTGTCAAACACCTTTATGTATTGCCACCAATAATCATGATATTCAAATGGTGAACCTGTTGCTTGAAACAGATCGGGTAACGGCAAAAGAGCTCAAAACAATATTGCAAATTGCCATGACTCTCAAAAATAAAGAAATATCAAAAATATTGATTGATCACATGCAAGATTTTAAACAAGGATGGTTTGATATCAGCATTTATGAATCGTTTCATAAACTGGCCATTGATAATGCGTGGCCGGATATTTTAAAATCTTTACTTTGTAAAGGGGCTCGTTTTAAAAAATGCGAAGGTTGGGATGTTAATCCATTACATTACGCCGCTAAACAAAAAGATCCTGTTTATGTTCAACTTCTTGGTAAATATATTGATGTTGACGACACAAAAGATGAAGAAGAAACACCATTAATGATTGCGGCAGAAGCCGGAAATGATGAAACAATGGATGCTCTTTTAAAAATGGGGGCAAATCTTCAAGCAAAACCGGAACCAAAAGTCCATATTAATTTTCTTATTCCCTCTATTTTAAGAGCGGGAGTGATTAAAATGAATTTAGTAAATATTGACTCTGTTCTTCATAAAGCTGTTTCATCCGGCAACACGAAAACAATAGATGTATTACTGAAACACAAACCGGATTTAGATTTAAATGCTCGCGGATCTGAAAGCAAAACACCGTTAATGATTGCCGCTGAACGTGGGGATAACCAAATGGTTCACCATCTGTTAAAATTAGGTGTAAATGTCAACATCAGACGAGGCGAAGGAAATGCGCTTCATTCTGCCGTTGAAGGCGATTCCATTGAATCCATTAAACTCTTGCTGGCATATGGGATTGATCAACATCATCAAACAAATAATTACCAAACACCCTTATCAAAAGCCATTAATGAACACAAAAAATACGGTGTTCCAAGTAAAGAGGTGATCGATCTTTTAACATATGCAAAGGCAAATCCTAAAAAAGTTGTTAGTCAAAAACCAACATATTTTCCTGGGCGGAATCCAAAAGGCGGTCGTGGTCCAAGAGAGTAAGGCGAAAAATATACTCAAAATCGCCCTCAAAAGGCAATAAACTAATTTATAACACCACATGTATCCCAAAGATTAAAAAAAACACCATTTGCTCAAATGGTGTTTTTTCTCAATTTTAATTCGTTCGTTGAAATGATAATCGTCTTTTTTCATCTAAAAGTCGCATCATCTGTTTATTATTATTTTGCTTTGCAACAAAAAATGCTAATTCATTGCCGTTTGCCTTTTTATCAAGCAAAAACTTAACAGCTGACTTATCATTATATAAAGAAGCTATTTCAAGCGGGGTTGCCTGATAATGTTTTCTTAAACAAACAGATTGATTAAGATTTACACCTCCTTGATATAAGGCTTCAAGAAGTCTAACATCCGTTTGTTTGGTCCCTAACAATGCCCAATATAATGCCGTCTTTCCATCAGAAGATACAAAATTCACATCAGCACCCTTTTCAATCAAATACTTGACCATCTTAACGTCTTTTTGTTCTGCTGCAATCATTAAGGGCGTTTGATAAAGACAACTACCACTTTCTTGATTGATATTCGCACCGGATTTTATCAACAAATCAACCATTGCTTTATCTGAATAAAAAACAGCACGATGCAAAACTGTTTCACCAAATCGATCAGTTAAATGAATATCTGCCCCATTTTTGATTAACAGTTTAGCCGCGCTCAAATTACCGTTTAAAACGGCATACCCTAAAGGAGTTCTCTCTCCATACCATAAATAATTAAGAGGAAATCCAAGTTTAATCAACATATCCATTGTTCCAACACAATTATGTTTTGTGGCCCAATGAAGCAAAACTGATGTCTTTATATGATAATTTTTTATAAATTCATTCATAAAAAGAGAAATATCCTTTTTCTGCTCAATTTTTTTCATCAAAAACAATTCAGTTATTTCGGGTTTTATTGCTTTTTTAAGATTTTTATCAATAAAACTTTCCTTTAAATATTTTAAAAAATTACTTAAATTTTTAGCTGGCTTTTGCTTTTTACCCTCTAACAACTCAATCATTTTACTGTTTTTCTGATTATTCAAAAAAGGAAGAGCTTCCTCTTTTCCTTCAGCGCCTTTTTCAAGCAAATAAGAAACAATTTTTTCATCAGAATATAAAATTGCCTGCACCAATGGTCTTAAAGAATAAAAACCATCTTTTTTGGGAACCTTACTGTGGATATCTGCCCCATTTTCAACCAACAGCTGAACCATTTCAATATCTCTTATATGACCGGATATCGCATACGAAAGAGCTGTTCGTCCATAATCTGAAGCTTTATTAATATCTGCCCCTAAAATTAATAATTTCTGTGCGATATTTTTAAAACCTTTATCTGATGCAACCATTAACGGCGTTTGATTTTTATCATTAAACGCATTCACATCAGCCCCTTTTAAAACCAAATCGATAAGGCTTCTTTCATCTTTATCATCAATGGCTTTAAATAATAATTTTTCCATACTCATACCTTTTCCCTTTGATAATATTAATTTATTTTTATTATCTAACATTCACGTAATTTTATTTTTTCTTTGAGTAATTGAAGCGCCAGTGGCGAATCACTTAAAAAAGGTTTAATTTTCTTTTGAAAACGAAACGTTTGAACAATAGGTGCTGGTTGCCCTTTTGAATTTAAAACAATCATTCCTTCTTTTTGCATTTCACCTAAAAGCAAATTAAACTGTTTGACTGTTAATTTTTTATCAAGTAAAGGAACAACCTGTCCGAATGACAAATAAGTTTTAGGATTTTCCGAATAGGATAGAATAAACGTTTTCAAATGCTGTTGAAAAAATTTAATGGCATGCGTATCATTCATTAAAAAATATTTATTATTTTTTTTCACAACAAGTGGCCTGACTGTTTGAAAAGAATCCATATACAACATCTTTTCATCATAAAGCATTTTTAACATTTCTCTTAGAGAAAAAATATCTCCTCCATTCTGTTGGAATTTTTTTGCTAATGTTGATACACATAAACTCTTTTTAATCAATTCATATTCATTAATTCTTTTTTTCAAACGATCGGCAAAAAGTTTTTCAGCATTTAAATCGGGCGCAATAACAAGCCTAAAATCATTTGATGTTGAAGCTCTTTTTTCAACTAATGGTAAAAGTTTACCACTTTCATTTTCAAACAATACCTCCTCTTGATAAGAATGGCTTAGCTCTTCATAAAAGGCTTCTCTGTTTTTTTGTTTTAACTTTTCCAATCTGGGCGATAAAGAAACACCTTCTTTTGCCTCATTGTAAATAACTTTAAATGTTTCAAGAGCATTGGGATGCGATGAAAGAAAAAATCTATGTTTTCCACCTATAATATATTTTTTGATTAATGCGTGCGACTGTCCTTTTTCATCTAAATAAATATGATTTTGCAGATACATCTTACTTAATTGTTTTTCAAGATGCGTTCCCCACCCTTTATGAAGCCCTAATCCAACCGCAATTCGAGCCGGTGTTAAAACTCGAACTATTGCCAATTTTTCCATCTTTTGTTTAAAAAAATCAAAAGCATATTCTGAAGGATTTAAAAAATAGAGTGTATCTTTTTTGTTTTGAAGAACCAAATCCTGCAAGAATCCATTTTTATCAACAAACTGCGCATTAAAACGGTATAACCGTTCTAAATTTTGATTTATTTTGGTTAAACCAAATTGATGGTTCAATTTTTTTCTTAATTGCAACGGCGTTAAACCATCTCTGAAAAAATAAATATCCAACCCTCGCTCTTGAAGAATTCTGGCAAGCAGTTTTAAAGGATGAGAAGCATTTTTTACACGCAAATATTTTGGAAATCTGCCATATCCATGCTCTTGTTCCACAAGAGGCTTCAATATACTCATTTCATCTTGATAATAAACTTTTTTTTCAAACAACTCATTCAACACTAAATGAAATTTTTGGCGATTTTCGGCTTGAGTCATCCCAAAATAAATAACCAATTGACTTTCTGAAAAATATGCATTTTGCTCAGAAATTTTTTTATTATTTTTTCCTCTCACCTGACACTCCTTTATTTAAGGAGCAGTATATCATATTGGTTAAAATCTGTCAACATTTCACAGGAAAATTACTCTCTTTCCCTTCCTTTTCTTTCTAAAAAAGACTTTTTATTTCTCAAATTTATTTTATTTGTTAATATTTTTTCAAGCGTTTCATTTGCTTTCAGTTTGGCAAACCTTAACGCACTATCCACTCCACTGGCTCCTTTTGATAAAAGATATTTAACACCAACTTCATTTCGGTGCAACACCGCCATCACAAGTGGTTGCAAGGTATATAACCGTTTATTATCAGATTGAGGCGCAGTATGAATATCCGCACCGGCATTCACTATTTTTTTCAACACTTCTAGACTGCGTGAACGTCCAATAAGCGCATAAGAAAGTGCTGTTTGCCCATAAGGAGAAACAAAATTAACGTCCGCCCCAGCTTTTAATAATGCTTTCACAGTATCTAAATATCCAAAATCAGCTGCTAACATTAATGGTGTCTGCTTTTCATTTTCATCAACCACATTTAAATTAGCACCTTTTTTTGCTAAGAAAGAAACAATATCCGAATGCCCATTTAATGCTGCTAACCAAAGAGGTGTTTGCCCATCTTTTTGCGACTTATCAACTTCAGCACCCGCCTCAACCAATAATTTCACCCCTTCAATATTTCCTGTCAAAGCGGCAACCATTAATGGTGTATACCCATACGATCCCTTGGCATTCAAATCCGCTTTATTTTTAATCATTAAGCGAATAATTTTTAAATTTCTGTCTTTCACAAGCTGATGAAAAACGGCAGGGCTTAATCCCCCATTGAGCAATTTTTGAGTATTAACATCAAAACAAAGCTCACTCTCATGATTAATCTCTAAGCTCATCTTCTTCCCTTTTATCAATCTACTCGTTTTTATAGCATACTCTGTTATTCTCTGTCAATAAAAAGCGCCTATAAACGGGTTAGGTTATTGTACTTTTTCCTTATTTATCTAATTATTCATCTGTTTTTAAGTGTTCACAAATAAAATTTATTCCTTCTCATACAAATAAATAATTGCAAAAAAAAATCTTTTATTTTAGCATAAAACTATATCTTATAATCAGGTGAATTTTTAACAAAGAAAGGCTTTTCAAATGCAAAATGACCTTATTAATATGTTGAAAGAGGCAAAAGTTTATAATTTTATTATTAAAAATTATTATCAAACAAAAAAATCTCTTTTCTTTGATGTGTATGAAAAGCACCTTCTCCCTTGGACATTTACAGCTCTTTATAAACCTGACTTTAAAAATAACAGTCAAAAATATCGTCCCAACTCAAAATTTAAATTACATTATGCCGTTGATCATCACGACTTGGAAAAAGCCTCTGAAATCATTGGTCAAATTTGTTCTAAATACAATATTCCGGGATTTAAATTTGTTAATTATCCCTTTGGACAATCAACATTAAATGCATGGGAAATGCCCTCATCTAATATTCCCCCACACGAACAAGATGGAAAAGATTTCACAATTTACATAGGAAAAGGACAGGACAATCCTGAATTTATGCGTTATTTTACGCAATTAATCGAACACAATTTTATCAAACACGGCATCCGCCCTGCCAACAAATTGGGTAGAAATATTTTATTGGGCGATAAACAGATAAAAGGCTCCCTCTATGGATTTTATCGCTATCCCGATAATGAACAAGGAATTGAAAACCCCAGACACAATTTTATTGCTCCACGTAATGGAGATTTTATGGATCAAGTTTCCGTTTATCCACAATCATCCAAAACGATGGTTCATTTTATACCTATTGATACCAAAGATGAGGCAGAAGAAGTTCAAAACGTTTTAAATAAATTAGGGATTCCATTTTCAATTCAAAAAAACGATGAATTGGCCTGCAAGAAGAATCCAGATATTCCAGCCTTTAAATTATTTCACAAAGATCCTTATGCCATTCAAAAATTGGCCTCCTTTGTGCGTCAAGACTCTTTAAAAAATACCTTTGCCGAAGAACTTGATAACTCAACAGAAGCACAACATGTTCAACACATACTAAAAAAAATAGGTATTTCCTCTCGACGTATCCAACCTTTTAATAATGCGGAAAGTCCAAAAAGAATTGTGTTTTGCTCCAACAATCAATTAATTAAAAATCTTATGAGCAAAATTGAAATTGACCATATTTCACAAATGGATGCTGCTATGGTTTCCTCTCAAAAAGAAGCCAATAAACTCTGTTTATTTTTTAAACAACGAAACATTCCTATCGTTAAAACAGGTTATTACAAAGAAGACGGAACAATACAATATACGATTGTTTACAAAAAAGATCCTAAAATCGATCAAATGTTAAAAAATTTAAATATCAATTTTCAAGATGAAAAAAATCCTAATTATGCTTTAAAGCAATATGCTCAACAAAAAGCTCAAAAAATTGTTTAATTCTAAATTATTTCAATCAAAAAAGGAGGCAAATCACAGCCTCCTTTAAATTTAAAAATAATTTGATAATCTATTTTAACCTTTTGTTAATTTCATAAACATCATTTGAAATTTGATTTCCAATATCTTCCAATGCATTTTTGACATTCTCGATCGTGATTTTTCTGCTTATTTTAGGAACATTGTACCCCCAGTAGGCTGCTGCCCACTCTGTATCGGATTGAACCGAGGTATATCGTTTGACAAGCTCTTTCTTGCTATTTAAAATTTCAACTGAAATCTTCATTTCATCCTCATCTACACCAAATGGAAAACCTAAAAGATTGAGCGTTCCTAAAGAGATAATACTAAGCCAAGCAGTTGCAATATTTTCATAGTGGTCAATCGCATTCCGATATCCAATATTCAACACCATATACCCTTTTTTCTCCCCATATGGATTTGTTACCTTATTTTTAACAAAATCATCAAAAAGCGTCATTGTATCTTGCATTCTGGGATCTCTAAAAGAAGTTCCCGCCATAGCAGAGGCTTGAACCCACCCATTACGGCCAGCGGCACCCATATTATTTGCATTTGCCACAAATCCACCTAATGAAAAAACATTTTCTAAATTTGTGGTATCAATAACAGCTTCAAGTGCCGGTAATTTTGTTTGATTATTCACATCTAAAATATAATCTTGGTGCGTAATATTCTTGCAATTTGTAAGCAAAAATAATGTAGAGAGTAATAAAATTTTTTTCATTTCAACTTCCTTTCATATCAAAAATAAATACCACCTTGATGAGAGGTGGCAGGAAGTTAGAACCTATTGATGGAATAGTGTAGTATATTAGTTATATAAACCTATTTTACTACCTTCCTGCCATAGGCAAAAAGGTAGTTTTCCGTCTGTTAAAACAGACAACCATCCAGAGGGTTCTAAACCTCATATCAGTAATCATCTGATACAAAAAAAATATGACATAAAATGATTTTTATGTCAAATTAAAAAAATTGTATCTGTAATTAATAAAACAAATTTTCAACTATCAACTTAAAATATTTTATCTAAAAAACATCGACCAGAGCGCGTTTTTCTTTTACATAAAAATAAATATCTCACTGAAAAAAGAGAAATATCACACTCTCCAAGAGCCCATATCAAAACCCTCCTTAATAATTCTTTAGCACAAAACAAAAAAGTGCCACACTGACATCAACCAACGTTTTTTTATTTACAAAAAACCCCCGAAAATATCGGGGGTTTTAAGCGTTTAAGTTGAAATAGTCTTATTCAGCTGTTTCTTCTTTAACTGCTTTTTTTGTTGTTCTTTTGGCTTTAGCTGGTTTTTCAGCTGTTTCTTCTTTAGAAGCTTTTGCTTTTGCAGCCTTTGCCGGTTTTTCGGCTTTAACTTCTTCAACAGCAACTTCAACAACTTGACCAGAATCTTTGCCTTTGGCTGTTACATCTCTGTCAACGAGTTCAATGATACCCATTGGTGCACAGTCACCAAAACGGAAACCGGCTTTTAAAACACGAACATAACCACCCGGACGAGATTGATAACGCGGAGCCAAAACAGTTAAAAGTTTTTCAACCATTGCTTCGTCACGCAAGAAAGAAATCAATTGACGACGAACGTGCAATGTGTTTGTCTTTCCTTTTGTGATTAATTTTTCAACAATCGGGCGCAACTCTTTTGCTTTTGGCAATGTTGTTTTAATTTGTTCATGTTTAATTAAAGAAACTGCCATATTTGCAAACATTGAACGGCGATGAGCTGCTTTTTTATTCAATGTTCTTTTTTTAAATCCGTGACGCATTTTTCATTCCTTTCTTTCATCACTAAAGCCTTGACGCGCAAAGCTGATAATACATACTGACCATCCACACCTCCAACCTTGGCAATGTAAAGGCCGGACGCCGAAAACAACTTCGGCGATTTTCTTTAGACCTTAGTTGTCTGTATCAACAGTTGCTGATAAGACTTCCAAATCTTCTGGTGGCCAACCTTCAACTTGCATACCAAGATGCAAATCCATTTCGGCCAATAATTCTTTAATTTCATTTAATGATTTACGACCAAAGTTCGGTGTTCTGAGCATTTCAGATTCTGTTTTTTGGACCAAATCACCAATGTAAATAATATTGTCGTTTTTCAAGCAGTTAGCTGAACGAACGGATAATTCAAGTTCATCCACTTTGAGCAACAAGTTTTTGTTAAACGGCAATTCAGCAATCTTATCTTCGATTGTTGCTTCTTCCGGTTCTTCAAAGTTGATGAATGATTTGAGTTGTTCTTGCATGATGCGAGCTGCCAAAGCAACGGCATCTTCAGGAGAAACAACACCGTTTGTTTCAACTGTTAAATAAAGTTTATCGTAGTCTGTTTGTTGACCGACACGAGCGTTAACAACTTTATAAACAACTGATTTAACCGGAGAATAAACTGAATCAATCGGAATTAAACCAATTGGACAATCTTCCGGTCTGTTTTGAGAGGCAACAACATATCCTTTACCTGTTGAAACCATCATTTCAATATTGATGGAAGCACCGGTATCCAATGTGCAAATAACAGCTTCCGGATTCATAATTTCAACGCTTTGATTCGTTGTAATTTGACCAGCTGTAACAACACACGGACCTGTTGCATTCAAGTAAATACGTTGTGGTGTTTCAGAATCAACTTTTAAAGCCAATCCTTTGATGTTTAAGATAATTTCCGTTACATCTTCACGCACACCCGGAATAGATGAAAACTCATGCAAAACACCGTCAATTTTAATTGCATTTACTGCACCACCTTGAAGGGATGAAAGTAAAATACGGCGTAAAGCGTTTCCTAATGTTGTCCCAAAGCCTCTTTCTAAAGGTTCAACCACCATCGTTGCCTTAAATCCAGGGACATGTGTATCCACGGAAAGGTTAGACGGTTTAATCAAATCTTGCCAGTTTTTTTGAATCATTATAAGGTTCCCTTTACAAAAAAAGTTGAGAAGAAGAAAAATTTCTTCTTCTTATACAATACAATTAGACTCTGCGACGTTTACGTGCGCGACAGCCATTGTGCGGAATTGAGGTAATATCCTTAATAGATGTGATAACCAAACCAACAGCTTGGAAAGCACGAAGTGCAGATTCACGACCTGAACCTGGACCTGTAACCAAAACGTCGATTGTTTTCAAACCGTGTTCAACTGCTTTACGAGCAGCATCATCAGCAGCCATTTGGGCGGCATACGGTGTTGATTTTCTTGAACCTTTAAATCCTTTTAAACCAGCAGATGACCAAGAAATTGTGTTTCCTTGTGTGTCTGTAATGGTTACCATTGTATTATTAAATGTAGAATTCACATGAGCAACGCCCACAGAGATATTCTTTCTATCGCGATTCTTTGTCCGCGTTGCGACTTTCTTTTCAGCCATAAAATACCCTTTCTAAATTACTTTGTTACTTTTTTCTTACCTGCAATGGCAACTGCTTTACCTTTGCGGGTACGAGCGTTCGTATGTGTGCGTTGTCCACGGACAGGCAACCCTTTACGATGACGCAAACCACGATAACAACCTAAATCCATCAAACGTTTGATGTTTAAAGATACTTCACGACGCAAGTCACCTTCAACGCGATAATTGTTGTCAATTAATTCGCGAATTTTCAATGTTTCTTCGTCTGTTAATTCATTCACACGTTTATGTGAATCAATATTAAGAGTGCTGCAAATTTCTTCAGCTTTTTTCCGACCGATACCATAAATATATGTTAAACCGATAACAACAATTTTAGAGGTCGGTATATTTACACCAGCAATACGTGCCAAGGTACTTTCTCCATTAACCTAATAAAAAATAATAACTATTTCATCTAATCATAATGACTAGACACTTAAACGAGTGGGAATTATATACTATTTTTCGTTTAGTGTCAAGCTCTAATTCAATAGCCTACTATTTTTCTTATTTTTTCACTAACAACGTCAATGGGTCCCGTCCCATCAACGCACACTAAGAGCCCCTTTTGTTCGTAGTAAGGTATAACTGGAGCCGTTACAGAGCGGAACGTCCGGAGTCTAGATACAACCGTTTCATAGGTATCGTCAGCCCGCCTTGTAAATTCTTTACAA
>JAGCKR010000006.1 GCA_017647405.1 Alphaproteobacteria bacterium
AAATGCTTTTGGATTAAACGAAAATAATTTGGACTATAATAATTCTCTTGAAACCAGAGGGGCAACTTTAACCGAACGAATGGCAAACACTTTAAAAGCAAGACAAACGCCCTATAACTCTTTGTCAAATAATTTAACAGACTCAATGAGTGAATTATCCGGCAACAGTTATAACTCTTCGCAATATGCGCCTTCATCTTCAACAGGTGAAAGTTGGTTTAATTCTCTTTTTGGTTCAAAACCAGCTTTTGGCGCAACACTTTCCTCTCAAAGCATTGATTTTGATGATGTTTACCATACGAAACGTGATAAAAATGGCAAAATAACTTATGTTGGAACTGATATCCATGAAGGAGGATTTTCAAATAGAATCAATGATGATGGAGGTCCAACAAATTATGGAGTGACCCAAAACTCTTTAAATGAATATAATGGATGGAAAAGTTTTTTAAAAAAAGGAAAAGATTTTCCAACCTTAGTTCAATTGCTACAACCAGAACAGGCTAAACAAATTATGGATGAAATGTATTATCAACGATATGGTATTAACAAATTGAATAATTTAAAAATTGCTCAAATGGTTTTTGAAGAACAAATTAATCAAGGAACGGTAGCAACAACTCACTTAGCAGAGTCAACCAATGAACTCAAAAATAAAAATTTTCAAGATAAAATAATCATATCACAAGAACTGGCAGATATGATTAATTCACTAACTGAAGATGAAAGTATAAAACTAAATGATCTTATAGCTCAAAAAAGGATGGAAAGATATTTTAATCGTGTTGATAAAGTGCCAAAAAATATAAATAATTTAAAGGGATGGTATAACAGACTTAAAATGTATTACAGTGATCCAGCTCTATTTGAGCAAAAATATAAAAAACGCGTTGACGAATATTTATATTTTAAGTATCCTCAATTTTATAATAAAAAGTAAGGAGAAAAGAGATGCTTAAAATTGGTTTGTTTGTGATTTATATGGGGCTTTTATCAACCTCTTCTTTTGCAAATTCAAATTGTGAAGACTATCTTGCTCATCTTGAAAAAGAATTGGAATCATGCGAAATTTCTTATCAGGAGAATGCTTCTACAGCAGATATGAATGAGGCATCTTATAAAGCTGGGGATTGCGCCATAAAAGTTGGAAATCAAATTTTTGAAACATATTATACGGCCACAGCAGAAGATTCAAAAAAACTGTTCGATTCTCATATCCGTCAAATTTATGCATTTTCTCATCATTTATATCAAGGAAGTGATTTTTCTCAAAAGTTCAATAATGGAACAATGTATAACACCATGGCAATTACCGAGAGTTATTTTGCTATTAAGGAATTGGTTAAAAAATATTTGAAGGAAATGAAAAATCAATGTGAGGAAGCCAAAGAATTGAATGTGTCTCTTTAAATTTAAAATCAATAAACTTTATCAAAAAAGGTTTAATTGGAAAACAAACCCTTTTAAAGAAAACGAGGAGTTTTTTATTCAAAAGAACTTTTATCCTCAGTAATAGGCATACGAATTTTTTCAAAGAGCTCCCATAAATCATAATTATGGGAGCGAAATCTTTTTGGCTGGGTAAACTGTGGCTTTATGTTTTTTTGAGCTTCGTTAAAATCTTTAATAGATGTTTCATAAAACATCATTTCTACAATAGCACAATCTTTTATTTTACAGTTGTTTTTAAATTGTATGAAGCGATAATCATCTCCATACTCAACACAACGAAATACCGTTTCAAACCGTTCATCTTTAACAATTTCGCAACCATTATAATAATATGGCTCATTTTTATACTCATATGTTTTAACCCCATTATCATTTGCCCAGATATCAACAATTTTATCTTTTGAGGGAAGAATATAATACTCTTCCACTCCTGGAGAAATAAAGGCTAATACATAGTTCAAGGCTGGCTGTTTAAACTTAAAAGAAGTATCAATATTAAAACGTTTAATCAAAATATCATAAGCCCGTTTAGCATTTTCTTCTGATTCATAAACATCTATTGGTTGTAATTTTTCAGTCATTCCATCAGCAAAAGATTTGCTGCCAATGTTAAAACAAGTGATAAATGCAAAAGTCAAGAATAATGCTTTTTTCATATTTAATTCTCCTTTAAAAAAAAGGATAAAATGTTTTTTGCCCTCTGTCAAGACATTCATAAAAATTGCCAATCAATTATCTGATGAAGACAACCTTGCTGAAAAACAAGATAAATCAAAACGTGGACGAATTAATAAAGATAATTATAATTATTATCAAAAACGGTTTAATTTGCTAAGTTTAAGTCCATTTTAAATAGTCTTTTTATAACAGCCGCGTCTGGTTAAAACCAGATGAGGCAAATCAAATGTATGGTCGCGATGGTTTTACAATTCATGGTGGATTTAGTAAAGGTTCAGCAGGATGTATAGATATACCATGGCAAACGGATGATTTAAGTGATTATTTAGATAATTGTCAAGAAACAGTTCCTGTTCATATAAAATATCCTAAAAAATGGTGATATTTATCAAAAGTTAAGAAAAATTCTTGCCCTTTAAGGCCTTTTTATAGTATATTTTATTTACAAAAAGTTTAAGAAGGGTAAGTTTTTATGGAACCATTTTTCTTGAAATTAAAAGATCATTTTATTGAAACAAAAAAAACGATAGCACCTTTTAAGTGGTATATATGTTCATATTTGTTTTTTTATTCTATTTTGC
>JAGCKR010000063.1 GCA_017647405.1 Alphaproteobacteria bacterium
ATCCAAAAAGAACATGCGTCGTTCACATTTGGCTTTAGGCACAAATGCTTGCATTGAATGCCCAAAGTGCGGTGAATTGGTTCGTCCACACCACGTTTGTGAATCATGCGGTCATTACAATAAAAAAGATATTATTGTAAAGGAAACATCTGAAGCAAAATAAGGAATTTGACTGTTGAGCGAAACATTAGTCATATCAATTGATGCGATGGGGGGCGATAATGCTCCCCAATCAGTGATCGAAGGCGTTAGCCGAGTTGTAAAAAAAGATTCGGATACCTTTTTCTTTTTATTCGGTGACGAAGAAAAAATAAAAAGTCTGGCAGACGAGTATCATATTCCAGATACAAGATATAAAATACATCACACAACCGATGTGATCAGTGGAGATGCAAAACCCTCTGTTGCCATTAGAAGTGGTCGTGAAAGTAGTATGTGGAAAGCGATTATGTCGGTTAGAAATGGTTATTCAAAAGCCGTTGTTTCGGCTGGAAATACCGGCGCTCTTATGGCTATGAGCAAGATTTGTCTTGGCACCCTGTCCGGCATTGACAGGCCGGCTATTGCAGCTATTTTACCAACAAGTAAAAACCCATTAGTTGCACTTGATTTAGGTGCGAATGCTGAATGCAATTCCCAAAACCTTGTTGAGTTTGCGATTATGGGACACGTTCTTCATCGCGTTTTATATAAAACAGAACACCCGACAGTTGGATTGCTCAATATCGGTTCTGAAGAAACAAAAGGACGTGATGAAATAAAAGAGGCTGCAACAACATTAAAGTCATTAGATGGTAAAGTCAATTTTATTGGTTTTGTTGAAGGTAATGATATTTGCGCCGGGAAAGCCGACGTGATTGTATCTGATGGTTTCTCTGGAAATGTTGCTCTGAAAACAATAGAAGGAACAGCTAAATTTATTTCAAATGTTTTAAAGCAAACCATTCGCCAGTCCATCATTTCAAAAATTGGATTTATGCTAGCAATGCCCGCCCTTTTAAAAATGAAGAAAAAGATGGATCCTCGAAATTATAACGGCGCCATGTTTTTAGGGCTGAAAGGCATTTCAGTAAAAAGCCACGGGGGCGCAGATGCCTATGCTTTTGCATGTGCAATTGAGTCTGCAATTCGTATGGCAAAAAACGATTTATGTAACAAAATAAAGGATGAACTACGTCACACTATTGATGTAGATATCCCAGATGAAGTTATCGAATAAAAAGGGTTGAAATATGATTAGATCTATCATCACTGGTGTCGGAGGATACCTTCCTGAAAAAATTTTAACAAACTTTGATTTGGAAAAAATGGTTGAAACCAGTGATGAATGGATCCGAGAAAGAACAGGCATTCAATCCAGACACATTGCAGCAGACGATCAAACAACATCTTCTTTGGCTATTTTAGCTGCAAAAGATGCCATTCAAAATGCTGGCATCAATGGTGAAGATATTGATTTAATTATTTTAGCAACAACAACCCCTGATGACACAACCCCTGCAACCGCCATGCGTGTGCAAGCAGCTCTTGGGGCTGTTAATGCCTTTGCATTTGATGTTCAAGCAGCTTGTTCAGGATTCATGTACGCATTAAGCGTTGCTGATAAATTTATCAAAACAAAAACCGTTAAAACAGCTCTTGTTATCGGCGCAGAAACCCTTTCTCGTATTGTTGACTGGCAAGACAGAAACACATGCGTTTTGTTCGGAGATGGTGCCGGTGCAGTTATTGTTAAAGCAGAAGAAATTTCTGACCAGGATAATGCTTCAGGAATTTTAGATATTATTCTGCATTCCGATGGCAGATTAAGAGATTTATTAACAACAACAGGTGGTGTTTCACGAACAAAAACAGCCGGTTTTGTTCACATGGAGGGAAGAGAAGTATTCCGCCATGCCGTCACAAATCTTTCAAATGTTGCTCAAGAAATTATTGACACTACTGGTATCAAATTAAGTGATGTGGATTATTTGGTTCCACACCAAGCAAATTTGCGCATCATTGAAGGAACTGCAAAAAAATTAGATATTCCGATGGAAAAGGTTATTGTAACACTTCCACATCAAGGCAACACCTCGGCAGCTTCAATTCCTCTGGCATTATATGAGGGAGTTAGATCTCAAAAATTGAAAAAAGGCGATCTGGTTTTACTGGATGCTATGGGTGCCGGTTTCACATGGGCCGGAGCATTAATTCGCCTTTAAATTTTTTGTTATAAATTAAAAAAGTACTTGATTATATTTGAAATTTATGACATTCTTACAACAGAAATTTTTAAATTAAAAAAGGAAAAAAATATGACACAAAAAACGATTACACGTGCAGATATTGCAGATGCTATTTATCGGGAACTTGGTTTTTCCCATGCAGAATCTTTTAAATTGATTGAACAAATTTTACAAGATATTATTGAAGCATTGGCAAAAGGTGAAACGGTTAAAATTTCAAAATTTGCTTCTTTTATCCCACATGCCAAAAAAGAAAGAATCGGCCGTAATCCAAAAACAGGTGTCAAACACGCAATTTCTCCCCGTACTGTTGTTTCTTTTAAAGCTTCAAACACTTTGAAAAATACATTAAAATAATAGGAGATATCCATGTTGAAGGCCGAAAATGCCTATCGAACAATAACCGAAGTTGCTGAATTATTACAAGTTCCTGCCACGGTTTTGCGTTTTTGGGAAACTCAATTTCACCAAATTAAACCAATGAAAAGAATGGGAAGACGCTATTATCAAGCTCAGGATGTTGTTTTGTTGGCAAGAATTCGTGATTACTTGTATAAAGAAGGTTATACGATTAAAGGGGTTCAAAAACGGCTTAAAAATACTGATAAGTCATCTGAAGTATCTGTATTTGAAAAAGAAAAAAATAACGCGGCAACAGATACCTTAATCAGGGAAATATCAGATATTAAAACATCTCTTGAAGATTATATTTAATAAAAAAGCGCCGTTTCCGGCGCTTTTTTATAGATTATTTTTTCTTTGTTCCACATCCACAACCTGGCATTTAAATCCCCTCCTTTCTATTTTTTATCTTATCTTCATAAATAAAGTAATTATTGCTTTTATACTTGTCAATAGATAATAATTTTGATAGACTAATCTCAAGATTAATCAAAACATTAAGGCAAAACATGTTTATAAAAAAAATAAAAACCTCACTTTTATTTGTTTTCTTTATTTTATCAACGGGTTGCGCTCACAAAAATCCATTAACAGATTTCCAATTTCAAACAATGATGGCCCCACCCTATGTTTTGGCCTCATGGTATCGTATTAGCGAACCAAATAAACCTATTCGAATTTACATTGAAGGTGATGGTCATTCTTTTGATGCGTACAACAGACCAACAGCCAATCCAACACCAAAATCAACTTTTTTACGTGATATTGCTGCCCAAGATCCAAATCCTAATGTGGCCTACTTAGGAAGACCATGTCAATATCTTCAAACAAATACTTGTACACAGGATGACTGGACCTGTGGCCGTTTTTCACCTCAAATTGTTAATTCAATGGAACAATCCGTATTACAATTATCTAAAAAAGGACAAACACAAGAAATTATTTTAATCGGATATTCCGGTGGCGCTCAAATAGCCGGCCTTATTGCTGTCAGACATCCTCAACTGATTAATCGGATTATCACCATTGCCGGCGTGTTAGATCAACAAGCCTGGACAACGCATCATAATGATACCCCTTTAAATAAATCTTTAAATCTTAAGGATTATAAAGATGTTTTCCAACAAATTCCTCAAACACATTTTATAGGGAAAAAAGATAAAGTTGTTCCAAACTATTTAACAGAAAATTTTGTTGATGACAAAAAGAACATTATCACAGTTAAAAAAGCTGATCATCAAAAGGGATATGATTCTGTTTTAAAGCAGATTTATCGCCTAAATTAAGGAGTAATCATGACAAAAAAAATTTGGATACTAGCCGATGATCGAACTGGAAATGTTAATCAATTATTGGGGATTGCCGAACGGTTGAATTGTCCGTTTGAAAAAAAAGAAATTCGATATAATTCATGGATAAAATTGCCCAATTTTTTACGCAGAAAAACTCTTATCGGCTTAACTGAAGAGAGCAAACGAAATGTCCAAACAAACACCTATCCGGATCTTGTTTTAAGTGCTGGAAGAAGATCTTATCCCGTTGCTCTTTGGTTAAAAAAAATGTCTAAAGGAAAAACAAAAATCGTTCAGCTGATGAATCCTGGAAAAACATATTTCAATGAGGCCGATTTGGTTATTTTACCAGAACATGATTTATATAAAGGCCATTCAAAAAATGTTTTGATTTCAACAGGAACACCTCACAGAATCACTCCTGAAAGATTGGAACAAGAAAAAAAGAAATGGGAACCAGTTTTTAAACAATATCAAACACCCAGACTTTCTTTAATTGTTGGTGGCGCTACAAAAAACAACCCCTTCACCATAGATATGGCAAAAGAATTACTTTCAAATGTAAAAAAATTAAAACCAAAAAGCGTATTAGTGACAACATCAAGAAGAACACCGGCTGAAATTGTTTCATATCTAAAAGATAACCTTGATGCTCAAACAACATTCTTTTACCAATTTGGTGATAAATCAGAAAACCCTTATTTCGGTCTTCTGTCATCTACTGATATTATTTTGGTTACTGGCGATTCCATGTCAATGTGTTCCGAATGTTGCGCAACAAATGTTCCTGTTTTTATTTTTGCGCCAGATTCAATGATGAGCGAAAAACACAAACGCTTTCATCAATCCTTGTTTAATAGTGGATATGCCCTTCCAGCTGGCAGTTCATTAAAAAAAACAAAAGGGAATTTTAACCCATCAACCAATATCATTCATCATATTCAAAAATTATTTTAAAACCGGAGATGCACGTGCCAAAAATTAGTATTATCATTCATTTAACAGCCGAAGAACACTTTGCCAATCTGTGTTTTGAAAGTTTATTGAAACAAACATTTAATGATTTTGAATGCTTATGTGTTATCTCAGAAATTGAAAAAGAATATCCATTTTTGCAAAATCTAACAAAAAAAGATAAGAGATTCAAAATATTAAAACAAATTGATTCGCCTTCAAAATGGCATTGTTATAATGAAGCTCTTTATCAAATGAAAGGGGAATATGCCCTCTTTTTAAACGCATCTGATCTCCTGCACCCACAAGCATTAGATATTTACACAGATTCTTTAAGATATTCTCATGCACATATTGCAACTGCAAATCCGGCATATTTTTCAGGAATGAAAAAAATCAAAGCTCTTGATAAAAAAATTACTTTTGAAAAAAGCTCTCTGAAAAGAAAGAATAACCATCTTCTTTCAGAATTTTGGCAAGAAAATTTATCATATTTAAATGAAACACTGGAAGGAAAAATGTTTTCAGCAGAACTGTTAGCCTATCTGAAATTTCATCCTTCTTTATCTGAATTTGCGGCTTATTTTTTCATGGAACAATTTTATTCTGTTGCTCAAAATTCCGTATATGTTAGATATCCACTATATTTTTTCCGCAAAGAAGCGCACATCCCTTCCGTTGCCTCATATGAAACTTTAATGAACCTAAAAGAACGTATTTTATTTGAATATGCTTATTTCGTTGAAGGGGGCAGAACAAACGCATACACAGAAAGCCTTTTAAGTCATAAATGTTCCCAAGATTTATTTTTAGCAATTAAGCATATTTTAATGCACACACCTGAACGTTCATTTATGTGTATTAATCAGCAAATTATAACTTTAATTGATGAATTTAAGGAATACGGTCTTTTAAAAGGCTTAAACCTTTCATTGGTGCAAAAAGGCATTTTGTTGGCATTGACAAAAGGTAATCCAACGCTTGCAAAAAAACTTATCCATTTCTTCTATTAATCGTTACCATTCAATATTTCATCATATCGACGTTTAATTTCTTTAATGTCTTCCCACATTAATGCTTTTGGAGATCCCGGTCGAGCAATTGGATTGCGAAGCAAATATGAGGGGTGGAAAATTGGCATCATTTTAGAACCATTTGGTCCATCAAACCATTTACCACGAACTTTTGAAATTGCCGATGCATTTGGCAAGAAACTTGTTAAAGCAACTCGTCCACAAAGTAATATGATTTTAGGCTTTAAAATATTTAATTGAGCATCTAAATAATTTCGACAAGCCTCTTTTTCACTTGGCAATGGATCCCTGTTTTCTGGCGGGCGACATTTTAACGTATTGCAAATATAAATATCTTTTTCACGACTTAATCCAACAGATTCAAAAATTTTATCCAGCAACTGCCCTGCTCTGCCAACAAAGGGTTTTCCCTGCAAATCTTCATTTGCGCCCGGAGCCTCCCCGATTAAAACAATATTTGAATTTGGTTTACCATCTGAGAACACAACATTTGTACGCGTTTTTGATAAAGGGCATTTTTGACAATTTAAACATTCTTGTCTGACTTGTTCTAATTTTTCTAACATTCTTTCTCCTATAAAATCTTATGATGTCAGTGTATATAAAATAAAACTAAAAAACAATCTAAAAACTTGTATCTTGATTTTTTTTGACCTTTTATGATATAAAAAAAATATGCAAAAAACAGATAAAGATATTATAAACCAAAAAAATTTAATTTCCTTCTTAGAAAAGAAACTTTTTAAAGAGAAGATTCTTTCGTTATATCAATTTCAAAGAGGTGCTTCCTCATTTAATTATTTAGTGACATTACACAATAAAAAAGTTTTAGTTAAACTTGCTTGGAAGTATAAAAAAACTGGTGTTGAACGTTTAGTTAAAATTATTTCTTTACTCTCTGAACAAAAAATATTACCAACTGCTAATGTGATTCCTTTTAATAATAAAAAAATTTTCAAATATAATCATATCTATGGTTTTGTTTTAGAGTATATTGAAGGAAAATCTTTACCAGCAACAAAAATAACACAAAAACATATTCAAGATATTATCGCCTATTATAAAAATATCCAACAAGCACGCATGAATGAAAAGCTATTAATGCCAACCTATGATTTTAAACTGATACAAAAAAATTATCTTTATAATTGCAACAAAATGATACAGCAATCAAAAAAGAATTTATTGTTTTCATTCCTTCTAAATCAATGTAAAAAAAATCTTATTCAAATTGGAAATTCTTCTTTGCAAATTTTAGACGAGAAAAAAGAGATTATTCACGGCGATTTTCATCATAATAATTTATTATTTCAAAATAATAAATTGGTAGCCGTTTTGGATTTGGAAGATTTAGGATATGGATATAAAAGCGAAGACTTGCTTCGTTTTATTTTATGCCTCATTGCGCGACAACCATTCTTTTATCCCAGAAAAAAATATTTATACTCTTATTTGAAATATATAACCAAAGAATTTAAATATTCTGAAGATGAATGGATTGCCGGTCTTAATTCATTTACGTTGCAAAAATATAAAAAAATGTTTTCCAAAGTACGTAAAGCAAATTTTTCAAACGCAAAAAAAATGATACAGATTTTGTTTTTCATGCGCCAATATAAACTTATTGAGGCATACTTTAACAAAGAACTACATAGAACTTAATCTGCTAAACTCTTTTCTTTTTCAACATCCTGATTTTCCAATCCGGCTAAGCGGATAATGGTATGAATCACATGTTCCGTATTATATTCTTTCTTCTGATTTTGATAAAGATTGTAAACAACTTTTTTCCTCATATCTCGGTATTTATCAGAAACCCATAAAACAAAAGGAATTGCTGTCATCGGCTCATTTGCTAATTCAGAATGCCCCAAAATTTTTGTTTCGGATGTATCATAAATATCCTCACCATGATCACTAAAATATAAACAAAAAGAAACTTCTTCTTGTTTTTGTGTCATTTGAATAATTTCATTAACAACATAATCCGTGTATCGGATAGAATCATCATATGCATTTAAAAGCTGATGACCTTGAGCGGTTAAATTTTTATTTTTTAAATAATCCTTAAAATGCGCCCAATCAGAAGGATATCTGTTTGTATAAGCAGAATGCGAACCGATTAAATGCACAAACACAACTTTTTTATGAGATGATTTATCATTTAAAATTCTTTCGATATCCGGCAACATATCTCCATCAAAACCCGTTTTTTCAAACCGTTTCATTCCACTAAAATTATATGACTTTTCCCAATCAGCATGAGAAGAAATTGCTGTTATCAATGTATCAGACAAAGCATATTGATTTGAAAGCCAATAAGTTTTAAAACCAGCCTGTTTAAAATAATTAACAATCGTTCCTTTTTCAGTTAAAAAATTCATCTTTCCTTCTTCTGCAAATGTTAGCACTCGTTCTAAAACAGGCATTGTTTGAGCAAAAGGAGATTTAACATTTTCAAAAACAAATAAATCTTTTTTTCTAGCATCAGAGAAAGGAGTTGTTTGCCTTGAATATCCATATAAAGATAAATGGGCTCTGTTTGCCGATTCCCCAATAATAACAACATATGTTTCAGGATCATCTTCTTTAGCATCTGAAAGAATATTTTGAAATGGTTCCGCTTTATTTTTTGCCAAAGCTTCTTTTAATTCTGCATATGTTTTTTTATACAAGAAAAAATGATAAATAACATTACTATATGGATTTAATACATACCCATCTTTAAATTTAAATCCTTTTTTAAAAAGATTTCTGATAAAGGGAATACCTAAAATCAAACAAATCAAACTACCAATAGCTCTTTCATTCCAGTTCAGCGTTGGAACAGATAAGCTAACAATAAAAAAGATAGGTAAAATCAAACAAATACCAGCTAAACAAAAAATTAAAGCCGGTATATTTTGCGTTAAAAATTCTTTTGTTTCTTTCATATTTGAAACAAATAAGGTAAAAAACGTATTCAATCCCACTCTGGTTTTAAAAAAATATATATGCCCGATTTCTAACAACATTAACGGGATAAAAATAAAATGAAGAAGAAGTAAATATCCTTTAATAAAAGAAGGAAAAAGAAAAAGAGGGATAATCATTAAAAAACAAATCGGAAAAGTGCGCATCACATCTTTTAAAAACAACTTATAAAACAATTTATTTTTTAAATCCGCCTGTTTAATCGATTTAAAAAAAGTATAAAAAAGTGGCAAAAAACCAATTAAAAAGATATAAAATGAAGCAAAAATTAGATTTGACATTTTTAAAGTATCCTGTAGAATAAAAACAACGAAAATATCTTACTGAAAGGGCTTAAAAATGTCAACATTAATCAGGCATGTTTTACTGGATAACAAACCGGTTGATATTCTTATCAATCATAACAAAATTGAAAAAATTGCCGATCATATTCCAACAGCTCTTTCAGATGAAATTATTATGGGTGAAGGTAAAGCGATTACGCCTGCTTTTTATAATATGCACACCCATTCTGCTATGACATTATTTAGAGGTATTGGAGAAGACAAAAATTTATTTGATTGGTTACAAACAGATATTTGGCCTCGTGAAGAAAAGTTAACAAATGAACAAGTTTATCATGCATCAAAACTTTCTATTTTAGAAATGATAAAATCCGGAACGGTTTTATTTAACGACATGTATCCTTTTGCTGCTCAAACAGAAAAGGCGGCTGATGAAATGGGTGTTAAAATGCTTTCTTCTTGCGTTGCATTTGATTTATTTAATCCAAAAATGACAGAAGAAAAGAAAAAGTCTATGACAGAATTTATGGAAAGAAAAATATCATCCTCTTTTATAAAAAAAACCGTTTCTTGTCATGCAGTTTATACCGTTTCTGAAGAACTTTTATGCTTTGCGCGCGATTTGGCTTTAAAACATCATTCTTTTTTGCATATCCACTTAGCTGAAACACAAAAAGAAGTTTCTGACTCCATTGAAAAAACAGGACTAACACCAACAGCTTATTTAGATAAACTTGGTCTTTTAACAAATAAAACCATCTTAGCGCATTGTGTTTGGCTTAATGAAGAAGATAGAAAAATCATTAAAGAAAGAGGATGTTTAATTGCCCACTGTCCAACATCAAATTTAAAACTTAATTCTGGTCAAATGCCTTTTAATCTTTATAAAGAAGAGGGCCTTAAAATTTCACTTGGCACAGATGGCGCCTCATCAAATAATTCTCTTAGCATGTTCAGTGAAATGAAAATAGCAGCTTTATCAGCAAAAGGGCAATCTCAAAACATAACCGCAGGAAAAGTTGATCAAATTTTGCATATGAGTCAAAAAGAAGCGCCCCAATTTTTAGGGATTAATGCCGGAGAAATCGCGGAAGGAACTATTGCTGATTTTATTCTTTTGGATTTAAATAATACACAACTTCAACCTCAATCTTACTTAAAATCCCATCTTGTTTATAGTGCAGAATCAAATTGTGTTACTGATGTTTGTTCAAACGGGCGGTTTATCTTGAAAGATAAGTACCACCCGTTTGAAAATGAAATTATTGATTCATTTTTAAAGGCATCTAAATCAATTCTTTAATCCCTTTTTTGATTGATATAGAGAAAATAAAATTCCTAATGCCAAAATACCAAAAGTAACAATTAAAGAAATGCTTGTTGTTACTTTTAATCCAATATATGGCAAAAAGATTTTTGAACCGATAAAAATCAAAACAAAAGAAAGCGCATGTTTCAAATAAATAAACTTTGAAACAGCTTGCGCCAATAAAAAGTATAAAGAACGCAAACCTAAAATAGCAAAAATATTACTTGTATATACAACAAAAACATCCTGAGTAATCAAGAAAATTGCCGGAATGCTATCTATCGCAAAAATAACATCCATTGTTTCAATAATAACTAATGCTAAAAACAATGGAGTTGCCACCCATTTCCCAGACTGTTTGATAAAGAAATGTTCTTCATGAATTTTATTTGTCATCGGCAAATATTTTTTTATAAAAGAAAGCATTTTTCCTTCTGTTTCAGCTGCCTCTTCATCATCCTTTCCCTTCATTGTTTCCAAAAGCATTTTGGCACCTGTATAAATTAAAAAAGCTGAGAAAAAATATAAAACCAAATGGAACCGACTAACCAACTGCGCGCCAATCAAAATCATAATCGCTCGCATAACAACAGCACCTAAAACACCCCAAAATAATACACGATGTTGATACATTGCCGGTACTTTTAATGATGTAAAAATAAGGGATATAACAAAAATATTATCCATAGATAAACTAAATTCAACTAAATATCCCGTATAAAAAAGCATGCCGGTTTCCATGCCTTTTTCATAAAGAACAAAAAGACCAAATAACAATGAAATAATCACATATGAAAGGCAAATTTTAAAAGTTACTTTCATTGTTGGTGTTTCTGATTTCTTATGAAAAACAAATAAATCCAAAAACAAAATAGTACAAACAATCGTTCCAAAAATTCCCCACATCACGCCTGTGGATAAGTGTGATAACGCCTCTAACATTTATCATTTTCCTTTGTTAATAAATTATCCCTATTTTCATTTAAAAATGGTCGCCGGTCGGGATTTAACGCCAACCCTTTTTGAACAAATTCTTCCCATGGGAACGTTACCCCTGGATCAAACTTTCTTTCAGGAGCAATATCAGAATGAGCCACAACATTTTCAGGTTTAATATTATATCTTTTCATAAGATCTTCGCAAAGCAAAAGACCTGAATTAATTTGGGCTCTTGTAAACTCTTCAAAACTTCTTTCTCCCGTTGGAGAACATTGAAACTCAATTCCAATTGAATGAGAATTAATATCTTCTTTGATGTCGCCCCACGAAGAAATACCAGCATGCCAAGCTCTTTTTTCTTCCGGAATAACCTGATAAATTGTTCCATCACGATCAATCACATAATGAGAGCTGACTCTTCCCCCCTCTTCTTTTTCAATAAAATACCAAAGAGTTTCTTCCAAATTTTTTGTTGCTGTTGCATGAAAAACAATCATATCAATAGCGGTTTTTCTTTCATCAAAATGAGTGGATAGTTTTTGAATAATTTTCATGCTTTCTCCATCATCTTTTTAAGCGAAATCGGTCTCATAAAACTATGACACAAAGAAATTGCCAAAGCATCTGCTGCATCTGGTGGAATTTTTTCCGGAACACTTTTTAATAGTGTTCTCACCATCATATCTACTTGCTTTTTATCTGCATGCCCAACACCCACAACCATTTTTTTTATCTGATTTGGCGTATATTCAGCAACAGGAATATTAAATAAGGCAGGGGTTAATAAAACAACACCTCTTGCTTGTCCCAATTTCAATGTTGATGTTGGATTGTTATTAACAAATGTTTCTTCAACCGCCGCCTCATCCGGTTGATAAGCTTCAATCACTTTTTTTAAATCAGTATGCAACTGTCCCAATCGATTGCAAAGCTGATTTTCCGTTTCCGGATTAATAACACCGGCTGCAATAAAACGCAAACGGGAGCCATCTTTTTCGATGACTCCCCATCCTGTGTGTCTTAATCCCGGATCAAGTCCTAAGATACGGACCATCGATTATTCTCCCAATTGTGCCATAATTTCTTCTGAAATATCCGCATTTGTAATAACACGTTGAACGTCATCATCTTCATTGAGAGCATCCAAAAACCGCATCAATTTTTGAGCTGTTTCTAAATCTGTAATTTCTTTTTGAACCATTGGTTTCCAATCGCGTCTGGCAACATTTGGTGTTCCAAGCTTAGATTCCAAAGCATCACGAACAGCCCCTAAATCATCAACTTGGCAAATGATTTCATGCGTTTCATCTGTTGAAACAACGTCATCGGCACCAGCATCTAAAGCGGCTTCAAAAATAGCATCCGGCGTTCCAACCGCAACCGGATATTCGATATAACCAATCCGCTCAAAGTTAAAAGTAACTGAACCTGTTTCACCCAAAGCTCCACCGCTTTTTGAAAATAATGAACGCAAAACAGGAGCCGTTCTGGCACGATTATCCGTTAAAGCTTCAACAATAACTGAAACTTTACCAGGGCCCATCCCTTCATATCTGACTTCTTCATAATTAGATGTATCTGTTCCTTGAGTTCCCTTTAAAATGGCGCGCTCAATATTATCTTTTGGCATATTTTCAGAACGAGCCGTTTGAATAGCCAATCTTAAACGCGGATTTGCAGCTGGATCCCCACCACCTGTTTTGGCGGCAACTGTAATTTCTCTGGCCAATTTTGAAAAGATTTTGGCGCGCATTTTATCCTGCGCCCCTTTACGATACATAATATTTTTAAACTGTGAATGTCCTGCCATACTTTTTCCTTTATAAATGATTAAAAAATAGTTTCTGAATTTATATCATACTTCATGCGTATTTTCAAGTGTTTGCCCCAATCGAACAGGGAAAATTTCTTTGGCAAAGCCTGTTTTTTCGTCAATATCCGCAATAACGGCACAAAATGTTGAATTTTTTTCAGCCGGCTCCAACCTGCTTCTTTTGGCATCAGTTAAAAATCTTGGGAAAGCAGATTCCTTTTTCATACCAATCACCGAATCATAATCTCCACACATTCCCACATCCGAAATATATGCTGTCCCAGAGGATAAAACATGCGCATCCGCTGTTGGAATATGGGTATGTGTTCCCACAACCAAAGAAGCATGTCCATCCAAATAATGCCCTAAAGCAACTTTTTCAGCTGTTGCTTCCGCATGAAAATCAACAACCAAAACATCATAATCTTTTCCTTTTTTATATGCTTGAAGCCATTTTTGGATCGATTCAAAAGCGCTTTCACTTGTTCGCATAAAAACATTTCCGATCAACTGAACAACTGCAACTTTTACACCATTAGCATCTTGAAGAATTGTAAACCCCCTACCAATTGTATTTTCAGGATAATTCATGGGGCGAATAATATTATCTTCAGAATTTAAAATCGGGAAAATATCCGCTTTATCAAACGAATGATTTCCAAGAGTAATCACGTTAACACCAGCATTCAAAAAAGCACTATATATTTTAGGCGTTATGCCAAAACCATGTGCAGCATTTTCGCCATTAACAATAATAAAATCCAATTCAAATTTTTCTTTTAATTTTGGCAAATATGATAAAACCAACTTTCTGCCGGCTTTACCGACAACATCACCACAAAACAATATTTTCATTTTTTATTCTTCTTCAACTTCTTTTTCAGATAAACTATCTGTCAATGAATTAATTTTCATTGTTAAATTTTGAATCAAATCCACAACTTGTTTTTGATTTTCAAGATAACCTGCTGTTTGTGAATTTTTTTCAATCTGGCTTTTTTCTTCTGCAAGCAATAAACACAACATCGCCAACAACTGACCTTCTTGCATAAATCCGATTGACTTTAACAACTTTTCTGCGCGTGCATCTAAATTTTCAGCCAAAGAAGACATGTAACCTTCTTGCCCATCTGCACAAGAAAATTTATAATATCTTCCGCCGATTTTTAATGAAACAACAGCCATTACTCACTCCCTTGATCTTGATGATATGCCAATAAAGCACTATCCAACCTTGAATATGTTGTGTGGATAACTTTTTTTAACTCATCCACCTTTGCAATAGATTGTTCTTTATCTTTTTTGGTTTGCAATAACGCCGTCTCCAAAGAAACCAAAGCTTGTTCCAACCCATTAATTGCTTTTTTAATTTCTTCCATGTGTCACCTATACATTTCGTCTGGCCTTAAATGCAAGTTGCAAAGTGCCGTCATCCAAATAATCCAACTCTCCTCCCACAGGAACACCTCTGGAAAGCGTTGAAACATTAACATCATATTCACTCAATCTATCAGACAGATAATGAACTGTTGTTTGCCCTTCCACCGTTGCAGGAAGAGCCAAAACAATTTCTTTTACCGTTCCCTGCGCCACTTTTTGAATTAATCCATCGATTGATAATTCATCCGGACCAATACCATCAAGCGCCGATAAAACGCCACCCAAAACATGGTAAACACCTTTAAAAGCACCTGCTCTTTCAAGCGCCCACAAATCTGCCACATCTTGAACAACACAAACAAGCGTTTTATCTCGCTTTTCATCTTGACAAATAGCGCAAGGTTTTAATGTATCCATATTACCACAAACAGGACAGGCATCCACCTTTTCAAGAACGGTTTGCATAGCAGTCACAAGTGGAACAAATTTACTTTCTTTTTGCCTTAATAATGATAAAACTGCCCGTCTTGCAGACCTTGGTCCCAAAGCAGGCAGTTTTGAAAGCAAACCTATTAACTGTTCCAGTTCCGGTGCTGCCATTTTTTAATCCTTAAAACGGCATTTTAAAGCCTGATGGAAGACCGAGCGAAGATTGAATCCGTTCCATTTCACTAGCCATTGTTGCATCAACGCTTTCATAAGCAGAACGCATAGCAACCAAAACCAAATCTTCCAATGTTTCTGTATCAGATGCATCAACAACAGATGGATCGATTGAAACTTTAACAGGAATATGCTTGCCCGTTACCGTTACTTTAACAGCACCACCAGCTGCAACCCCTTCAAATTCTTGCTTTTCCATTTTTTGTTGCAAGATTGTCATTTGAGATTGAACCATTTGTGCTTTCTTCATCAAATCGCCGATATTACGCATACTTTTCTCCTTAAAAATAAACAAATTGACATTATTTTTGCTTATTATAGAAAAAAAACTTTTAAAAGTAAATGATTATCTTTCACTTTTAATAAAAAGATTTAAGAAAAAAAAGGCTTTTCAGCATTTTCATTTAAAAGTTGCAATACTTCAAAAAAGAAAAGAAGAGTTAAATAGAAAAGGCGGTTAAAAACCACCGCCTCCCCCGCCACCGGAACCACCACCAGAACCACCACCAGAACCACCGCCGGATCCTCCCGATGAAGAACTAGGTGGAGTTGATGCACTATGCAAACAGGAGCTAACACTTGAAAAAACAGCAGCATCTGAAAAAACATTGTCATTCGGCGGTATAAAATTAAAGTATGTTTCCATTTTTTCATACCACTGATTTTGTAACCCAAGCAAAATGGCATAAGGCAGCAACTTTTCCATTTCAGCTTGCTCTGGTGTTTGATGTTTTAAATCATCCACTCCATTTAGAAACATTTCTATTCCTTCTAAATGTTCTATCAAACCTAAACCTTTATCATAAACGCGAACAATAATGTATTTATAAAAAGCAACAATACAAGAAAATAAAAAGACAAAACACCATACTTTATAATCTGCCATACTTGTTATAAGCTCATCAACCTCTTTTAATAATAAATCTGAAAGCTCATATATAGCATGTAAAAACAAGAAACTAAAACAAGCTAAAAAAACCGTCAATATGATCACACCAACTGCAATTATAAGCCAATTTTTACCTCTTGTAAAAACACTTAAAACAACATTTGAAAACCCAAGCGTTACACCACCCAAGATAAGAGAAACAAATAAAAACGAAAAATCTTTAAAGTATAACATAAAAAAACAAAAGCAAAAAACAAACATCAAAAATTTAAATATCAAAAGACATTTTGTATTGTATTTAAACAATACAGATGTCTGTTTTTCAGAATATTGTTTATACTCTTCAACATACTTTACAAACGAAGAACTATATACCCCCTTTTTAAGCGAATACTTGTTTTTTGCCCTTTCGATAAAAAACTTTTCATCTGAATTACTGGGTTTTATCTTCATATTTTTTTCAAGGGTTATTCCTTTTTTATCGGTTTTTATTTTTAACAACCCTTTTTGCGAAAGAGCTGCTAAATGCGGCATGATTAAATCACAAGAATCAATACCTAAACATTGACAATTCTTAAGCAAAAATAAAGCGCCCAATTTATTAAATTTAGGGATATCAAATCGCGGATAAACCGGCCTTCTTATACCGTCTTCTCCATGTTTTTTCCATGAAAAATAAGCATAATATGCTAACCAATAGAACACAAAAAGTATAACTATTATAAATAAAATATTTACATACTTATTAAAAGGAAAACCTGGCTCTTGTATTTTAAAAAAACCAGAATTAAAAACTGTTCTTAACGTCAAGGCTTCGTGTTTTTTTAATCCATTTGGTAAATGAATTAAAATTTGATTATCTTGTTTTAAAAAGGAAGTGTCTTGATTTTTTGAGCCATATTTCCCGAAAAATACTTTTGGTTCTTCTGCCAATGTAACACCAGAGGGCAAGCGAACAATGGCTATAACGTCCAAAATATCAAAAGCCCATTCTGTTCCAATCAAATTATAATAAAACTCATCTTTTGTTTTTTCTTTATTTCGCCTTACAATATTTTGATATTTATATGTTATTTTATATTCATAAACCCCCGGATAAATATATCGTTTCATATCCCCCAAATAAACACGTTTTTGATTATCTCCCCTTCCGGTGCTATAAGGAATAGCTTGCCCATTTCTTGTCACAGATAAAATTGAAACGGGCGTTTTTTCTCCCTCATAACGTGTTGGCAAATCCCTATAAATACCTCTTTTAATATCCTTACCTTGCGCTCTTACTTTAATTGTTTCATTCACAAGTAAAGACGAATCTTGATTTAATTCGGCATAAATATGATAAGATAAAATTTCTTCTTTTTGCACCTCAGCTTTTGCTGTTGAAAAACAAAAGAAACTTAATATAAAAACAAAAAGAAAGATCGCTTTTTTAATCATTATAAAAAATCCTTCACATTCGGAACTAATTTTTCATGTTCACCATCTAACTGAAAAAAAGGCTTATCAGTAAGCGCAAATAATTTTTTTAGCAAACAAACGGGAAATAAATTAATAAAAGAGTTAAATTTTCTAACAACCCCATTATAATAACGCCGAGCATATTGCAAATCATCTTCAATCAACGATAATTCTTTTTGTATTTTTAAAAATGCCACATCTGCTTTTAAGTTTGGATGGCTTTCTTTTAATCCCAAAATAGTGCATAAGCCATGTTCAAACTGATTTTCAAAACTCTCTTTTTCTTTTAATGTTTTTTGATTCATTGTTTGTGTTCTAAGACGCGCCACTTCTTCAAATGTTTTTGCTTCATGATCACAATATGTTGAAACCGTTTTCACAAGATTAGGCACCAAATCATACCGGCGTTTCAATTGCACATCAACTCCACTTTCGGCTTCAAGAATCAAATTTTTAAGATGAATAGATTTATTATAGATAAAAATTAATCCAAGTATAAAAGCCAAAATCAAAATAATCATATCAAATCTCCCTACTCATTTTTTTATAAAACAAAAAATATCTGAATACAAGAATAATCACCCAATGATAAAAAAATAAAAAAACAAACCCTTGACAAGAAGATTTTATTTACTATACTGAAGAAGAAAGTTCGAGTTATAATGAACACGAATTTTTGTTACTTTTACCCTAAAACGTTTATCATTTTTTGATAGGCGTTTTTTTCTTTTTCAACTTCTTTGAAAAGCTTGATTTTTTGATTTTTTTTTGATATGATATGCCAAAATTAAAAGGAAAGAAAAATGACAGACTTATCACATATCAGAAACTTTTCAATCGTGGCTCATATTGACCATGGCAAATCAACATTAGCTGACCGCCTCATCCAAAAATGTGGTGCAGTGACTGATCGCGAAATGAAAGAACAGCTTTTAGATAATATGGATATTGAACGCGAGCGCGGTATCACGATTAAGGCTCAAACCGTTCGCTTAAACTATAAAGCTAAAGATGGCAAAGATTATATTTTAAATCTGATTGACACGCCGGGACATGTTGACTTTGGATATGAAGTTAGCCGATCATTGGCCGCTTGTGAGGGCTCTTTATTGGTTGTTGATGCTTCACAAGGTGTGGAAGCACAAACGCTTGCCAACGTTTATAAAGCGCTTGATGCTAATCATGAAATTGTTCCTGTGATTAACAAAATTGATTTACCGGCAGCGGAACCAGATAGGGTTAAAGCTCAAATTGAAGATGTAATCGGTATTGATGCCTCTGAAGCTCCGTTGATTTCAGCCAAAACAGGCATTGGCATTGATGAAGTTTTAGAAACAATTGTAACAAAATTACCAGCGCCTACCGGGAATGAAGAATCCTCTCTCAAAGCAATGCTTGTTGATTCTTGGTATGATTCATATCTTGGCATTATTGTTTTGGTTCGTGTAATTGACGGAACTCTTAAAAAGGGCATGAATATCAAAATGATGGCAACAAATGCTTCCTATAAAGTGGAACGTTTAGGCCATTTTACCCCTAAAATGCAAGACACAACCGAACTTAAAACGGGCGAACTTGGTTTCATTATTTGCGGAATCAAATCCATTGGAGAAACACGCGTAGGGGATACAATTACAGATGAAAAAAATCCAACAGCAGAAGCTCTCCCCGGTTTTAAACCAAGCTTAAGTGTTGTTTTTTGCTCTCTTTTCCCTGTGGATATGAGTGATTATGAAAACTTAAAAGAATCACTTGGAAAATTGCAATTAAATGATGCCTCTTTCCAATTTACACCAGATAAATCTCAAGCATTAGGTCAAGGTTTTAGATGTGGATTTTTAGGCCTTTTGCATATGGAAATTATTCAAGAACGGTTAAGTCGGGAATTCAATCTTGATTTGATTACAACAGCTCCATCCGTTGCCTATAATGTTCATTTAACAAACGGAACAATGCACACAATGCACAATCCAGCAGATATGCCAGACCCCTCTTCTATTGCTTTTATTGAAGAACCTTGGGTTAAGGCCAGCATTTTAACACCTGATGAATATCTGGGCAGTATTTTGCAACTTTGCACGGAACGACGCGGTGTTCAAAAAGATTTAACTTATGTTGGTAACCGCGCAATGGTTGTTTATCATTTACCACTCAATGAAATTGTTTTTGATTTTTATGATCGACTTAAATCTATTTCCAGAGGGTACGCCAGCTTTGATTATGAAATTGCAGATTATGAAAAAAGCGATTTGGTACGTGTAAATATCATGGTTCATGGCGAACAGGTTGATGCTCTTGCCTTTTTGGCGCATCGCTCACAAGCAGAACGACGCGGACGCCAAATCTGTGAACGGTTAAAGACACTGATCCCCAGACATCAATTCAAAATTCCAATTCAAGCCAGTATCGGTGGAAAAATTATCGCCCGTGAAGATATTTCAGCATACCGAAAAGACGTGACGGCCAAATGTTATGGTGGGGATATTACAAGAAAACGCAAACTTCTTGAAAAACAAAAAGAAGGTAAGAAAAGAATGCGTCAATTCGGTAATGTTGAAATTCCACAAACCGCCTTTATTAACGCCCTTAAAATCGGCGATGAATAAATTTTCTTAAATTCATTAAAAAATTAAGTATTTGTTTAAAAAATAAGCGCGCAACCCTTGACTTTTGCGCGCTTACATACTATTTAATATACACCATTATTAAACAGAAAGGAAGTAAATAAAATGAACTTTAAACCATTACTTGATCGCGTTGTTATCAAACGCACGCAAGAAGAAAACAGAACTGCCGGCGGTATTATCATTCCGGATACGGCAAAAGAAAAACCGTCACAAGGTGTTGTTGTTTCTGTTGGCCCTGGTGGTCGCGATGAAAGAGGCACTCTCATTGAAATGACGCTTAAAGCCGGTGATAAAGTTTTATTTAGCAAATGGTCAGGAACAGAAGTCAAAATCAATGGGGAAGACTTGTTGATTATGAAAGAATCAGATGTTCTTGGTATTTTAGAATAAGTTAAGAGAGGGAAATTATGTCAGCAAAAGAAATTAAATTTTCAACAGACGCCCGTTCAAAAATGTTAAAGGGTGTTGATATTTTGGCAGATACTGTCAAAGTTACTTTAGGTCCAAAAGGTCGCAATGTTGTTTTAGGCAAATCATACGGCTCTCCAAAAATCACAAAAGATGGTGTTTCCGTTGCAAAAGAAATTGAATTAGCAGATAAATTTGAAAATATGGGCGCTCAAATGGTGCGCGAAGTTGCTTCAAAATCTGCCGATATTGCAGGTGACGGGACAACAACAGCTACCGTTTTGGCTCAAGCTATCATTCGCGAAGGATGTAAAGCTGTTGCAGCTGGTATGAATCCAATGGATTTAAAACGCGGTATTGACACAGCTGTTACAGCCGTTGTTGAAGATATTAAATCAAGATCTAAAAAAGTTTCAACATCAGCCGAAATAGCCCAAATCGGAACAATTTCTGCCAACGGCGATTCCTCAATCGGTAACTATATTGCTCAAGCAATGGAAAAAGTTGGTAACGAAGGTGTTATCACTGTTGAAGATGCCAAAGGGATGGAAACTGAATTAGATGTTGTTGAAGGGATGCAATTCGATCGCGGATATCTTTCCCCATATTTCATCACAAATCCGGAAAAAATGTCTGTTGAACTTGACAATCCATATATCCTCATTCACGAAGCAAAACTTTCAAACTTGCAATCTCTTATTCCTGTTTTAGAAGCTGTTGTTCAAACAGGTCGCCCACTTTTAATTATTGCTGAAGATATTGAAGGCGAAGCATTGGCAACATTGGTGGTCAACAAACTTCGTGGCGGATTAAAAATTGCCGCTGTTAAAGCACCGGGATTTGGTGACAGACGCAAAGCCATTTTGGAAGATATTGCTATTTTAACAAACGGCCAAGTTGTTTCAGCTGAACTCGGTATGAAATTGGAAGATGTAAATATTTCACACCTTGGAACGGCAAAATCAGTTACAATCACAAAAGAAGACACAACGATTGTTGACGGAGCTGGAGATAAAGCAGCTATTTTGGCTCGCGTTCATCAAATTCGTCAACAAATCGAAGAAACCTCTTCTGATTATGACCGTGAAAAATTGCAAGAACGCTTGGGCAAACTTTCCGGTGGCGTTGCGGTTATTAAAGTTGGTGGCGCTTCTGAACTTGAAGTGAAAGAAAAGAAAGACCGCGTTGATGATGCTTTACATGCCACACGCGCTGCCGTTAAAGAAGGTATTGTCCCTGGTGGTGGAACGGCTCTTTTATATGCCACAAAAGCACTTGATGCTTTGGTTCCGCAAAACGATGACCAACGCGTTGGTATTGAAATTATCCGCAAAGCTCTTCAAGCACCAATTCGTCAAATCGCTCAAAATGCTGCGGTTGATGGTTCTGTTATCGTTGGCAAATTGCTTGAAAAATATGAAGTCACAGTCGGATATGATGCTCAAAACAGCGTCTATACAGACATGTTCCAATCTGGAATTATTGACCCAACCAAAGTTGTAAGAACAGCATTAGAAGGCGCTTCTTCAATCGGTGGCTTGTTGATTACAACAGAAGCCATGGTTGCCGATAAACCAGAAGAAAAATGTTCTTGTGGCCATGATGCTGGCGGTATGCCCGGTATGGGTGGCATGGGCGGAATGTATTAATTCCAAACACCATTTAAAACTAAAAAAATCTCGCTTTATTCAGGCGGGATTTTTTTATGCCCTCTTTCTTTTCAATATCTTTAACAATGACCTTTATTACCTAAATTAATTCATCTAAATCCATTTCAGTTTCAAAAGCATTTCCAAAGATAGACCTTAAAGAAATATTTCCTCTCCTTATAAAAAAAACCGCCTTACGGCGGTTCTTTAATGGCGGAGAATACAGGACTACGCAATCATCGATTGCTCTTTCTCAATTCCACCTATATTTCTGCTTCGGCAAATATAAATTTTCCTTGCCTCAATAAGGTTCATTGGCGTGCTCATAAAAAATGTTATTTAAACATTTTTTACTCCGCGCCCTCTCGGTTCGAGTACCTTTCTCGCCTTATAAAAAAACCGCCTTACGGCGGTTCTTTAATGGCGGAGAGTACAGGACTCGAACCTGTGCATCATTTTCATGATGACGGATTAGCAATCCGCTGCATTACCACTCTGCCAACTCTCCAAAGTGATAAGTTATCCTATCAACTTTTAAACTAATTGTCAACAAAATTTTATCTAAAGCAAAAAAATCTTTAATCTTTATGATAAGGATGACCATCTAAAATCGTTTTTGCCCGATAAATTTGTTCAGCTAAAACAACTCTAGCCAACATATGGGGCAATGTCATTCGCCCAAAAGAAAGCTTATAATCTGCTTTTTCTTTTAAAATATCCGCATGACCATTTGCCCCACCAATTAAAAAAGAAATACTCTGTGTACCCTCATCTATCCATTTCCCCAACAGAAGAGCAAATTCCCTAGATGACGGCGTTTTTCCCTTTTCATCAAGAGCAATAATTTTTCCACCCGCAGGAACACTGGAAAGCAACAAATTCGATTCGGCTTCCTTTAACTGATCAACCGGCAATGCTCTTTTTTCTTCAAACTCTTTAATTGAAACAGACCATTTTGTTTTCTTTAAATAATCTTGAATCAATTCATCTTCCGGCGTATTTTTCTTAAGCTTTCCAATCGCTGAAATAATTATTTGCATGAACACGTCCGTTTCTTATATTTATTCGGAATTAAATCCCAAATAGAAACAACTTCAAATCCATCTTTATTATCCGCAGGCACAATCACTTCTGCATCAGGACCATAATCTGCAATATATTCTCGACACTTTCCACAAGGAGAAATCACATAGCCCTCTTCATCGCGCACAGCAACAATCATTTTTACCTTCATATCTTTTTCGGCTGTTGCTGCATGTCCAATCGTGATAATTTCCGCACAAGTGGCAATAGAAGGTTGCGTTGTTCCCAAGTGTAGCGCTGTATAAATATTTCCACTTTCTGTAACCAAGGCTGCGGCCACAACAAAATGATGACCATCTTTTTGATAACGTTTTTTTAACAAATCCTGTGCCGCTTTAATAAGTTTTTTAGGGGTTACTTTTCTTTTAAGCATGATTATTCTCCCGCAATAGCTTCAACCATAATATCCAAAGAATCACGTTCAGTTTGTTTATAATCAACAACCTCCGATTTTACTGGTTCAACCGCTTTTTTAACCTCATCGATAACCTCTTTTTTCACTTCTTGTTTCACAGCTTCTGCTTTTTTATTCACATCTTTTTTCACTTCTTTAATTAAAGAATCCAATGCTTTTTTATCCGTATTTTTCGGTCTTGGCTGATTCTTTAATTGCGTACCGATTTTCGGTTGATCTTTTTCTGCTGATGTATCTTTTTTCACTTTTAAATCTTTTAATACACTTTCCGGAACAAAATATTCAAGCATACCAACTGTCTTTTTAATATAGGTGACCGATCCATTTTCTTTTTCAATATCTGCCATTTGTTTTTCAGATAAAATCATTGAAACTCCGATATACAAAAGTGAAAGCAAAAGAGCGGCTCTTATTCCACCAAACACAATTCCCAAAATCCGATCTAAACCACTTAAAGAACTATTGCGCAAACGTTTGGTGATTTGCGAATTAACAATGGTCATAACAATTAAAATTGAAAGCGCAACAACAGCTGACCCAACCACACCGGCAACAATTTCATTATCAAAAACACCGCTAAGCAATCCTTTCATTGGAACAAATCCATATAAAGCCCCTATACCAGCCAAAATCCATGAGGAAATGCATAATAATTCACACACAAGCCCTCGATAGAGTGCAAATAAAATAGATAAAACCAATGTGATAATCACGATGATGTCAATAATTCCAATAACCATTTTTCTCTCCTATCCTTGAAACGAATCAATCAATGTTTTTAAATGACCAATTTCGGTTATTCTTAAATCCGGTGATTTTTTTACTTTTTTTCTTTCGGGTGGCACCAAAGCTTTTTCAAATCCAAGTTTGGAAGCCTCTTTTAATCTTAAATCTGGCTGAGGTACGTTTCTGATTTCGCCAGATAAACCAATCTCTCCAAAAATAACCATATCAGCCGGCATCGGCTTTTGAACCAATGCAGATACAACCGCACTGGCAACAGCTAAATCACAGGCTGGTTCTGTTATCTTTAAACCGCCGGCAACATTTAAAAACACATCTTTTCCGGCTAATGTTACCCCACATCTAGCTTCTAGCACCGCTAAAATCATTGATAAGCGATTGCTATCCCAACCAACCACAGCTCTTCTCGGAGCAGATCCTGCCTGAGGCGCAACCAACGCCTGAATTTCAACCAACAAAGGGCGCGATCCTTCAATCCCTGCAAAAACACAACTACCGGCAATATTTCCACGCCGTTCAGCTAAAAACAAAGCCGACGGATTTGGCACTTCGGAAAGACCGGATTCTCGCATTTCAAAAACACCAATTTCATCCGTTGCCCCAAAACGGTTTTTAACCGACCGTAAAATGCGGAAATGATGCCCTCTATCCCCTTCAAAATAAAGAACTGTATCTACCATATGTTCCAAAACTCTTGGACCGGCAAGTGTTCCTTCTTTTGTTACATGCCCAACCAAAAAAAGAACAAAATTTCTTCTTTTTGCTAACCTTATCAATTCATGACCAGCAGCCCTGACCTGTCCAACTGTTCCCGGAGCTGAATCTAATGTATCCGTATACATCGTTTGAATCGAGTCAATCACAACAACATCCGGCGCCTCATCAACATCTAATGAGGCAACAATATCTCTGACACTAATACTGCTTGCCAAATCAACTGGGGCTTTTGAAAGTCCCAATCGCATAGCTCTTAAACGCACTTGATCCGTTGATTCTTCACCCGAAATATACACACACTTAATCGGCGCCCCCTCTTTATTCACGCCACCGGATAAATTCGCAACTGTTTGCAACAATAATGTTGATTTCCCAATTCCGGGATCACCACCAACCAAAATAACCGAACCGGGGACCAAACCAGAACCACAAACCCGATCTAATTCTTGAATGTTTGACTTAAGACGAAAAACAATTTCAGGGGCACCACTTAAATCTGAAAATTCAATTTTTTTTCCTCCCACACCACCGGTTGAAGTTTTGATTTCTTTTTGCGGTAACGCTTCTTCCGAAATCGTGTTCCATTCCCCACAAGCTTCGCATTTTCCCGTCCATCTCGGATAAACCGTTCCACAATTTTGACAAACAAATTGCGATGTTTTTTTTGCCATTATTCAGCCTCTTTCCCCTCAACAAAAATTGGTCCTTTTGAACTACCGGCCACAAATTGGCGTACATATGGATTTTTTGTTTTATCTAATTCTTTAACCGTACCAATCCAAATAATTTCACCCTCATACAGCATGGCAATCCGATCGGCAATTTTTCTGGCTGAAGCCATATCATGTGTGATTGTTAAAGCGGTTGCTCCCAACGTTTTCACACAAGACCGAATTAAATCATTAATCACATCAGACATAATCGGATCAAGACCTGTTGTCGGCTCATCAAAAAAGATAATATTTGGATTATTAGCAATAGCTCTTGCAAGACCAACCCTCTTTTTCATACCACCAGACAAATCTGCCGGATAAACATCAGCAACTTGGTTGGGTAATCCAACCTGAGCCAATTTTTTAATTGCTAATTTTTTAGCCTTTTCCGCATCTGTTTTTTTATTTTGCAAAAGTTGAAACGATATATTTTCCCAAACATTTAAACTATCAAAAAGAGCACCACTTTGAAAAAGCATTCCAATTTGTGAACGCGTTTTTTCCTGTTCTTTTCTTGATAATTTATCAAGTCTTTTGCCATCAATTTCAACATATCCTTTATCCGGATTTAATAGACCTAAAATGCATTTTAAAGTCACTGATTTCCCTGTGCCGGAACCACCAATAATTACCAATGATTCGCCTTTTTTGATTTCCAAATCAACACCGGACAAAACCTTTTTATTTCCAAAAGATTTATGAACATTTACCAATCTTAATTTAATTTGTTCCTTTGTTTCAGCCATCTTTTTTATCCTTAAACAGCAAAGAATACTTCTGTTAAAATATAGTTGAAAATCAAAATCAAAATACTTGAAGAAACAACGGCATTTGTTGTTGCCTGACCAACCCCTTGCGCTCCACCTTTTGAGTTAAAGCCATTATAACAACCAAGTAAAGTGATGATAAAACCAAACACTGCCGCTTTTGTTAACCCAGAAATCAAATCCATTGGTTTTAAATATTCCCAAGTGCTAACAAGATATGTTGTTGCATTAAAATCAAGTTTTGAAACCCCAATCATATATCCACCACAAATGCCAATAACATCACCGATTAAAACCAAAACCGGCAACATAATCACTCCAGCAATCACTCTTGGCACAATTAAATATTTTATCGGATTTGTTGAAAGAGTTGAAAGTGCATCAATTTGTTCTGTCACACGCATTGTTCCAATTTCAGCAGCCATAGCAGCACCAATACGACCAGCCACCATAAGCCCAGCCATCACAGGCGCAAGTTCTCGTGTTACCGCAACTAACACAACCAATGATACAGCTCCTTCTGCTGAAAACTGAGAAAAACCACTATATGTTTGAAGAGCAATAACCATACCGGAAAATAAAGTTGTTAACGCAACCACCGGCAATGAATAAAAACCAATTTCAATAAGTTGGCGTAAAAGTGCTTTAAAATAAAGCGGCGGTGTTAAACAATGATAAATTGTTTCGCCGGCAAATATACCCAATGATCCAGCGCTTCTAAAAAACGCCAAGACCACACGCCCCAACTTGTTCACAAAATCAATAAACGGTGTGACAAGCGGTATATATGTTTCAGATTTTTTTCGCATATTGAACCCTATATATCCATAGTTTACTCTTTGTTCACTATACCCGCCCAAATCCAAAAAAGCAAGAAGAAATAATATATTCTAAAAAGACAGATTTCTGCATAAAAAAAAGAGAGCTTTCACTCTCTTTTCCTTCCCTTTTTATCCGGCATTTTCTTTATTTTGCATCATGCCCATATATTGAACGGTTGTTAACTTCATTGGAATATCAAACAAAGTAATTGGTGAACCATTCGGTTTTGTATAGCTCTTTAAAAATACATCAGGCTTTACAACAGAAATTTTTCCTTCATCTTTCACCACAACACATCCGTTTTCATACGTTTGTTTTGAAAGTTTTGGATCGCTAAAACAAACAGAGCCTAAAAAACGAATAGCTTGCGCAGAGGATTTATTTTTATATTTATGAAAACCTAATTGCTCAAAACCAGTATCCCATACCTCAATTAAATTCATATTATTTGCAACATCTTTTTTATTGGATTGAGAAACATCTGTTAATCCAAGCGCATGCGTATATTTCAAAAAAAGTTTAATTTTATCTTTATCCAATTTGTCAGGTTGATTATTTGATAATTGCATCACTTTTTTTAAAAGGGCTTTTCCTTGAACAGGCGAAACATCATTAATAACAACAACTCCCTCACCATCAGATTGAACCGTTTGCCATGTTTTATCTTTTGAATTTAAAAAAACAAGGTCTTTTTCTGATGACTTTCCCCCTTTAGAAACAAAAACACCGGTCCCGCTATTCAAAGAAGGGATCGGCAAAACAAAACTTTGCGCCGCCGGAATTACCGATAGCGCATTTTGAAAATTCAAGTCTGTTTCATTAATAATCGCCACTTTGTCCTCCATTTTGTTTTGACTAGTTAAACATCTTTTTTTCAAAAAAGCAAGACAAAAAAACGGCTCTTTTCTAGAACCGCTTTTTTATTTTATAATTGTTTGTTTTTTATTTTATTTTTTGTTTCTTCCTATGTTTCTTTTCAAATTTTTCAAACAGTGTTTGAACTAAAACATAAAATAACGGAATCACAAAAAGACCCACAACCGTTCCAAATACCATTCCCCAAAAAACAGGAACGCCAATTGCCCTTCTGCTCGCTGCGGCAGCACCGGTTGCAACAATCATCGGCCATACACCTAAAATAAATGAAAAGGCTGTCATTAAAACTGCTCTAAAACGCTCTCTTAACCCTTTTAATGCAGCATTCACAATCGTTGCACCTTTCAAGCGTTCTTCCTTGGCAAACTCAACAATTAAAATGGCATTTTTACTTGCCAAACCAACAAGTAAAATTAACCCTAATTGAGCATAGATACTTAAAGAAAGACCGGAAAAAAAGAGTCCAATTAAAGCACCGTTTATCGCAATAATTAAAGAAAGCAAAACAGAGATCGGAACAATAAAACTTTCATATTGTGCAACCAAGAAAAGATAAGCGAAAATAATTGCAAAAGCTAAAAGATATCCAACCTGACCACTAGAATTTTTTTCTTGATAACTCATACCGGACCAAGCAATATCATATCCTTTTGGCAATTCTTTCACAAGGTTTTCAACGTCTTTCATCGCCTGCCCTGTACTAAAACCCTGTTTTTGAGCAGCAGTTACACCAGCTGCCGGATATTGATTATATCGTTCCACTGTTCTAGGTGCTAACACTTTTTTAAGCTCAATCAATCCCCTTAATGGCACACGTTCATTATTTTCATTTAAAACATATAAATCGTTAATGCTTTCAATATCTTGTCGATATTTCCAATCCGATTGGAGCATCACTTTATTCACCTGCGTTCCGATATTAACATCGTTTACATAGGCAGAACCTAAATAACTTTCTATTGTGCTAAAAATATTACCAATCGGAACCTTCATGCTTTCTGCTTTTTCCCTATCAATTTCTAAAAATATATTTGGTGTTTTAGCATTGAAATTTGTATATGCATATTGAACAGAAGGCAACTGATTAACCTTACTTAAAAATCCTTGCAAAGAAGCATCTAATTTTTGATAGTCAATACTTTCCTTAGATTGCAAACGAATATCTAAACCACCAACCGTTCCAAGTCCAGGAATGGCAGGCATTTCAAAGAACTGAAATTCAGCTTCTGGGAAAGCGGCTGTTTTTGCACGCAAACGATTTAAAATTTCTGTTGAATATTCCGAAGCGTCTGTCCGTTCACCCCATGGTTTTAAAACGATAAATGCCATCGAAACATTTTCTCCACGACCAGCAAGTAAACTTGCCCCAACAACATTTGAAACACCTTCTACGCTTTTTTCAGTAAGAATGATTTCATTCACCTTATCCATCATTTCATGTGATCTTTTTTTGGAAGCCCCTTCTGGTAATTGCATACTCATCACAATCACCCCTTGGTCTTCACTTGGGATAAATGATGTTTTAGAAGCTGAAAACAATGCATAACCCAAAAGGCAAAGCAATGCAAAAATAGTTGTAATTACCGGAATTTTTTTTGCAATTAATGAAACAACAACCGCATAAAAACGAATAATTTTTGAAATCTTATTATTCACATTTGCAAAAAATCCTTTTTTACGTGGTTTAATTTTTTTGATAAGTAATGAGCAAAGAGCCGGTGACAATGTTAATGCATTTAATAATGAAAATAAAATAGCCGTTGAAATAGTAACAGAAAACTGTTGATAAATTTGACCAACAATCCCATCCAAAAATCCAACAGGAACAAAAATGGCAAGTAATACCAAACTCATTGCAACTAAGGCGCCAGAAATTTCGCCCATAGCTTTCCACGTTGCATCATAGGAACTCATATTTTCATTTTGCATTAAATGCACAACGCGCTCAACCACAACAATTGCATCATCAACAACCAAACCAATTGCCAATAATAAAGCAAAAAGAGTGAACATATTAATACTATATCCAAGCGCCAAAATAACCGCAAATGTTCCCAAAATTGAAACCGGAATAGTTAAAGAAGGGATAAGAGTTGAATAAAAATCTTGCAAAAAGAAATAGCAAACCCCAATCACCAAAATAAGCGTAAACAATAAAGTAAACACAACTTCTTCAACAGAAGCATCAATATATTTTGTTGAATCATATCCGAATTTATATTCTAATCCTTTTGGAAAAGATTTCGAAAGTTCACTAACTGTTTTTTTAACATTTTCCATCGTTTCCAATGCATTAGCACCTGAGGAAAGAGAAATAGAAAGTGTGATAGACGGTTTCCCGTTATACAGTCCGCTCACAGCATAAGTTTCTTGACCAATTTCAACTCTGGCAATATCTTTTAATCGAACCAATCCTCCTTGTGCTGCTGTTCTGATAATTATTTGCTCAAATTCTTCCGGTGTTTCCATTCTGCCTCTTGTTTGCAGTGTATAAACCATCGGATTTAAAGCCTCTGTCGGTGCGGCACCCACCTTCCCAAGTGATGGTTGATAGTTTTGATCTGAAATTGATTTATAAACATCATCCGCCGTTAAATTAAGCGATGCCATTTTATCAACATTTAACCAAATTCGCATACTGAGTTTAGAACCATAAACAGTCACACCACCAACGCCGCTAACCTTTGATAATGCCCGCTCAACATTATTGTAAACATAATTGGCAATTTCCTGATCTTTTAACGTTCCATCCGGTGACATAAAAACAACAAAACCCAAAACATTCGATGATTCACGCTTAACAGAAACGCCCTGTCTTGTTACCTCTTGAGGTAATTTTGGTGTTGCCTGTTGAATCCGATTTTGCACCTTCACTTGTGCAATATCTGGATCAATACCGGTTTTAAAAGTGACCTTTAAATTATAAACACCATCTTCAGACGTTGATTTCATATAAATCATGTCTTCAACGCCATTAATTTCATCTTCAAGAGGAATACCGATTGTTTTCGCAATCACATCCGCACTAGCACCGGGATAATTTGCCCGAACAGAAATTTCAGGTGGCGTTACTTCCGGATACAACGCTATCGGAAGTTTAAATAATGCAATCAATCCAACTAAAACAATAACAATGGAAATGACGAAAGAAAATCTTGGTCTTCTGATAAAAAATCCGGCAAACATATCAAACTCCCTTTATTTTATAACATCAACAAGAGTTGCATTAACCAGCATACCGTTTTTAACTTTTTGAAGACCTTGAACAATCACTTTATCATCCGCATTTAATCCGGATAAAACAACTTGCATATCTTCATAAACATCACCTAATGTGATATATTTTTGTTTAACAATTCCATCTGCAGTAACTGTCATAACATAAGCACCATGAACATCTGCCGCTAATGCTAATTGAGGAACTAATAGAGAATCATTTCCTAACGAATATCTGAAATAAATGTCAACATAGTTACCCGGAACCAAAGCATTATCAGCATTTTCCATATCTAAATAAACCGGAATTGTGGCTGTTTGCGCATTAACCTCATTTCCCGCAAATAATTCCTTTGCATTAACGGTTTTAATTTGACTATTAGGCAAAACAACATCCACAAACATTTCTTCGCTATTCTTCATTTTTTCCATAAAGGCAGAACGTTCCTTATCTGTCACTGAAAAAGCTATTCTGATAGGATTTGTTTGAACAATGCGTGCTAACTTTTGAGTATTCGGGCTTACCAAATTTCCTTTCGTCACCAATGCTTTACCAATATGCCCTGAAATAGGGGCCTTAATTTCAGAATGGTCAAGATCTAATCTAGCCCGTTCAACATCAGCTTCTGCACGAACCAAATCACTTAAAGCCATTTCAAATTTTTTATCTGGCACATCACCACTATCATGTAGCTTTTTAACCCGATCATATTCCTTTAATAATTCCCAATGACGCGCTTCGGCCGATTTTAAATCAGCCTTATATTTTCGTTGTTCAATAACAAAAATTTTTTCTCCTTCATTAACGAAAGAACCGTCTTTAAACAAGATTTCTTCCAAATAACCAGAGACCTGAGGGATAATATCCACACTGTTAACCGCTTCAACCTCAGCAATATATTTTTTACGAGCTGAAATATTTTTCGTTGTTAATCCTTTTACCAAAACATATGGTGTTTGAATTTCATGTCCCGCATTGCGAGACGGAATCATTTTACCATGCAAATACCACCCAAAAATCATAAAAAGAACGGCATAAAAAACTTTGCGCCAAATCTTTGTACTCTTAATTTTTTTAACTTTCATCAACAAACCCTTTTTATTTTAATAAAACATGACAAAATTTATATAAAAAACCAAAAAAAATCAAGTTCAAAAAAACAACCGTCACCCTTTTAATGATTTTTTATCTTCCGGAGGCAATTGAATAATTGAATGAAAAATTGCTCCAGACGGCAATTTTGTACTCACAATTCTTAAATCGTCATCTTGATTTAACCCCATTTTATCAATTAAATATTTTGCCTTTGTTTCCAAAATTTGGCTTTTTTCTCCAACTTCATTCATATATGTCGGATGCCATTTTTTAAGCCATCTAGAAACCGATTGTGTTGTTACCCCAATGACCGGCGCAATTTGCCTCATCGACATACCAGACAAATAAAGAGTATGACTTATCAACTTGATAAACATAGGTTTTCCAGCAGGCGCCAACTTTGTAAACTGATATCCACACGACTTACACTTATACCGCTGAGCTCCAAAAACAAGCCCGTTTTTAACAAATTCTAACGCACCACATTTTATGCATTTTACATGGATTTTCTTCATAAAAACACATAATATCATTAAAAAAGTTATATTTCAACATGTATTTTTTTAAAAAAAGAGTGAATTACTTGACAGAGAACTTCTTTATATTTATAAACAAATCAATTACTTTTACATAAAATTAAGGATATAATAATGTTACGTTTATTTTTTTTAAGTATCTTTTTTTTAAATTTTATATGTTCTCCGATTTTGGCTCAACAAGATTTAACAAATATGCAGGAGTCACAACCCTTAACAATTACTCAAATTACAAAAAAACTTCAAGAAATTGAAATTAGCATTTCTAAAAATGCTCCCTCAAAAAATGAATCCATCAACTTGGTTAAACAGCTTACCTCATATTACAATAACTTGCAGTTAAAAAAAGATACTGACTCAAAAACATTATCTGATTTTCAAAAAAAGATTGCTGCTCTAGGTGAAATTCACGAAGGCGAACAGGAAACCAAAGAAATCGCTCAACAGCGCGAACAATTTATAAAAGAGATTGAAACCATTAAAGCTGAAATTTCAAAAACTGATTTGGCAATAAATCAAATCGATAATCTTAATCAAAAAGTGGCATCATTAAGAGCAAAAGGATTATTTGAAACATTAATGGTTAAAGAGGCATCCATTCTTGACTTTAAAGAACTGTCCGGCGCACTGGTTAATTTTGGTTCTTTTTTATGGCATTTATTAGAGTATCCTCTCTCTTGGTATCAAGCACAAACAAAAGAAATTCAAACAAACACGCTGCACCGATTAATTTCTCTGTGCCTTTGGGCAATTACATCTCTTGTTCTTGCAATTATTTTAAATATTTTTGTGCGCAAAAAATTGGGATATGATTTACCTATTGAAAAACCAACTTATACTCAAAAAGTGAAAGCTGCCTTTTTTATGATTGTGGCAAGAGCCATTATTCCGGCAGCTATACCTGTTGCATTTTTATTATGGCGATCACAAAATCCCGATTTTTTAACTGGTCAATTTGGTACCCTTATTGATATTTTTGCCCATTATCTTATTTATTTGTTTTTCTTCACCGGTCTTGCAAGCGTTTTATTCACACCTAAAAAAACACAGTGGCGTTTAATTGAGGTTAGCAATGAAAAGGCTCTCGATATTTCCAAATCACTTATCTACTCGATTTATATACTTTGTTTCTTTTCATTTTTGCATGTAGTAGCTCAAAAACTCTCCGCGACACCAGAAACAATTTATGCAATCAAGATGATTAATAACTTTGTTAAATCCGGCTGTATTATTCTTTTATCTTTAAATTTACTTTATAACAATAAAACATTAACAGATGAAGAATTAAATGAAGAAAAAGAGGTTCAAGGACTTTCCTTATCATCAAAATTGGCCATTTTGATCTCTTTGGGCAGTTTTATTGTGCTTTGTTACTCACTGCTCGGATATGTAAAACTTGCTGAATATATTTTTAACAGATTTATTGTTAGTGTTGGATTTATTGTTATCGGTTATATTTTTCAAAAATTTATTTTTGTTGTGTTTCATCAAATTATCAACAAAAAATTCTTCGGGAAAAATTTACGTATCACAAAATATCGGATCAAACGCCTAGAAATATTATTCAACATACTGACCATTCCTCTTGTTGGCGGATTTATCACTCTTTGTGTTTTAGCTGTTTGGGGTGTTTCTGTTGATATTATGGTTCAAAATATTAAAAAAGTTTTAGTTGGATTTAATATTGGAGATATGCATGTTTCCATCACCTCAATTTTAATGGGACTGATTGCATTTTTTGTAACTCACTCTATTTTTAAAGCCATTAAAAACAGTTTGACAGAGGGTAAATTATCTGATGTATTTGATCTGGATATCGGTGTAAAAACATCAATGGCAGCCCTACTTGGATTTGTTGGAACCATTTTAGCCCTCATAGTCGGATTAAGCGTTATGGGCGGTAGTTTAAAGGGATTGGCTTTGGCTGCTGGTGCTCTTTCTCTTGGTGCCGGTCTTGGTCTTCAAAATGTTGTAAATAATTTTGTATCGGGAATTATTTTATTGTTTGAACGCCCCTTTAAAATTGGTGATTGGATTTTAGTTGATCAATATGAAGGGATTGTTAAACAAATCAATATGCGATCAACTCAAATTGAAACATTTAACAAGGCAAATGTTATTATTCCAAACGCAACTTTATTATCCACAAGCTTGATTAATATGACATATAAAAATAAGCAAGCTCGCGTTGATTTACTTGTTGGGGTTGATTATAACAGCGATATTGAACTGGTTAAATCAACATTATTAGAATGCGCAAAAGATACAAAAAATATTTTGCAAAATCCATCCCCTTATGTTGCATTTCTCTCTCTTGCCGAAAACTGTATCAATTTCAGATTAAGTTTTTATATTTCTGATGTTGGGAATAAGCTTTCTATACAAACAGAAGTTTATACTTTAATAGTTGAAAAATTCCGCGAACGCAACATCAACATTCCATTTCCACAACGTGTTTTGCATGTTAAAAATGAAACTGACTTAAAAGATATTGATATTGTTTCTGACTAATAAAAAAATCCCCACTCAATAAGAATGGGGATTTTTTTTATCCGAGATTTTATTCACGTGTCGCTAAAAAATCATATACTTGTTGAATGGCCTTTGAGCGATGAGAAATTTTATTTTTAGTTTCTGCATCAATATTTCCCAACGTCATATCAAACCCATCAGGAATAAACATAGGATCATAACCAAATCCATTTGTTCCACTTGGGCTTTCTGCCATTTGACCATGCATATATCCTTTAAAAACATAATATTCAGTTTCACTAAAAGCCAACACCATCACACTGGTATAATAAGCTTTTTTTGACTTATCCTTTAAAGCACCTGCAATATATTCAAATGTTTCCGGATAACCACCATGCAACTGAGCAAAACGAGCCGAATAAACACCCGGAGCGCCATCCAATCCTTCAATAGATAAACCTGCATCTTCCGCTAAAACAGGACGACCTAAAAATTTAACCCCTGCCAAAGCTTTAATAAGCGCATTTTCTTCAAATGTTTTTCCTGTTTCTTCAACATCCGGCAAATTGCATTCATCACCTCCAATAATTTGAACGCCAAGCGGTGATAAAATAGCACTAACTTCTTCAACCTTATGGGTATTATGTGTTGCAAAAATAATGGCTCTTCTCATTTATTCTACTCCCAAAACTTCTTTTTGTTTTTGAATCAATTCATTAATCCCTTTTTGCGCCAATTTTAAAAGTTCTGTTAATTCATCCGGTGTAAATGATCCATTTTCAGCTGTTCCTTGCACCTCAATTAAAGTACCTTTATCCGTCATAACAAAATTTGAATCTGTTTCTGCGTTTGAATCTTCCAAATAATCTAAATCCAAAACAGGAACTCCTTGAAAAATACCACAAGAAACAGCCGCAATAAAATTGGTTATCGGCATTGATTTGATTTTTCCTTGAGCCAATAATTTTTGACAGGCCAAATAAAGAGCAACAAATCCTCCCGTTACCGAAGCTGTTCTGGTTCCACCATCTGCTTGAATCACATCACAATCAACCTTAATATTAATGTTTTCAATTGCGCGTAAATTAATCCCTGCTCTTAAAGCTCTTCCAATCAAACGTTGAATTTCCTGAGTTCTTCCTGATTGTCCTTTTTTAGCTTCACGATCAACACGTGTCCCTGTTGCTCTTGGAATCATACCATATTCAGCAGTCACCCAACCCTGACCGGAATTCTTAAGCCATGTTGGAACTTTTTCTTCAATCGTTGCAGTACAAATAACTTGTGTATCACCGGCTTTAATCAAACAAGATCCTTCCGCATGCTTATTTACATTAATCTCAAGTGAAACATGTCTCAGTTCATTTGCTTGTCTTTTTGATGGTCTTTGCATATCTTTCTCCTTATTACTTTTATTTGCTTCGGATTATAGTGATTTTCAGCCTCTAAATCAACCTTTTTTTAAAAAGTGACACCATGCCCTCTTGATTTTTTAAAGAAAAACATCTACATATATGCATATTCGTTTTGATAAAAAGCATGGAGTTATAACTAATGACTAAAAAAGAAAAAAAAGCCGAACAAAAAGAAGAAGCTGTTTTAAAAAATGCTTCGGCCATTGTTGAAGAAGCTGAAATGCCTCAACAAGAAAATTCAGCTGAACAATTATTAGAAGAAATTCAAAAATGGAAAGATTTGGCTTTACGCTCTCAAGCCGAAATGGAAAATTTAAGAAAAAGAACACAAATTGATATCGAAAAGGCTCATAAATATGCCATTGTTTCTTTTGCTAAAGAATTATTACCTGTTGATGATTGTTTAACCGGCGCTATTAACCATGCCAAAACAGGCATTGAAAAGTTAGAACAAGAAGGGAATGAAGAATGCGTCACATTCTTAAAAAATCTTCTTAAAGGCGTTGAGATGACTCAAAAACAACTTTCAACAGCTTTTGAACATAACACCATTCAAAAAATGCCTTCACTTGGAATTGTTTTTGATCCAAACATGCATAAAGTTATTCAAGAAATTGAAGATGACAGTAAAGAACCAGGGACCATTGTTCAAGAACTTCAATCAGGCTATACAATTGCAGGTGATCGCGTTTTAAGAGAAGCAATGGTTATTGTTTCAAAATAATTTTTTTTACCCCTAAAAAAGCATGCATTTTAATGTGTGCTTTTTTGTTTTTTTTCCATAAAAAACAAAGAAAAAACTTGCTTATTATAAAAAAATTCGTATACTTTTTTTGAAATGTGAAATTAATATGACGGAGGATCTATGGCAGATATAACAGAAGAACAAAAAAAAGTTGTAGACGGTATTGTTGAAAATGTTAAAAAAGCACAAGCCATTTTTGCAACTTTTTCACAAGAACAAGTTGATGAAATTTTCAGAGCAGCATCTGTTGCAGCCTGTTCAGCTCGTATCCCGCTTGCCAAACAAGCAGTTGCCGAAACAGGAATGGGCATTGTTGAAGATAAAGTGATTAAAAACCACTTTGCTGCTGAATATATTTACAACTCATATAAAAATGAAAAAACATGTGGTGTTATTTGTAAAGATGCCGAACATGGGTTCACAAGAATTGCAGAACCTGTCGGTTTAATTGCAGGTATTGTTCCAACAACAAACCCAACATCAACAGCTATATTTAAAGCCCTCATTGCTTTAAAAACAAGAAATGGTATCATTTTCGCCCCACACCCACGTGCAAAAGGATGCACAAACGAAGCCGCTCGCATCGTTTTAGAAGCTGCTGTTAAAGCCGGCGCTCCAGAAGGCATCATTGGATGGCTTGATGAAATCACACCGGCAATTACCGGTTACTTGATGGGTCATAAGGATATTTCTCTTATCTTGGCAACAGGTGGTCCGGGTATGGTAAAAGCAGCATATAGCTCAGGAACACCGGCTATCGGTGTTGGCGCCGGAAACACACCGGTTATCATTGATGAAACAGCTGAAATCAAAATGGCTGTCAGCTCTGTTATTATGAGTAAAACATTTGACAACGGTATGATTTGCGCGTCTGAACAAGCTATCGTTGCTCTTGAAAGTGTTTATGAAGATATCAAAGCTGAATTCATTAAACGCGGGTGCGTTTTTGTTTCAGAAAAAGATCGTAAAAAATTAAGAGATATCATTTTTGTTGATGGCAAATTAAATTCAGGAATCGTTGGTCAACCGGCTTATAAAATTGCTGAAATGGCCGGTATTAAAGTACCTGTTTCAACAAAAATTTTAATCGCTGAATCAGATAAAATTGAAGATTCAAACCCATTTGCCCATGAAAAACTTTCACCGGTTTTAGGCTTCTTTAAAGCAAAAACATTTGAAGAAGCTGTTGAAAAAGCTCAAAAACTTATTGTCTTGGGAGGGGCTGGACATACATCTGTTTTATATACATCTGAAAAAAATAAAGACAGAATTGACCTTTTCTCTAAAACATTAACAACAGCCAGAACTCTTATCAATATGCCTGCTTCTCAAGGGGCTATCGGTGATCTTTATAACTTTAGATTAGCACCATCATTGACATTGGGTTGTGGTTCATGGGGCGGAAATGCCGTCAGCGAAAACATAGGAGTAAAACATTTAATGAACGTTAAATCAGTTGCCGAACGTCGCGAAAATATGTTGTGGTTTAAAACACCTGAAAAAATTTATTTCAAACGCGGATGCCTTGATTTTGCTTTAGCAGAATTGCAAGGTCATAAAAAAGCATTTATTGTTACAGACAGTACGATGACAAAAATCGGCGTCACAGAACGTATTGCCGGTATTTTAGAAAAAAATGGTATGGCCTATCAAGTTTTCGACCAGGTAAAACCGGATCCAGATTTATCCACAATTGATATTATTTTGGAACAGGTTCGCCGTTTTGAACCAGATGTTTTTGTTGCCGTCGGCGGTGGTTCTCCAATGGATGCAACCAAAATTGTTTGGCTCATGTATGAACATCCGGAACTCAAATTCTCCGATATCGCCATGCGCTTTATGGATATTCGTAAAAAAATCGTTGAATTCCCAAAAATGGGTCAAAAATCAAAAATGGTTGCCATTCCAACAACATCTGGAACCGGTTCTGAAGTAACACCATTTACAGTTATCACAGACGATAAAACAAATCAAAAATATCCGATTACAGACTATGAAATCTTGCCAAATATGGCTATTGTTGATCCGGATTTAGCAATGAGCATGCCAAAAGGTTTAACTGCTTTTTCCGGCATTGACGTTTTGACACACGCCTTAGAAGCATATACTTCCATCTTTGCAAATAACTTGTCAGATGGTCAAGCTTTAGAAGCCGCCAGATTGGTCTTCAAATATTTAGCCCGCTCATATCACAACGGTGCAGAAGATCCAAAAGCCAGAGAAAAAATGCATTATGCCGCTACATTAGCTGGTCAAGCATTTGCAAACTCTTTCTTAGGGTTGTGTCACTCAATGGCTCATAAATTGGGTGGGGAATTCCATGTTGCTCACGGGTTAGCAAATGCTCTTTTGTTACCTTATATTGTAAAATATAACGCAACAGATGCCCCAACAAAACAAGGCACATTCCCGCAATATAAATACCCATTTGTTAAATCTCGTTATGCTAGATTTGCTGATATCTTAGGTTTAACAGAAGGAATTAAAGCCGGTGATGATGATGCCAAGGTTCAACGCTTAGTCGAAGCCATTCAAGCATTAAAAGCCGAAATCAATATTCCAATGTCTATTAAAGAAGCCAATGTTGATGAAAAAGCTTTCTTAGCTTGTATTGACACATTATCAGAAAAAGCTTTTGACGATCAATGCACAAGCTGTAATGCTCGTTATCCGCTCATTTCTGAAATCAAAGATTTATATTTAGATGCTTACTATGGTAAAAAACTTTATTAAGCAATAAATAAAATTTAATATAAAAAGGCGGTCATCTGACCGCCTTTTTTATTTCTTATTTTTAATATTATCAAATAAATCTTTAATAATTATAAACCCATGCACCCAAAATCGCAATAGAGGCTGTTTCGGCTCGTAAAATCGTATCTCCTAAATGAATTGGCACAATATTTTTTTGAGCATTTATAAAACTTATTTCTCCCTCTGTAAAACCACCTTCCGGTCCAATAATAAACGCTGGATTTTTAATATCAGAAAGTACTATGGAACCAGAATTCCCTCTTTCAGTTAAAAAAACCGGAATTGCTTGCGCTGGTAATTTTAAAAATAAATCTTTTAAAAGAATTGGTTCAAAAATTTGAGGAATATCCAATCGTTCACACTGCTCTGCTGCCTCTTCAACAATTAAATTCGCTCTTTCAATATTAAATCCGCGCACAACAGTTCTCTCTGTTATTAACGGGTAAATCTTTGTAACACCTAACTCAGTGGCCTTCTCTAAAACAAGAGTCATATTCTCTTTCTTGATAAGGGCCGGACATAAAATAACCTCAGGTCTTATTGTTTGATTTTTTGTTTGCTCCATAATTTCTAACAAACAAGTTTTTTTCTTTACATCCGTAAGACGCGCTTTAAATTCTCCATCTACCCCATTAAAAATCAAAAGTTCAGAACCTTCTTTTTGGCGCATCACATGAATTAAATAATGTGCTTTTCTTTCATCCAAAGAAAGGATTCTTCCTGTGGATAACTTTTCTTTTATAAATAATCTAATCATCTTTTTTTCCTATGAGAAGAAAGGGGCAATCCCTCAATCCAAACAAGCGTCACGTCATCTTGGGGAGGTGGCGGTATCATTTTAAAGAAAAGCTGCATTAATTCAGAAACAGCTTCCCGACTATCTTTATATTCTAAAACAGTTTGTAATAAACTTAAAAGCCCTTCTGTTCCTAAACGAAGTCCATCGGCCGACATTTCCTCAGTCAATGCATCGCTATATAAAATCAACTTATCTCCGGCACAAAAATCTATTTTATAATCATCATATTTAGCTTCCGGACTAATCCCTAACGGCAACCCTTGTGTTGAAAGCAATAAAATGCCATTTCGTGTTTTTAAAAAGGGAGCCGGAGAACCTGCGCCAGCATAAGAAAGTGTTTGAGCATTCGTATCAAAAATGCAAAAGAAAAATGTTGCATATTGCCCACGTGGCAATAATTGGCACAACTGCAAATTTAAAAGGCGCAAAAAGTCTGATGGATTTTTAACTTCATCTTTTAGCTGATGAACAAGCGCATGCAATCTAAACGTATTTAATGCTGCTGAAAGACCATGACCTGAAAAATCACATAAAAATAAACCGAATTTTTTCTCAGATAACTCTATAATTTGCCAAAAATCACCACCTAATCTATCAGATGGAGAAAAATATGAGGCAATATCAATATGGCATTTTTCTCTGATGTTTTCAATAACATCAACTGTTGGCAATAAAGAACGTTGCATTCCTTGAGAAATTTTCATCTCTTCATTTAATTGATCTAATTGTGTTGATAAATATTCAACCAATTTTTTATTTTCCAAATGCACACGCACACGCGTAAAAAATTCCAATGGATTAATCGGCTTTGTAATAAAATCAGCGGCACCAGCCTTAAATGTTCTGTCTCTTGCTTCGCGAGTGTCACTAGATGTTTGAATCAAAATTGGAATATTTTTAACTTCTGGAATTTGTTTCAAAGAAAGTAACACATCATATCCATCCATATTTTCCATGACAATATCCAAAATAATCAGGTCTGGATGAAAAGAAATAGCTTTTTCAATACCATCTTCTCCCGTTGAGGCAATTTCTATTTTATGAACCCCAATTTGAGTTAAAAGTCCCGCCAATAAAGCTTGATTACTTTTATTATCTTCAATAATCAAAACTTTTCCACTAGAAATATCTGTTTGAGTAACAAACTCAGGAACAGATGCTAAATTCTGAATAGATTGATTTTCCTTGTTTTCTTTTAAGAAAGAAAGAGTAATTTCCTTGCCATAATTATCAATGGTACAAGAATCAACGGCATGCGCAATAATCTGAAGACCACGACCGCTTTTTGATGATACATCACCAGAGCTTCTTTTTAAAATTTGCTCTAAAGAATACCCCACACCTTCATCTTTAATCTTAATCTCCAATCGGGTTTTATTCCATACCGAACAAATAGAGATTGCTTTTTGTGCAAAAGCCGGCGTATTCAACCTTCTGGCAATCAAATCCAAATATGAAACAAAACCAACAACATCCTGTCTCATTGAACTTGAAAGTTGTAAATTCCCATGAAAAAGACCATTTACTAACGACTCATGCACCGCTAAGTGAATAGCTTGCTTCCTAGCATCAGAAAACTTTCTTCGTTGTTGTAATGCATTTGTAAAAACATGAGCCACATCATACCGATAAACCATCGGCCCGGTTAAAAGCAAACTCAAAGAGAAAGGGTGTTTCCATTTTTTTTGCTGTTCAACAAAATCAACTATACTTTTCTTTGTTGCATTCGCATCAATAATACAAGCAACAGGCAATTTTAAAATTTCACGCCCTCGTTCTTCAGAAACCTCCGGCGTCACAACAACATATAAAATCGGATGACCTTTTTTAAGAGGTGTAACTAAAAACGGATCTTTTTCATTTGGCCAAAGAGGAAGTTTAACCCAAGATGAAATTTTCTTCATCTTTTCAAGACTCACACCCACGCCCGTTAAACATATTTCTGTCTCTCTCATAAGGTCAAGTATAATAAAACAATCAGAAAAAACAAGTTTTTTTATCACTACATGAAAAAAACTTTGCTCTTTTTTTCTCTTTTTGTTATATTAAACCTATTAATCAACGCTTGTTTTTCTGAAAAACAAGATAACTGAAAGGATAGAAGATGAAAAAAGTTAATCCCGTTATGATTTCAGGTAAAGAAGTTATCCCTTTGATTGAAGGGGGAAAAGGTATTGCTGTTTCAGACGGGCAATCTTCCGGTGCCTGGGCAAAAGCCGGCGCTGTCGGAACAATTTCAGGGGTGTTTGCTGATGAATATGATGAAAACGGCAAAATAATTCCTAAAGTTTACCAACACAAAACCAGACCAGAACGCCACCAAGAACTTATTGAAATGTCAATTAGAGGCGGAATTTCACAGGCAAAATTAGCGCATGAAATTGCTGGCGGAAATGGACGAATTCATATGAATGTCCTGTGGGAAATGGGGGGAAGTATCCCTATTTTGGAAGGCGTGATGAATTCTTGCGAACAAGTGATGCGAAACCTCGTTGAAAAAGCACCTGAAAAATATCAGGAAAAAATCACTGCTGTTGGAGAAAAAGTTCAAGAAACATTAGGTTCTCTTCGCTTTCAATATCAAAAACGAATGAATGAAGCTGTTCCGGTTGTAGATGGTATGTTGGATAAAGTTCATAATCTTGTTCATGGAATTACTTGTGGTGCCGGTATGCCATATAAATTGGCAGAAATTGCCTCAAAATATGGTTTATATTATTACCCAATTGTTTCATCTGCCAGAGCATTCCGTGCCTTATGGCTTAGAAGCTATAAAAACTGCATGGAATATTTAGGTGGCGTTGTTTATGAAGATCCATGGAGAGCTGGCGGACATAACGGTTTATCAAACTCTGAAAATCCTGAAATACCAGAAAGCCCGTATCAAAGACTTGTTGATTTAAGAAAACAATTAAATGAATATGGATTACAACATGTTCCTCTCATTATGGCGGGGGGTGTCTGGAATTTAAAAGAATTTGAAGATTTGATTGATAATCCGGAAATCGGCCCCATCGCCTTCCAACTCGGAACACGCCCATTACTCACAAAAGAAAGCCCAGTTGCAAAAGCATGGCAAGGTTGCTTAAGAGCACTCAAAAAAGGAGATATCATCCTTCAAAGATTTTCTCCAACAGGTTTTTACTCTTCTGCAGTGAACAATAAATTTTTAAAAACACTGATGGAAAGAAAAGATACTGAAATGCCATATATGGAAAAAGCAGAGGGCATTTTTGTAAAACCGTTTGTGTTAAATGCCGCTCTCACTGTTTATTTGACTGAACATGATTTTAAGCGTGCAAATGAGTTCTTAAAAGGTTCACGTCCTGTTGTTGCCAGAACTCCGGATAACTCCATTATTTTCTTAACAAATGAAGAAAATGAACAAATCAAACAAGACAGAGCTAATTGTGTTGGCTGTTTGTCAGCTTGCGCTTTCTCTGGTTGGTCACAGGCTGATGGTCATTTAGATAGGTTGCCGGATTCTCGTTCGTTTTGTATCAATAAAACATTGACTGCTATTGCTCATGGAGAAAGTATTGATAATAACTTGATGTTCTGTGGCCATAGTGGTTATCGATTCGGGGAAGACCCAATGTATAAAAATGGGAATATTCCAAGCGTTCAAGAATTGATTGATGCTTTACTTCAAGGAAAGTAATTCTGAAAAATACTAGAATGATAAAAAAGCGGATTTAAAAATCCGCTTTTTTATTTAACAGTCACAAACTCTTGCTTGTCCTTATCAAAATAATGCTTATCAACCTCAATTACAACGAAATTAGGCGCATTAACTTCTTTAATCCAATTAAGATTCCAACTAATATGTTTATCAGGCGCAATAATAATCTTATTTTTATTTTTGCTTAAAAAAGATCCCCACCATGAAAAAGAAGAATTTGCATTAACAAAATGTTTGCATTCAGCCATTAATTGCAAATCTTCATAGTCTCTTTTTGTCCAATCAACATAAACGTGAGGTGCATCAATTTTGATATTTTCTTTAGCCCACTTCATATCATTCGAAAAAACATAAAAAACAGGATTTTTTACATTTCTCTTAATATAATCAATTGCTTTCGAATAATAATCTTGCGTTAACAAAATATACCCTTGCTTGATATAATCACCTCGTCTAACATGAAGAGAAACGGCATTTTCATTTTTCATCTTATCCATTGTTTCTCGACTTTTATCCGAAACTTCATTTTTGAAAATCATATTTTCACGAATATAATCTTCATGCCCTATAAAATTTTTCCACGACTGTAAGTAACCTTTTACCATAAAACAGTTACTATCGTAAGAAACATGATGTGAAGAAGCGCAAAACTTCAAGCCCAAAGCTCTCTTAACAAATTCCGGTAATTGATGGTAATGTCCTGTCGGTCTATTTGATGTTGCTTTTACAGGCAAATCTAAAAAATTATCTAGATACCAGTTATGCATCTTTAAGGGTTCTTTATTATTTGCACGTGCATGAATAACTGCACTCCAATACATAAACAACTGATTTCCAAGTCCACCACGTGGGGGTCCAACTTCAACATATTTTTTAAAATCTACAAATCCATTCTTTTTTAAATAAGGCTCCAAATCATATTTTTCATCACTTAAATAAAAAGAGGAGTCATTCTTTTTTAAAAAAACCTCAACACCGTGCTTTAACCATCCTAAAACCGTTTTTTGATCATTTTCTTCTACAACAATAGCGCAATCATTTTTTGAACGACAAAGCATTTTTTTATCGATTGAACGATACATTCTGCTTTTCCATAACCGATGGGTAACCCATGGTATCTCACTATCTATAGAAGAACATTTTTCATTCAAAACCCTTTTTAAGCGATTCTCATCAAACGATTTGGTTTCAATGTTCTTTTTAATAATTTCATTGTTATATAAACAAAGATGAGCATTTCCAATCTTTTCAATTTCTTCCGGAGAAAAAAACTTTTTCAAAAAAGTTTCTCGTCTTTCTTGTTCATTAAAAATGGTTTCTTCAAGACCCCAAAAATAATGCTCTGGAATCTGCTCTTCTAACGGCACTGTTTTTTCCTCAGAATACCTTGAAAAAAACAAACAAAAAACTGTAAAAAAAAGAGTAAATATTTTCAAAACATCCCCCATCTTCTTTTTTAAGAAAGTTACATAAATTATAAAAAGATGTCAATGTTAAATAGAGAAATTTTTATACACACTTTTTATTTGCAATTTATTTTTCTTTTGATTAGAATGAAATAAACTATTTTTAGGGAAGGGATTTATCATGCGTATTCGTTCATTTATGCTCTTATCCGCTGTTGCTTTCATGTACACAGGCCTTCATGCTTCTTCTTCAACATTAACTCCTATTGTTTGTCAAAAGAAAAAATGTTATCCAGCAACTGCTGCTCTATCCAGAGAAAGCCTGTTTAATCGTATTCAATCCCTCATAGAGAAAAATTCAAATCAAAATATTTTACTTTGTGAAGCAAACCCACAATCTAAAATGTGTTTAACAAAAGGCTTTTCTTTGCCTTTACAAACAGGTTCAATTTATACGGAGTTAAACTTTCTTTCTGCAAAAATAATCGGCAATAAAATTATTGAAAAAACAACAGGAACAGATCTTATTGTTGATTACAAAACAAAATCGGATACTATTTTCCCAACCTGTCAAACAGCTCCTACAAGATTGGGTGTTTTAGCAAATGACGCTGTTCAAATTATATCACCCGACTTTACATGCAATTTCGGCCAATCAAATAAAACTGTCATTAGCTTAAATTATACAGTTGATTATATCAATTTTGATAACGGCTCCATTGGAGCATATTACTCTATTGCCGCCGGAGAACGTTTAAGCGGACAAAAATCTGGATATATGTTATTCAGATTTGCGCACCCTAGCGTATCTAATGAACAATTCCCCATGCCGGAAATTTTGCATGCTTATAAAATTGAACAACAAAGAGCTCATACAAATATTTCACCGATATGGATGAAACCTTCACCCATTTTAAATGTTGAAACGCCTGAAGTTATTACCCAACCAGATGGATCTTTGGTTATTCGAGATAATCCTTCCAGCACACAACAACCGGTAAAAAATGTACCCTCAACAACTGGACTGATTACTCAAGAAAAAAATGTCTTACCTCCCGTAAACGGATTGAGAAAAACTGTTACAATTAAAAAACAAATTTTCCAAAAAGGAAAACCTGTTGTTTATGAAGAAAATGTTCACAGATACGTACAAAAAGATAAAAATGCTCCTTTTATAGAGGAAGAAAAAGCCATTCAATTACAAAAAGCTGCTGAACCAGATATTCCTCAAATGCCAAAACCTGTAAATGCATTATCTTCAGGATCAATCCCCTCAATTATACCTGAATATATTTTTCCACATGAAGTAACACTAACTCAAGAAGAGGTTGCCAAAATTCAAGAACAGTTACCTATGGAAAACAACGTGCAAAATCTCCAAAAAGAAATACCAGCAGCCGATTCAGAAGCAACTGAGCCATCTGGAATAAAAAAACTTTGGGGAAAAATTGAAAAATTATTTTACTTTTAATGGATAGATAATGTTACAAACAACTACTTTAAAAAATAAAATTCGAGTTATCACTGATTCTGATGCAAATGCCGAAAGTGTTTCTTTAGGTGTTTGGGTAAATGTTGGTGCCCGCTTTGAAACAGAAAAAATAAATGGCATTTCTCATATGTTAGAACATATGGCATTTAAAGGAACCATTTCACGTTCAGCTTTTCAAATTTCAAAAGAAATTGAGGATGTGGGCGGATTTATCAATGCCTACACCGGAAAAAACATGACCGCCTATTATGTTCGTGTATTAAAAGAGCATCAAGAAAAGGGCCTTGATATTATTGCTGATATTTTGCAAAATTCCATTATGGATAAAGAAGAACTTCAAAAAGAAAAAGGGGTTATTATCCAAGAAATAAATATGCAAAATGACACGCCTGATGATTTGGTTTTTGATTATTTTAATGAGGTCGCCTATCCAAATCAACCATTGGGTCGATCCATTTTAGGAACAGTTGAAACAGTTAAAAGCATTTCAAGTGAAGACTTGCTTAATTATATGCATACTGAATATACAACACCTCGAATTATTATTAGCGCTTCAGGAGCTGTTAATCATCAAGAATTTGTTTCTCAATGTGAAGAAAAATTTACCTCGTTTAAAAAAACAAAAAGACCAGATGTGCCAAAAGCGCTTTATAAAGGGGGTGAAAAGCGTGTTTTAAAACCAAATGAACAAGTGAACCTTGTTTTAGGATTTGAAGGCGTTTCTTATTCTGATGAAGAGTATTATGCTTATAAAATCCTGTCTGGTGTTTTAGGTGGAGGCATGTCATCCAGATTATTTCAAGAAATCAGAGAGGAACGCGGTCTTGTTTATTCAATCTATGCCTTTTCTTCTTCAGAAACCGATACGGGAATTTTTGGAGTTTATGCCGGAACAGGAGAAAAAGAGGTTAAAGAATTAATCCCTGTACTATGCGATGAATTAACCAAATTACCGCATACATTAACCGATGAAGAAATTGAAAGAGCAAAAGCAAGATTAAAGGCCGGTCTTTTAATGCGACATGAAAACATTTCTGCCCATGCGGAAATGAATGCGATTGACACAATTTTATATGGCAGGGTTATTTCAAAAGAGGAAGTTATCAGAAAGATAGAAGATGTTTCAAAAGAAAATCTTGAAAAGATTTCGAAAGAATTAATCAAAAAACCTTTAACTCTTTCTGCATTAGGACCCATTAGCGAAATCATGCCAATGGAAAAAATTCTAGATAGATTAAAATAATCTATACCATTGATAGAGTTAAATCTTATTGTGTTTATCAAAAAAACACCTAATTTTCTTGTATCTTTAATAAGGAAAACAAATGCCAAATTTTGAATTAGAAAAAGAAATTTGCCCAAACGGGTTTGTTTTTGGAATTGATGAAGCAGGTCGCGGGCCTTGGTGTGGGCCAGTTGTTGCTGCGTGTGTCTGTTGGCCACATTATAACATCCCTAACGAACTGGCAGAGCAAATCGATGATTCCAAAAAACTAACTGCACAAAAACGAGAAGTTCTTTTTGATGAAATTATGACCTCCAATGCATATATCGGTATTGGAATTGCTTCTTCAACGGAAATTGACGAAAAAAATATTTTAGCCGCAACATTTTTAGCTATGGAACGCGCGGTACAACAGGCTGAAGAAAATTTTCATCAAAAACCGGATGCCTTATTAATTGATGGTAACAGATTGCCAAAAAATTTATCTCTACCGGCAAAAGCCATTATTAAAGGTGATCATTTATCTCTTTCAATTGCAGCGGCATCTATTGTTGCAAAAGTAACACGTGATAAACTAATGAAAGAGCTTTCTAAAACATATCCTCAATATGGGTGGGAAAAAAATGCCGGTTATGGCACAAAAGAGCATATTGAAGCTATTGAAAAATACGGAATCACATCTATACACCGCAGATCCTATGCGCCAATAAAACGATTTTTAGCGGGTGAAAACGTTGCCCCCAAAAAAGAAAAACAAGAACAACTATCTCTTCTTTAATATGAAAAAACCCTTCCATTTAGGAAGGGTTTTTAACAATTATCTTTCCTTTTCATTTAATTTTAAAAGCACTTTCTTTTTTTCTTCTTTTTTCACTTCTTCTGTTTTTTTAGATTCAACAGCTGTTTCAACAACTTTTTTCACATCTTCCTTTTTCTCAACTTTTGGCAAGTTTTCAGCTCCTTTTTGAGAAGAAATTTCTTGAACAACAGCTTTTTCCTTATCCGTTATTTCTTTTGTTTCGCCCCAAACTTTATTTTGCTTTGATTTTAAATCCACTTCTCTGTCATTCTTTCCTTTTTCAGCCATCTGATGCGTAAAGATAGGTTTAGCCTCTTCTAAAAGTTGCTTATTTAAAGATTCCTCCGGCTTAATACCAAAGAGTTTATACATTTCTTCAACACCTTTAACAACCCCTCCGGCAGCCTTTCCAACCTCATTATCAAAACGAACAGAACTGGCTATTTCCTTTAACCCGGAAACAGATTGACCAACTTTACCGGCACGCAATCTTGAAATTTGCAGTTTAACAACATCCGATGAGGAACGCATCAATGATTTTAAATTCTTTCGCATACTATCGCGAATTTTATCATATTTACCGACCATTTTTTCAGCATTTTGAAAAGTTTTTTGAAATTCTTTATCCTGCATCATCTCTTGTAAAAAATCTTTATTTTCAGGTTTTTTCAAGATTTCAAGTCCTTGCTTTTGCTCTCTCGGATCTTTATTTTTCAACTTTTGATTAATAAACTCTTTCTTTTGCTCAGGTGTCATCCGATTAAAATCAGGTTGAACAGGTTTTTCACCTGGACGTAAAGGCCTGTTTTGTCTATTCACCGGCTGCCCTTTTGAATGCGCACGGTCATCTTGTTGTTTCTTCTTGGCCTCCTCATACATCTCATCTTTTTCTTTTTTTGTCATAGCACCACGACGCGCCGTTCCTTTAAAAGTGGCATCCATTGCCGGCATATCAAGTTTGGGAATCCCAAGAAATTCTGATTGTGAAATATATTTCGGTTTCTTTTGTTCCGGATCCCATGGACTAACAATCCCCTGCTCCAAATCATCAATTTCTTTTTCTAAGTCGGAAAGCTCTTTTTCATTTTTGTTAATGAAAAATAAAACGTAATTAAGACCGCGTTTAATCCACTTTTTATACTTTAATAGTTTCTTTTTAGGATGTGTTGGATCTTCATCCTCTTCATCGTCATCATCATCTTTTTTAGGAGACAAAACATCATCTCGATATTCATCTTCTTCGAGCTGATAAGGAAATTCATTTTGAATATCTCGTTCAATTTGCTCTAATTCTTCCGTTTTATTCTGAACAAATTTTTCAGCGATTTCTAAGCCTTTTTCAATGCGGCCTTTTTTCTTTTTCAACTTTGAAATTTGTTGTTCTTGAGTCAACTGTTCTTGCATAAACACCTCCGCCTTTTTGTTCATTATACTTTATTTAAACAAAATTGCAAATCAAAAAATTTAACGCAAAACCAATCTGTTAAAATCATTTTGAAGGGTCTGAATTAACTCATTATTTTCAAAAAAAGAATCTATTTCACTTTGAGATGGCGGATTGGTATCTCCAGGAAAAGTACGATATTTCTGAAGGGCAAATTGAGGAATACGATATTCTTTTAACTGTGATGCAAGTAAATAAATATCTTCAATGGTTAAATGTTTCGGATCTAAAGTGGTTCGAACTTCAAAATCAATGTCTGAATCTGATAAAATTTTCAATGTTTCAAAAACTAAGGAGGAAATTTTTTCTCTTCCGGATAAAAGATGATATTTTTCTTTTGGTGCTTTAACATCTAATCCCACCCAATCAATGAATGGTAAGATTTCTTTTATTTTTTGTGGATAAATACCGCTTGTATGAATAGCCACCTGAAAACCCAACCCTTTAATATCTTGAACGGCTTTTAAAATATCTGATTGCATCAAAGGTTCACCGCCTGATAAAACAACTCCATCCAATCTTTTTTTACGTTCAGAAAAAAAGCTTATAACTTCATTCCAAGAAAGAGTCCCTGTCTGATTAAAATCCTGCAAATTTGGATTATGACAATATGGGCATTTTAAAGGACAGCCTTGAAAAAAAACAACACCAGCCAAACGATTCGGGAAATCAATTGTTGTAAACGGCACTAATCCCGCAACTTTCATTTTTTATCCTTTCATAAGAAAACAGCCGCTTTTTTTCAAGCGGCTGTATATCTTTTAAATGGCCACTGGCATATTGCACTCGGCACAATTTTCTTCAACAAACCAAACGCGTTCTTCAAATTCAGATTTTTTGCCTTTATTGAAGTGACTAAACGGTCTAAAATATCCCATAACACGGGTCCAGCATTCAACTTGTTGTCTTTCATTTTGGCATTCAGCCAAGATTTCAGCATCAGTCATTTTTTAGTCTCCTTAAAATTAAGATTGAGTTTCCATTTCTTTACGTTTACGTTCAATCAATTCTTTATCGCAAAGCGGACAGAATTTATGTTCCCCACTAATATATCCATGTTTTGGACAAATTGAATAAACTGGCGTAATAGAAACGTATGGTAAACGATAGTTTTCCAACACACGGCGAACCAATGCTTTACAAGCAGAAGACGAGGAGATTCTTTCACTCATATAAAGGTGCAACACTGTCCCGCCGGTGTATTGTGTTTGTAAATCATCTTGATAATCAAGCGCTGTAAACGGATCATCAGTAAATCCAACAGGTAATTGAGAACTATTTGTATAATATGGAGCTTCTTTTGTTCCAGCTTGAATAATATCTGGGAAACGCTTTTGATCCTCTCTGGCAAAACGATATGTTGTTCCTTCTGCCGGCGTTGCTTCCAAGTTATACATATTTCCTGTTTCTGCTTGATAATCAAGCATTTTTTCACGAATATGTGTTAAGAATTTTTGAGCAAATTCGCGTCCCCATGACGTTGTGATATTTTCTCTATCACCTGTAAAGTTACGAATCATTTCATTGATACCATTCACACCAATCGTTGAGAAGTGGCTTCTAAATGTGCCCAAATATCTTTTCGTATATGGATATAATCCTCTGTCCATATGCATGGCAATAACTTTACGTTTAATTTCAAGAGATGTTTTTGCCAATTCCAAAAGTTCATCCAAACGAGCAAAAAGATTTTCTTCTTTGCCTTTGTGCAAATATCCCAAACGAGCACAGTTAATAGTAACCACCCCGATTGAACCTGTTTGCTCGGCAGATCCAAATAAACCACCACCACGTTTTTTAAGCTCAGTTAAATCCAAGCGCAAACGACAACACATTGAGCGAACATCACTTGGTTTCATATCTGAATTAACATAGTTTGAAAAATACGGCAATCCATATTTAGCTGTCATTTCAAAGAGATATTCTGTGTTTGGTGATTCCCATGGGAATTCATTTGTGATATTATATGTTGGAATTGGGAATGTAAACGGACGACCTTTTGCATCACCGGCAGCCATCACTTCTAAGAAAGCGCGGTTAATCATATCCATTTCTTCTTGCAATTCACCATAGGTAAATTCTTGAACTTCTCCGCCAATAATCGGATGACGATCTTTTAAGTCGGCTGGACATGTCCAGTCAAAAGTCAAGTTTGTAAACGGTGTTTGTGTTCCCCAACGAGATGGCACATTCAAATTGAAAATGAATGATTGCATTGCTTGCTTAACTTCATCATATGTCAATTTTTCAATTCTGACAAACGGAGCTAAATATGTATCCGCTGAAGAAAAGGCTTGAGCCCCTGCCCATTCATTTTGAAGTGTTCCTAAGAAGTTAATCATTTGAGAGAAGGCTGAAACCAAGTGCCGTGGCGGTTTAGATTCCGTTTTATTGGCAACGCCATTAAAGCCTTCTTCAAGTAAAACACGCAAAGACCAACCAGCACAGTAACCAGCCAACATATCTAAGTCATGGATATGATAATCGCCATTTCTATGTGCTTCTCCGATTTCCGGTGTATAAATATGGTTGAGCCAGTAGTTAGCAACAACTTTACCGGAAACATTTAAAATTAAACCGCCCAAAGAATAGCCTTGGTTTGCATTAGCATTTACACGCCAATCAGAACGATCCAAATATTCATTAATAGAGGAAATGGCATCAATAACAGCTTTTTTATCACGGCGCATTTTATCGCGTTGTTCACGATAGATAATATAAGAACGAGCTGTTTTATAGTAGTTTGAAGAAATAAGAACTTGTTCTACAACATCTTGGATTTGTTCAATCGCAGGGATCACACCATAGGCAAATTTATGTTTTAAAACTTTAATAACTTGACGTGTTAAAAGCCAGGCTTCATCCATGCCAAATTCATTTGTGGCATCGCCTGCTTTTCCGATAGCTAAAGCGATTTTGGCCGCATCAAAAGCATGTTTTTCCCCATCTCTTTTGATAACTTCGGTCAATGGACCTAAGTCTAAACCCTCACGTTCGTCTTTTTGAACAACTTCTAACATTTTGCCAAGTCTCCTTCACTAAACATCGTTTAACAATAAACACTATATGCAGTCCTTAGTAACAACATATAGTGTTTATTGAACTACATTTTGTATTAATTAACTCTACTCAGAGTTAACTTGTCAATACCTTTTTTTTGTTTTTTTTAATTAAATTTTTAAGTGTTTAATTTTATGTATTTATTTGTCATAAAAAAATATAAAAAGCAAATTTTTTTAGTGACAAAAGTGTCAATCGAATCGCATGTAACCCTTTAATAACACTTATTTTTTTGACAAAAAATATTCCATATTTTAGTTGTTTTTAAAACAAGTATTTAAAAATAAAACAAAAATTTTTATTAGGCAAAATTATCGCCAAAAGCGAGTCGTTTTTCCTTAACAAAAACATAAATTTTTATTTACAATTTAATACTGAAAATTATATAATCCTTTTCATGGATAATTTTTTAAGATTACCGACCTAAAAAATAATAAAAAGAGGTGGGTTGGAGTCCACCTCTTTATTTTTGGATTATTCTATTATTTATTTTAGAAAGAAACTCTTACCCCCGTATAAAATTCATGTGCCGATGTATCAAGACTAATACCATATTTTTCAAAATCACCATAATCCATATAGCGATAACCTGCATCAATAGCAAAATGATCCGTGATATCATAAGAAATACCTGCCCCTGCTTGCCAAGCAAAGTTTGTTTTCTTAATGTTACCTGAATATCCCAAAATATCAGCCGTCCCTTTTACATGAGAAACACCTATCCCAGCACCAATATATGGAGTTAATGCAGTCCCTGTTGGCAAATGATAATATGTATTTAACATAACCGATTGGGTTTCCACTTCAAAATCAATTAAACCATATGGCTTTGTTGAATTAGCGTTTTTGCTGTATTCAAGCTCCGCTCTCAATATCCCATTTGAATTCTTATGTGCCACACCAACTGCCACACCAAATCCAGCAACATCTTCATCAACCGTTGTAACATCATATCCACTAGCTGTAACATCAGCATCAAAAAGAGAATATTTTGCCTTAACACTCATATACGTTTTAATATCCTCTGAGTTTTGTTGCATTTGAGCTTGAGCATTAAAACAAAATAAGGAAACAACGCCCAATAAAAAATATTTTTTCATCCTTAACTTCCTTTCAAAATAAAATAAAATCGCCTGATGAGGGCGACTGGAAGTTGGAAACTACTAGCATGAATAGTGCGATATATTGGCTAAAAAGCGTATTTTACCGCCTTCCAGTCATACTGGAAAGCGTGTAAAATTTTCGTCTTTACACCTAGACGCATGCTAAGAGGTTTCCACACCTCAGATGAAACATCACTTCATCCGTTTTTAAGTCTATATATAAAAGTTAAAAAATTCAAGATAAAAAGCAACCCATCTTTTAGTTTTATCTTTTTTATTGTATCAAAATGAAAAACATACTTATCTCCCCCCCCTCTTATCCCTCACCTGAGAAGAACCATCTTGTCTAACACCCTCCCCACTCCGATCCCAATAGAACCTTCTTGCCTGGGTTCTTTACCTCTTTTTCTCTTCCAATTAAAAAAACCGACCAAAAGGCCGGTTTTTATTGAATCCAAGTGAAGGGAATGCTCGTGATTTATCACTCGTCCCTCGCTTGCTCGGGACCGTCCTTATCGGACGTCCGCTCCTTTCCAGTCGCGACCGAACCCTCTGCTCGGGTTCTTATCCCCTTTCCTACTTCCAACAAAAAAACCGACCAAAGGGTCGGCTTTTTTGTTGGAGCGAGTGAAGGGAATCAAACCCTCGTCTTAAGCTTGGGAAGCTTCCGCTCTACCATTGAGCTACACTCGCTTAAAACAAAGTTATAGTAATCCTTTTTAATTAAAAATGCAATACCCATTCTTAAAAAAATCTATTTTTCCCCTCTTGCCAATTTAATTAAAATCTATTAACATATTTTTGCAAAAATTAACTTCCAAACAAATAGAGGAATTATGAAAAAAACAAACCTAAAGCGTCTGTTAAAAAAAGCAATATCATGGGCCGGCTTATTCTTTTTTGTTATTGCCGCCGTTATGCTTTATTTTCAGCTTTCAAAATATCCACCGGAAGATATTAAAAATGCCCTTTTTAATATTCCCACAAAAAATTTGATTTACGCTTGCATCGCCTCTTTCTTAGGATATGTTGCTCTTTCAACTTATGATTTTTTAGCACTCAAATATATTAAAAGAAAACTAGAAAGTTGGAAATGGATTTTAGTTGGATTTATCGGCTATTCCGTCAGCAATAATGCCGGACATGCCATTGTTTCTGGTGGAACAGTCCGATACCGTTTTTATACCAGATGGCGCTTCCGTGGTTCTGAAATCGTTAAAATGGTCACATTTTCAGGATTCACATATCTGATCGCCTGTTTCTTTTTAACGGTTGTCGGCTATTTACTTACCCCAGAACAAGCATTTGGCTCTGCTCAAGCATCGCATATCACAACATTATTGGTTGCTCTTGGTTCGTTTATCGGTCTTGTAGGCTATTTCCTCTTGTGTGCCTTTTATAAAAAGCCAATTAAAATCGGCCAAATTTCCTTAAATATGCCCTCCGTAAAAATGGGTCTAGCCCAAATGTTTTTAGGTAGTTTTGATATCGTTTTAGCTTCTTTTGTTTTATATTTTTGCCTTATTCCATTTATAGAAATCCCGTTTCATATTTTTATTGGAGTCTTTTTAGTTGCACAAGTTTTAGGTGTTTTCAGCCAAGTACCTGGCGGGTTGGGTGTTTTTGAAGGATTATTCTTAGCTATTATTCCTTCTGATGCAAACACAGCTCATTTATTCGGTGCTTTAATCGCGTATCGCATTATTTATTATGTATTACCACTTATTTTATCAGGTATTGTTTTATTCCTCTATGAGGGTATCTTAAAAAAGAAAAAAGCACGTATAAGATCAAAATAAACATAAAAAAAAGCGAGTTATAAAAACTCGCTTTTTTATTTTATAACCTCATTTGGATATATGCCATAAAGATTAATACGCTTAACCCAGCCTTTTATCTTTTTTTCACCGGTATCAAACTCTAATTCACAAAAATCATTTTTAAATGGGCAAGATTCAACTTTGGCTAACACATCCTTTGTTGCATAAGCTTTAATTTTAGAAGAGATATCCGCTTTTCTAAAAACATCAGAATCCTGTTTTAAAAGAACATATCTAACACCAGAAATCATTCGACGGTGAACCCAACCAATTGTACCATCAATTTCTCTAATTTGACGCCAAAGTTCATGCTCATCAATGACTTCTACTGGATAATTCTTTTTTTTATATACATACTTAATTGGATATCGACTTCCGGGACCCGTTCTTAAATTCACTTCTCCCATTTTCAAAGAAACAAATCTGGGTACAACTAGTTGCTCTTGCGCCTGTAACGGCGCTAAAAAGCCAACAGAAAGCAAAAACAAAACAAGAGGGAGTTTCATGTTCATATGCTATTTAACCCTCATACGAATAGATTTAACCGGTCTTCGTTGGGATGTTGGTTCAGCAACATCTTCCGGCTCACTTTCTTGTTGTTTCTTATCTACCCACAAATCAGATACAGGTGTTGCATCCGTTTCTTCATTCGATTCTACTTCATTCCAACATACCTGCTCCACCGGGGAAATAACTAATTCAGCAATCACATCTCCCCGATTAATAAATTGAGCTTTTGAGCTATCATTTTTAATAAGAACAAATACAGGTCCACGATCTGCCGGATTCAAAATGGATGGTGCTGATTTAACAATAAGCCCTTTTTCTTTCACTAACTCCGGCACAGAAATAATAAAACCACATAACCCTCTTGGAATACCGATTGAAAAACCAATTGGCAAACAAACAACATCTCCTGATTCTAATTTGATTACATCAGGAATTGCAGCCATTAATGAAAGACCCATATGGTCTTTTGTTTCATACATCGGTAAAGGCAACCCATACCCATCCGCCGTCCGAAGAATTTGTAATTTTGGGGCCATTTTTGATCCTCTACATGTTCTGCTGAAATAAAAATGTATATTTTTTTAACATATTGACACTCACCTAAAAAAAAGTCAAGATAAAATATACACTTATTTTTATATAAACTCTCTCATTAAATAAAAAAACAACCGATAAAATTAATTAAAAAAAGACATCAAATAAATGAATCGCATGGTTTCTAAAGATAAAAAAAGGAGCGATTGCTCGCTCCTTTTTTCTTCTGATTAAGAAACTGTTGTTTCTTTTTGTGCTTCCAAAATCTCTTTATCCCGTTGGGCAGCGATTTTGCGTAATCTTTGCATTTGAGCACCAGTTCCTGCCGGGATTAAACGTCCAACAATAACGTTTTCTTTAAGTCCGGCAAGCTTATCTCTACGACCAGCTGTTGCAGCTTCCGTTAACACACGTGTTGTTTCTTGGAAGGAGGCCGCTGAGATAAATGAACTTGTCTGCAAGCTGGCTTTTGTGATACCCAACAAGACTGGGGCGGCAACTGCCGGACGACCATTCATTTTGAGTGTTTTTTCATTTTCAGCCTGTAAAACTTCTTTATCAACTTGTTCACCTGTTAATAATGTTGTATCACCAGCATCAATAACTTCAAGACGTTGCATCATTTGACGAACAATCACTTCAATGTGTTTATCATTAATTTTAACACCTTGTAAACGATAAACAGCTTGAACTTCTTTAATCAAATAATGAGCCAATGCTTCAACACCCATCACACGCAAAATATCATGCGGATCCAAAGCGCCTTCAACAATCATATCGCCTTTACGAACAATATCACCTTCATGAACAGCAATTGAACGACCTTTTGGAATGAGGTATTCTCTTGTTGTTTCACCGTCTTCACCAATAATCATGATGCGGCGTTTTGTTTTAAAGTCAACACCGTATTCAACGCGACCATCAATTTCAGCAATAATTGCTGCATCTTTCGGACAACGAGCTTCAAAGAGTTCAGCCACACGAGGCAAACCACCTGTAATATCTCTTGTTTTTGTGGATTCACGAGGCAATCTGGCTAACACGTCACCAACTTGAACTTTTTGACCGTTTGAAACGCTAACAACAGCATCAACCGGCAAGTAGTAACGAGCTTCCATACCATTACCAAACTTAAAGATTTCACCTTTGTCATCAAGCAAAACAAGATGCGGTTTACGTTCTGTTTTTGATGTTGCCGGTCTCATAACCACTTTAGATGTCAAACCTGTTGCATCATCAACAACTTCACGAACTGTTTCACCTTCAACTAAATCTTCAAATTTAACAGTACCGGATTTATCAACGATAATTGGCATTGTATATGGATCCCAATCAGCAATACGAGAACCTTTTGTTACCTTATCATTGTTTTCAACTAACAAACGGGCACCATACGGCAATTTGTGACGAGCTTTTTCGCGATTGTTTGCATCCAACAATGAAACTTCGCAGTTTCTTGCCAATACAATCTTATCACCTTTTGAGTCCGTAATAATATTGCAGTTAGAAATACGAACTTTCGCATCAAAACCAACATCAATACTTGATTGTTCAGCACCACGTTGCGCCGCACCACCGATGTGGAATGTACGCATGGTGAGCTGTGTACCCGGTTCACCAATGGATTGGGCTGCGATAATACCAACAACTTCACCCAAGTTCACCGGCGTTCCACGTGATAAGTCACGACCATAACAGCAAGCACAGATACCGTTTTCAGCTTCACATGTTAAAACAGAACGGATACGAACCGATTCAACACCGACTGAGTCAATCTTTTCAACATCAACTTCATCGATAAGTTTATTTTTCGGAACGATAACTTCACCTGTTTCCGGATCAACAATATCTTCAGCAGCCGTTCTACCCAAAATACGTTCACCGGTTGTTGCAATCACATCGCCACCTTCAATAATCGGCTGAATGGTGATGCCATTATCCGTACCACAATCATCTATCGTAATAATAGCATCTTGGGCAACGTCTACCAAACGACGGGTCAAGTAACCGGAGTTCGCTGTTTTCAAAGCAGTATCTGCCAAACCTTTACGAGCACCGTGTGTGGAGTTAAAGTATTCCATAACGGTTAACCCTTCTTTAAAGTTAGATGTAATCGGTGTTTCAATAATTTCACCTGATGGTTTAGCCATTAAACCACGCATACCAGCAAGCTGTCTCATCTGAGCGGCACTACCACGAGCACCTGAGTGAGCCATCATATAAACTGAGTTAACTGGTTTACCAACTTCTGTTTTTGAAATTTCTTTCATCATGGCATCGGCAATTGCATCTGTACATGAAGCCCAAGAGTCAACAACTTTATTGTATTTTTCAAGACGTGTAATCAAACCATCTTGATATTGACGTTCATATTCTGCTGTTTTTTGTTTTGTTTCTTCCAACAATGTTTTCTTTTCTGCCGGAACAATCAAATCATCTTTACCAAATGAAATACCGGAAAGAGCTGCTTGACGATAACCAAGACCCATCACTCTGTCAGCAAAAATACAGGTTTCTTTTTGACCGCAATAACGATAAACAGCATCAATAATATCTGAAACCTCTTTTTTACGGATCAAACGGTTCATTAAACTAAACGGAATCTTGCTGTTATCTGGCAAAATAGAAGCCAATTTAACACGGCCCGGTGTTGTTTCAACAACACGTGTGCGTTTTTGACCATCATCTTCCATAATTGTTAAACGAACTTTAATTTTTGCATGTAATGAAACTTGTTTTTCAAATAAGGCATGTTCAATTTCTTGCGGATCTGCAAAAATCATACCTTCACCTTTTTCACCATCACGTTGCATTGAAAGATAATACAAACCTAAAATAATATCTTGTGTTGGCACAATAATCGGCTTACCACTAGCAGGTGACAAAATATTGTTTGTACTCATCATCAAAACACGAGCTTCTAATTGAGCCTCTGTTGAAAGAGGAACGTGAACAGCCATCTGGTCACCGTCAAAGTCAGCGTTAAATGCTGTACAAACAAGTGGATGTAACTGAATGGCTTTACCTTCAATCAAAACCGGTTCAAAAGCTTGAATACCCAAACGGTGCAATGTCGGCGCACGGTTCAACAACACAGGGTGTTCACGGATAACTTCTGATAAAATATCCCAAACTTCCGGTTTTTCTTTTTCAACCATTTTCTTGGCGGCCTTAATTGTTGAAGCCAAACCACGTTGTTCTAATTTAGAGTAAATAAACGGTTTAAATAATTCCAAAGCCATACGTTTTGGCAACCCACATTGATGCAACATCAATTCAGGACCAACCGTAATAACTGAACGACCTGAATAGTCCACACGTTTACCAAGCAAGTTTTGACGGAAACGACCTTGTTTACCTTTGAGCATATCGGCTAATGATTTAAGCGGACGTTTATTAATTCCTGCAACAGCGCGACCTCTGCGACCATTATCGAACAAAGCATCAACAGCTTCTTGAAGCATACGTTTTTCATTACGGATAATGATTTCAGGTGCACGCAACTCTAACAATCTCTTTAAACGATTGTTTCTGTTAATAACACGACGATACAAATCATTTAAATCAGATGTTGCAAAACGACCACCATCTAATGGAACCAATGGGCGCAATTCAGGTGGAATAACCGGCAACACATCCAAAACCATCCATTCAGGACGAGAACCTGATTCTAAAAATGCTTCAACAAGTTTCAATTTTTTAACGATTTTTTTGCGTTTCATATCGCTTGTTGTTCCAATCAAATCAGCACGCAGATTTGCAGCTTCTGCAGCTAAATCGATTTGAGAAAGCATTTCTTTAATAGCTTCAGCACCAATACCAACACGGAAAGAATCTTCACCATATTCTTCCAAAGCAGCTTGATATTGTTCTTCATTTAATAAATCATGCAATTTTAAGGATGTTAAACCCGGTTCAATAACAATATATTTTTCAAAATAAAGAACAGCTTCCAAATTTTTAAGCATCATATCAAGTAATGTGCCGATACGACTTGGAAGTGATTTTAAAAACCAAATATGTGTAACCGGACAGGCCAATTCAATATGACCCATTCTTTCGCGACGAACTTTTGATAATGTGACTTCAACACCGCACTTTTCGCAAGTAATACCGCGATATTTCATTCTTTTATATTTACCGCACAAACATTCATAATCTTTAACAGGACCAAAGATTTTTGCACAGAATAAACCATCTTTTTCTGGCTTAAATGTACGGTAGTTAATTGTTTCAGGACGTGTTACTTCACCAAAAGACCATGCTCTGATTTTTTCTGGTGATGCAATGGAAATGCGGATATCGTCAAAAGACTGTGGTGATGCAACTTGTCCAAAAGTAGAAATTAAATCATTCATCTGTTTTACCTCTTTTATTTTATTGAGCGGGAAGAGGTTAAAAACCCCTTCCCTATGAAATTATTTGTCGTTTTGGTTTAATTCAACATCCAAGCCTAAAGAACGCATTTCTTTAACGAGAACGTTAAATGATTCAGGAATACCTGCTTCAAAGTTATTGTCGCCTCTGATAATTGTTTCATAAGCTTTAATACGGCCTGAAACGTCATCAGATTTGATTGTGAGCATTTCTTGCAATGTATAGGCAGCCCCATAAGCTTCCAATGCCCACACTTCCATTTCACCAAATCTCTGACCACCAAACTGGGCTTTACCACCGAGTGGTTGTTGTGTAACCAAGCTGTACGGTCCAATAGAACGAGCGTGAATTTTTTCATCAACCAAGTGGTGCAATTTTAACATATACATGTAACCAATTGTCACTTTGCGATCAAACGGTTCACCGGTCAAACCATCATATAATGTAACTTGTCCTGATGAACTCAAACCAGCCATTGTTAACATATTGCTGATATCATCTTGATGAGCCCCATCGAAAACTGGTGTTGCAATTGGAACACCCTTCTTCAAGTTTTCACTCATTGCAAGCAATGCTGTGTCATCCATCGGCGCAACTTTGTTGTTATATTCACGATCACCATAAACTTCTTTAAGTTTAGCGCGCAAATCTTCAACTTTTGCATGTTGAGCTTTTACTTCATCCACAACAGCACCGATCTGACGACCAAGTTCACGACAAGCATACCCCAAATGTGTTTCCAAAATCTGACCAACATTCATACGAGATGGCACACCAAGAGGATTCAAAACGATATCCATTGGACGACCTTCTTCTGTGTATGGCATATCTTCGATTGGTAATACACGGGAAACCACACCTTTGTTTCCATGGCGACCAGACATTTTATCACCCGGTTGCAATTTCCGTTTTGTAGCAATAAAGACTTTGACTTTTTTCAATTCACCAGCCATCATTTCATCGCCACGTTGCAATTTTTCCACACGGTTTTCGAATTTTTCTTGTAATTCTTTTTCAGCTTGATTGAGTGTTTCAATCAATTCTTCAACCTGTATCATCGCTGTATCATCAGCAATACTGATGCGACGCAAATTATAATTTGCAACATCCTTTAAGTTTTCTTCCGTTAAAACAGTACCGGATTTAAATCCTTCTGCTTTAGCAACTTTTTGACCAATCAAAATAGCGCGGATACGATCATAGAATGATTTTTGCAAAATAGCTTTTTCATCATCTCTGTCTTTTGCTAAACGACTGATTTCAGCTTGTTCAATCGCTAAAGCGCGTTCGTCTTTTTCAATACCTCTACGCGTAAAGACACGAACATCAATAACCGTTCCAAAAACCCCAGGAGGAACACGCAAAGAAGAATCTCTAACATCTGCGGCTTTTTCACCAAAGATTGTGCGGAGTAATTTTTCTTCCGGAGTCATGATTGTTTCACCTTTTGGTGTTACTTTACCAACCAAGATGTCGCCGGCTTTAACTTCTGCACCGATGTAAACAATACCTGTTTCATCAAGATTTTTAAGACCTTCTTCACCAACATTTGGAATATCGCGCGTAATTTCTTCTTGACCTAATTTTGTATCGCGAGCAACAACTTCAAACTCTTCCAAGTGAATAGATGTAAAGACATCATCACGAGCAATTCTTTCAGAAATCAAAATAGAGTCTTCGTAGTTGTAACCATTCCATGGCATAAAGGCAACAAAAACGTTACGTCCCAAAGCCAATTCACCTAATTGTGTACAAGGGCCATCAGCAATAATATCACCTTTGCGAACAATTTCACCTGTTTTTACAAGTGGTTGTTGAGTCATACATGTTCCTTGGTTAGAACGTTGGAATTTAGCCAATGTATAAATATCAACACCTGCACTTGTTGTTGTTAATTCATCAGTTGCTTGAATAACAATACGTGAAGAATCAACTTGTGTGACAATACCTGAACGTTTAGCAGTAATTGCAGCTTTTGAATCCTTTGCAACAACAGCTTCCATCCCTGTACCAACAAGCGGAGCTTCCACTTTTAACAATGGAACACCTTGTTTCTGCATGTTAGATCCCATCAAAGCGCGGTTAGCGTCATCGTTTTCCAAGAACGGAATAAGAGATGCGGCAACAGATACAACTTGTTTTGGTGAAACGTCAATCATATCGATTTCGCTTGGCTTAGCTTGTAAAACTTCACCAGCGCGACGTGCTGTAACAAATTCTTCCAAAAATTCGCCTTGTTCATTTAATTTTGCATTTGCCTGAGCAATTGTATATTTTGCTTCTTCCATAGCGGATAAATAAACAACATCAGATGATACCTTACCATCAACAACTTTGCGATATGGACTTTCAATAAAACCATATTTATTTACTTTTGCATAGCTTGCCAAAGAGTTAATCAAACCGATGTTTTGACCTTCCGGAGATTCAATCGGACAAATACGTCCATAATGTGTTGGATGAACGTCACGAACTTCCATACCGGCTCTATCACGAGTCAACCCACCAGGACCTAAAGCTGACAAACGACGTTTGTGCGTAATTTCAGACAATGGGTTGTTTTGATCCATAAATTGAGATAATTGTGAAGAGGCAAAGAATTCACGAACTGCAGCTGAAAGAGGTTTTGCATTGATTAAATCATATGGCATCACTGAATCAATTTCACTGGATGTCATCCGTTCGCGAATCATTCTTTCCATACGAAGCAAGCCAAGACGATATTGATTTTCCATCAATTCACCAACGGAACGAACACGACGGTTTCCAAGGTTATCAATATCATCAATTTGACCTTTACCATCTTTCAACTCAACTAATGTTTTTAAGATTCTTAAGATATCATCTTTTCTTAAAACACGAACAGAATCAGGAACTTCTTCTGTATCAATGCCTAATCTTAAATTCATTTTTACACGACCGACAGCAGATAAATCATATCTTTCCAAATCAAAGAACATGCTGCGGAATAAGGCATCAGCTGTTTCAACAACCGGTAATTCACCTGGACGCATAATTTTATAAATATCAATTAATGCTTCTTCTCTTGTTGTGTTTTTATCAGCAACCAATGTATTGCGAATATATGGACCAACATTCACATAATCGATATGCAAAACGGGGATTTCTTTAATTTTAAGTTCATTAATTTTTGCAATATCATCTTCTGTGATTTCATCGCCAGCTTCCATAACAACTTCACCGGTTTTTTCATCAACAAAGTCAACAGCAACAAAACGACCATATAATTCGGAAGCAGGAACAATATATTCTTCCAACCCATCTCTTTGAAGTTTGTTGGCTTTACCTAAATTGATTTTTTCACCAGCTTTCATCAATACTTCGCCTGTTTTGGCATCAATCAAATCGTGTGTTAATTTAACACCTTTCATTTGAGCCGGAACAAAAGCTGTTTTCCAACCTTTTTTATCTTTTTTGAAGACTGTTGTTTCATAGAAATAATTTAAAATTTCTTCTTTACCCATACCAAAAACTTCATCAGCTGACAATTCAGCGCCTTCAGCACGTTGAGCTTCTGTTTCAGCGCTATCTAAGGCATAAAGAAGTGAAGAAACCGGCAATTTGCGACGACGGTCAATGCGAACATATAATAAATCTTTCGCATCAAATTCAAAATCAATCCAAGAACCTCTGTACGGAATAATACGAGCAGCAAACAAATATTTGCCTGATGAATGAGTTTCCCCATTATCATGATCAAAGAAAACACCCGGAGAACGATGCATTTGAGAAACAACAACACGTTCTGTCCCGTTCACAATAAAGGTTCCTTTCTCCGTCATTAACGGTAAATCACCCATATATACATCTTGTTCTTTAATATCACGAATTGAACGAGCCCCTGTAACGGCATCAACATCCCAAACAACCAATCTTAATGTTGCACGAACCGGTGCAGAAAACGTTAAACTACGCTTCAAACATTCATCAACATCAAATTTTGGAGCATCCAATTCATACTTGATAAACTCCAAATCTCCACGACCACCAAAATCATGAATTGGAAAAACTGATTTAAAAACTTCTTGTAAGCCCGTATCCGTTCTTTTATCAACAGGAACACCCCATTGCAAAAATTCTTTATAAGAACTTGTTTGAACATCAATAAGATTCGGCATTTCAACAACTGCTTCAATCTTACCAAAATTCTTACGAACTCTTCTACGATTGATTTCGGATTTTATCATGTGTACTTTTCCCCATTATCTAATATAAACTTTCCGATTAACAGAATCGGAACCGATCTACTCAAGACCTGTCCATTTCACAATCAACGTTTTGAAACCCATAAAATCAAAAAGGCTCGGGCAATTCTTCACATTGCCAGCCTCTTTAATTATTGTTTTTATAAGTTTTTTTTCGTTTTTTTTCATAAAATTGACAGGTCCTAAGTTAATGCACGCCTTTTGACTTCAAGAGGGTCGACGCTGATTTTCATCGAGCGCGACCCACTTTTCATCTGTTTAAAGTTTAAATTATTTTAATTCAACTTTAGCACCGGCAGCTTCTAATTGCTTTTTGATTTTTTCAGCTTCGTCTTTAGAAACGCCTTTTTTGAGTTCTTTTGGAGCACCTTCAACTAAGTCTTTAGCTTCTTTCAAGCCTAAACCTGTGATTGTGCGAACTTCTTTAATTGCATTAATTTTGTTTGCACCACCGTCAACCAAAATTACGTCGAATTCTGTTTTTTCTTCAGCGGCAGCAACAGCACCAGCAGCAGCAACTGCAACCGGAGCAGCAGCTGAAACGCCCCATTTTTCTTCTAACATTTTTGATAATTCAGCAGCTTCCAAGATTGTTAAAGCTGATAATTCATCTACAATTTTATTCAAATCAGTCATTTTATACTCCATAAATATTTTTAAAATGTGTTTCTACACATATTGAATTTGTTTAACAGGTTGACAGGAATTAAGCAGCAGCTTCTTCTTTTTCTGAATAAGCTTTTGTAACCCGAGCCAATTGACCAGCAGGTGCCTGCAAAAGGCCAACCAACTTGCCGCGAAGTTCGTCCAAAGAAGGAAGAGATGCCAAAGATTCAACTGTCTTTACATCAATCTTTTCTCCGTTCATAACCCCGCCGACAACTTCAAAGCGATCGTTGTTTTTAGCCAATTTCACAACGGCTTTAGCTGCTGAAATAGGATCTTCAGAATATGCTAAAGCAGTCGGACCGACCATTAAATCAGAGATTGCTTCACAGGGAGTTCCTGCCAGAGCCAATTTTGTCAAACGATTTTTTGTTACACGATAGTTGGCTCCGTCTGCACGAACGTTATTACGCAATTCTGTTGTTTCTGCCATTGTAATACCTTTGTTTAAGGCAACAACAACGAGAGCAGCTTTGCTAAAAACGTCTTTCAATTCGGAAATCAACTGTTGTTTCTCTTCACGTTTCACTTTCTTGTCTCCGTGTATTAAAAAATAAAAGTTTCCTTTTACTTTTTGTTTAAACCAAGAGTTTTTGAAATCTCAAAAACTCCACTCTTGTCCTGTCCAGAAACATTCCTCTTTCATTCCTAATGGAATAACTGATTTCGTTTTCTGTCTGTGCCGGTGAAATGCTTCTCTTTAATTTTATCCCGTGATAAAAACCGACAGTCTTGGACAGGTTTATCGCCCCTCTTAACGAAGGGCGATGTTAAAATTATGCAACACTTGTTACTGTAACTTTAACACCAACACCTTGTGTTGTGCTTAAAGCAACTTGTTTCAAGTATACACCTTTTGAGGAAGCAGGTTTCAAAGCAACCAAAGCTTTCACAAAAGCAGCAGCGTTTTCTTGAATTTTTTCAGCTTCAAAACTGACTTTACCAATACCCGCATGAACAATACCAGCTGAATCAACACGGAATTGAACTTGACCGGCTTTAGCTGCTTTAACAGCTTCCGTTACATCCATTGTAACAGTACCGAGTTTTGGGTTTGGCATCAAGCCTTTCGGGCCCAAAATTTTACCCAAGCGACCAACAACACCCATCATATCTGGAGTTGCAATTAAACGTTGGAAATTAATTTTGCCAGCCATAATATCTTGCATTAAATCTTCGTCACCAACGATGTCAGCACCGGCTTTTTTGGCTTCTTCAGCTTTCGGGCCTTTTGCAAAAACAGCAACAGTTAACGTTTTGCCTGTACCGTTTGGCAAAGAAACAGCGCCTCTGATCATTTGATCAGATTGACGAGGATCAACACCTAAACTCACTGCAATATCAACTGTTTCATCAAATTTTGCTGTTGCATTTTCTTTGATGAGTTTAACAGCATCTTGAATATCATAGACTTTTGAAGTATCAACAGCTTCGTAAGTTTTTCTTAATCTTTTACCGTATTTCATGCGCTTACTCCACTACTTCAATACCCATTGAACGAGCTTGACCAGCAACCATATCCATAGCCGCTTCAACTGTGTGACAGTTCATATCCGGCATTTTTTCTGTTGCGATTTGTTTAACTTGTTCTTTTGTGATTTTTGCAACTTTTTTACGACCTGGTTCTTTAGATGCGCTCTTTACGTTAGCAGCTTTTTTAATTAAATAGCTAACTGGAGGCAATTTTGTGACAAACGAAAATGTTCTGTCAGCATAAGCCGTAATAATAACTGGGATTGGTGTACCCGGTTCCATTTTTTGAGTTTTTGCATTAAATGCTTTACAAAACTCCATGATATTCAAACCACGTTGACCTAAAGCAGGCCCAACTGGTGGTGAAGGATTTGCTTTACCGGCTTCAATTTGAAGTTTGATAAAGCCAATTACTTTTTTTGCCATTTTTAAACCTCTAAAAATATAATTCAATCCAGTTTTTAAAGTTTGTGGTGCGATAATGGCCTATCTACCACGATTAAAAAGGAAATATGGATTGATTTTATTTCCCTTTTATTTCATTAAAAGGCCTTATGCCTTCTTAACTTGTGTATAATTCAATTCAAGTGGTGTCAAACGACCAAAAATTGAAACAGACACTTTTAAACGTTCTTTTTCAGCATCCACTTCCTCAACAACACCTGTAAATGAAGCAAAAGGACCATCACAAACCATAATTTGTTCCCCAACTTCATAAACAACGCTTGATTTTGGTTTTTCAACCCCTTCTTTCACTTGACGCAAAATACGTTGAACTTCAGCCTCTGTCATAGGAACAGGTTTTTTACCACCCAAAAACCCAGTTACTTTCGGTGTTGAACTGACCAAATGCCATGTTTCCGGTGTCATTTCCATTTTCACCAAAACATAACCCGGGAAAAACTTTCTTTCCGTTTCAACTTTTGCACCATTGCGCACACTGACAACATTTTCAGTTGGGACCAAAACATCCTCAACTCTATCAGTCATACCCTTTTTCTCTGCTTGTTCTTTAATAAAAGCAGCAATTTTATTTTCAAAACCCGAATATGTATGAACGATATACCAGCGAGCAGCCATAAACTTAACCTTCCAAAATAGCCTGAATAATTCCGGCAAAAATCATGTCAATAAAAAACAAAAATAAAGCAATCAAAACACTCATCACAATCACAATAATAGAACCTTGCATTGTTTCTTTTCTCGTCGGCCATGTGATCTTTGTGACCTCTTGTTTTACCTGACGAACAAATTGTGCCATTGATACTTTCATTTAATTTTCCTCTTCTAAATTGGCAGGGGCGGCAGGGATCGAACCCGCGACCTTCGGTTTTGGAGACCGACGCTCTACCAGTTGAGCTACACCCCTATAAACCTACACGAAAACACTTCCGTGTAAAGAAAGACGGGGTTATAATACACTTTTTTAAAAGAAATGTCAATAACTTTTTAAAATTATTTTATAAAACATATTATTTTACAAAGACTACTCTTTTTCACGCCCTTTAGAGACAGATATTACATTTCGTTTTTCAATAATATTAGTTTTATTTTTTTGATCTAATGCTAAATCAAAAATACGCCCAATTGCGTAATTGTACCATTCATTTTGACGCAATTTTTTTTCAGTCTGTTGATTAGAAAAACGATACAAATTTTTTGTGGCAATGCTCAATTTTTGATAAGTTAAAAGATAATCAATCAAAAAACAACCCAAAGCACCTATTCCAGTACAAGCCACATTTCTTTCAGCATAATCATAATTTAAACGAGCAAAAGCTTTTTCACAAAACTCAACAGGCAAAATAATATCTTTGTTTTTCATTTTTTTTTGAAGATGTTCAACTGTTGACAAAATTTCAGCATCTTCTTGGCGCGACCATGTAGAAAGCAAATCTTGTTTTTTACTTATTGCCTTTTTTATAAATAAAATAACCTCATCACTGTTTTGAAGTGCTGTTTTTTTATCCATTAAATTCCCATAAAAGATTAGTCAAAAAATAATTAGGGTATTCTAACTATTTTATAAAAATTGTCAAGAGATAAAAGTATCTTTCAACCTCACTATTAACCAACCATGAACTTGTGCTCCCTCACCTGAACCAATATATGCAAGAGATGGTCTTTCCCAATCAACCCGAGAAGCAACAAAGGCTCGTTGATAGAACTTACCATTGACATCTGCGTCAGATTGTGATATAGTAATGTTAGTAGCTCTCAAAGTGGCACTGGATTTGGTTTCAGTTTCCCCATTTTGGGAGCTATTATTATCATCAAATAACAATGTATAGAATAAATTACCCTTATTATCCACACCAATCTTTATTGTTATATTATAATGTTTTCCATCGATAATAACATCATTGTATAAAGGATAAAAAGCAATAATATTGTCTTTTCTAGGATGTGTTAATTTCTCTTTTGCTCCAACTCGTGATGTTTCAATAAGTTCTTTTAAGTGGGGAACAAGAGCTATTTTATCTAAATTTCCTGTATAATGAAGAAATTCTTTTATTCCAACATTTGACACTCTTATCTTTCCGAGTTCTGGATGACTTATATTCTGCTTACGAATAATATCTTTTAAATACTTTTTAGCATCATCCCTCATTTGCTTTGGGTCTATTTGTGTTGTTACATCAATTTTTTAGCCCAAATAGTCTGATAAAAGCAATTCGGATTCTCAGGGTCAAAGTTTTTTTATTGATTAGAGGGGGAAGGAAGGGGATAGAAAGAGGTATAGAGAGATTTTAGAGTAAGGTAGGGGAGAAGAACGATACCTTTCTAAATAATCATTCAATGGGAGGATAAAGGGGTAATAGAAGGATATAAAACGGATGGATAGCAAAGAGTAGCTTAAAAGAAGAATAACGGAGTAAAAAAGGATAAAAAAAAGGAACCCTCGACGAGGAAGTCGAGGGCAAGGAGGGTAAAGGAGTGAATGAGTGGATAAGAAGTGTAGAGACGAGTGTATAAAAGGTTCGGCAGTGACCTACTCTTCCGCAGCTTAAGCTGAAGTACCATTGGCGCAGTAAAGTTTCACGGCCGAGTTCGGAATGGGATCGGGTGGTACCTTTACGCAATAGCCACCGAACCATTAACACACTCATCAGGTCTTGAAGAAAAAAGGACAACTGATAAGATCATACATACGCATAGCGTATAGATAAAATCTATAGTTGAACAAGTCAATCAGGTAATTAGTATCAGTCAGCTCAACATGTCACCATGCTTTCACCCCTGACCTATCGAAGTGGTTGTCTACCACCACCTTAATTGGGATACCTAGTTTTAAGGGAAGCTTCCCGCTTAGATGCCTTCAGCGGTTATCTCGTCCGAGCGTAGCTACCCAGCGGTGCTCCTGGCGGAA
>JAGCKR010000064.1 GCA_017647405.1 Alphaproteobacteria bacterium
CGTTGCCAAGTTCTACAACATCAGTGCCGGCAACGAGTACAATAACATCACCGGTTTCGTCGACAACAACGACAACACCAGGTGGAACACCGACACCGATTTCAACAACATCAGTGCCGGCAACGAGCACAATAACATCACCGGCTTCGTCGACAACAATGACAACACCGGGTGGAACGCCGACACCGATTTCAACAACGTCAGTTCCTGCAACAAGCACGACAACGTTGCCAAGCTCTACAACATCAGTGCCGGCAACGAGCACAACAACATCACCTGCTTCGTCGACAACAACGACAACACCGGGTGGAACACCGACACCGACAACGTCAGTTCCTGCAACAAGCACGACAACGTCACCGGTTTCGTCAACAACGACGACAACACCAGGTGGAACACCGACACCGGTTTCAACAACGTCAGTTCCAGCAACAAGCACGACAACAACGTCGCCAAGCTCAACGACAACAACACCGGGCGGAACGCCGACGACATCATCATCGCCGTCGACACCGACGACAACAACGTCGCCAAGCTCAACAACGACAACACCGGGCGGAACGCCGACGACATCATCATCGCCGTCGACACCGACGACAACAACGTCGCCAAGCTCAACGACAACAACGCCGGGCGGAACGCCGACGACAACAACGTCGCCAAGCTCAACGACAACAACGCCGGGCGGAACACCGACGACATCATCAACGCCGTCGACACCGACGACAACAACGTCGCCAAGTTCAACGACAACAACACCGGTCGGAACGCCGACGACAACAACGTCGCCAAGCTCAACGACAACAACACCAGGTGGAACACCGACGACATCATCAACGCCGTCAACACCAACATCAACAACGTCATCATCAACACCATGGAGTTCTTCACCGATTTCTACAACGCCATGGACAACATCACCGATTTCTACAACGCCATTGAGCTCAACTCCGATGAGTTCAACTCCAATGAGTTCAACTCCATGGACGACAACGCCGATGACAACAACATATGAAACGACAACGTTCGAAACGACAACACTCTCCTGTCCAAGCAATTTGATTTCTCGAACTGTTGATACGACTGGTGCTGCTGATCCTGAAGATCCAACACAGTCAAGTTTAGCTGATACAGAGCAGGAGTATGCATGTAGTGAAGGGGATAAACTGAAATATGGATTCCCGCGATGCCTTAGCCCGCAATGTACACCAGGCGCAAAATACAATATGGGTGGTACTGTTTTCATTCGCAGAATGCGTGATGGGAGTCAAGCTACACAGTCTAGCGTTAATGAATTCTATTGTAGAAGAGCAGGCCTTATTCCTGGATATGCTGAGGATGCTGACATGACGGCACAAGATCCAACAAAAGGTGATCCTGCTTATTGTACAAAAGCTGCTGCCATGCAAAAGTGTAATCCAACGTCCTTGCCGTCTTGCTGTGATGGTAGACTTTGTTGGCCACAAGGGATCACTCAGTATTTTACAAAAGATGATACAGGTAAAGAGGTACTTGTGAAAACTTGTTTAATGATCAGTTATAATGCTTCAAAAGAAACGTGTAAACCTGGTCAAGGTACAATTATTAGGGCTTGTGAATATGAATCAAAATTTGCCCATTGTGCTCCACAAAATGAGGCAACACAAGGTTGCGCATCAGAGGTTCTCATGCCAAAGGTTACAGACTTAAAGGATAATTTTACATTTACACAACCAACAACTAGTGGTGGATGTAAAGATGGTAAAGGATTTAAATCACAATGTCACTTTGTATGTCCGGAGATATCAACGACGCCGAAAATAACGACACCGGAAACATCAACGCCGTCAACGACGCCAAAACCGACAACGACAACATCAACGCCGTCAACGACACCAAAACTGACAACGCCGACGACAACAACGCCGAAAGTAACAACCCCGGAAACGTCAACACCGTCGACGTCAACACCATCGACATCAACGCCGGAAACAACAACGCCGTCAACGACACCAAAACCGACAACAGACCCAACAACAACACCGGCAACAACGACGCCAGCGACGACAACACCGGCAACAACGACACCGGCAACAACGACGCCAGCGACGACAACACCGGCAACAACGACGCCGGAAACAACGACGCCAGCGACGACAACGCCGGCAACAACGACGCCGGAAACAACGACGCCAGCGACGACAACACCGGCAACAACAACGCCGGAAACAACGACGCCAGCGACGACAACGCCGAATGAAACGTGTTGTGTTCAGACGATCTAGTCAAAGAAAAACCGCCGAAAGGCGGTTTTTTTTTATATATTATTCAGATAGTAATGTTTTTTGATTTAAAGAATATAAAGGTGTTTGATGGGTAGATAATGATTGTATAAAAAAACTATGATTTTATTCATTTTTTTCTTGCTGAAATAAATAATTGGTGCTAGTGTTAAATTACAACTATATTAATTTTTAAACGTTGGAGGCAATATGAGGGAGACAAAGATAACAGCGTTTTTGTTGGGGACAACTATTTTATATATGATTTCCGTTCCTGGAATTTCAGCTGATTCAACAACACTGAAAACATGGATAACTAATGTGAATGCTGGTACATCAGGTGTTGGAAATACCTATAAAGTGACCGATGCAAATAAAAATCAGGTGATTATTCCGTCTAATGAAAATGGACAAATGGTGCAAGGAGGTGTTGTTCCTCTTCAAAAAGGAAATCAAACATATACCATTGATGGGGATAGTATTCTTGATGCAACAATTAACGGCACAATTGCCTATTATCCTCAAAGTAACAATACCGGGAGTGGTAAATTAGTTGTTCGAAACGTTGGTGGAATGAAATCTGGCGTTGATTATACGAATATAGAAAGCTTTGTTGCTTCAAATGTGAGCGGATATATTCAAAACTTAACAAAATATTTAAAATCGGATTCCACAATAAAGGATCCAAATGGTAATAATTTGGATGTATCTTCAGCGCCGGCTGTTTTTGTTTATGATGCGGGATTGTCGGCATCGAATAACGTTTTTTATGGTTCTTCAACAGAAGGTGCTAATTCTAGCGGAAAATACGACTTTGGTGGCGCAATTGTTGTTAAAAATGATTTAGATAAAACTGTTAGTGCTCAAATTCAAAACAACATCTTCATTGATAATTCCTCTCAAGGAAATGGGGGCGGTGTTAATATTGATGGAAACATTTTATTAAATTTAACAGGGAATACTTTTTCCGGTAATAAGGCTGTGGGATCAACAACGCGTGATGATGAAAGATCCGGTCATGGTGGCGCTCTTGACTTTTCTGGAACGAAAGCAACATTGTCTGGTAACAAATTTTATAGGAATACAGCAAATGAAATGGGTGGCGCGATTTTCATCCATAATGGAAGTGAACTAACCTCTACAGGGGATACATTTTTGGAAAATGAAGCCACAACGCAAAATGGTGGTGCAATTTTAAACGCTGGCAAGTTAACAATTGATGATGGCGAGTTTGTAAGCAATAAAGCGTCGAATGCAACTCGTGGAAATGGCGGGGCTATCTCAAATGATTTTTTGGTTGATAACCCAGAAGGAGCAAATAATGCCAGTGCAGGTTATGGAATATTAAAAGTAACTAATACAGTTTTTCAAGATAATGAGGCTAAACGGAAAGGTGGCGCTGTTTCGAATAATAATCAAATGGAATCAGAAGATAATACGTATTATTCGAATATGGCTGATTGGGGTGGCGCAATTTCCAATGCTGTGGGAGATAGCAAAAAAGCCGAAGCTGATAATGAAACCAATAACAAGGTTTTTGACCCTCAAAAAGCTGTTTTAACTTCAACGGATGATACATTTGAACATAACCATGCAGGTCAAGCTGGTGGTGCCATTTATAGTGCCGGTAATGTTGTGATGGGATCGGAAGGTAAACGCATTTTGGTTAAGTCTGAAGCAACGCTTACAAATGTTACCTTAACAGATAATACAGCCGGATATCGAGGTGGTGCCATTTATAATGCTGGTGATATGATAATTAATGGTGGTAGTATCACAAACAATGCAACGAATGCTGACACAGATGGTGGTGGTGCCATTAATAACGATGTGATGGGATTTAAAGGTTCTGAAACAGGGCCTGTTGTTGGTCTTGCAGTTGGTAATTTAACCGTTAGCGGGGTTACATTTAGTGAAAATGAATCTAAAAATTCGGGCGGAGCTGTTCAAAATGCAGGAACATTTAAATCAAGTGGAAATACATATAGCAATAACTCCAGTAAAGGGGGCGGTGCTATCACAAACGAAACAAGTTCGTTAACTAATGTTCAGATAGATGAAAATATCAAAAAACAAACGGGGCAAACAGGTGTTCCAACCGGAACTTTAACCTCAACGAATGATACCTTTCAATCAAACACTGCAACAGAAAAAGGTGGTGCCATTTATAACATTGCCAATGCAACTATTGGACAAGGCACTTTTACGGGGAACCAGGTAACTGGTGCAAATGGAAAGGGCGGAGCTATTTATAACTCCAGTAATGCCACGATAACGGGCGGAAGTTTCTCTTCAAATAAGGCTTCTGGCACAAGTGGTCAGGGTGGGGCGATTTATAGTTCGGAAACATTGAAAATTAATCAGGGTTCACAAACGAATACAACAAATCAAACAACCTTCACATCAAATACTGCCACGGGTCAAGGTGGGGCGATTTATACGGCTAAGTCAGCGGATGTTGTTGGAACAACATTCTCTAAAAACGAAGCAAATAAAGGGGGCGCGATTTATCAGGCAAGTGGCACATCTGCTGTGAAAAATAGCGCTTTTGCTCAAAACAAGGCAACGGGAACAAGTGGCCAAGGTGGTGCCATTCATAATGCTAGTGGAACGGTGAATGTTAATAATGTCTCATTCCAAACAAACTCAGCCACGACAAGTGGTGGGGCTATTCATAATGCGACCAATGCTACTATCGGACAAGGCACTTTTACGGGTAATGAAGTAACTGGTGCAAATGGACAAGGTGGTGCAATTTATAATGCAGGCAACACAACGGTTACGGGCGGAAGTTTCTCTTCAAATAAGGCAACGGGAACAAGTGGCCAAGGTGGGGCGATTTATAATGCTGATGGAACGGTGAGTGTTAATAATGTTTCATTCCAAACAAACTCAGCCACAGCAAGTGGTGGTGCCATTTATAATAGTGGAAGAGCAGAACTTGAAGATATTCAATTTTCAGGAAACTCAGCTGCAAGTGGTGGGGCCATTGTGCATGCCGGAACAGAAGAGACTGAAATCTTATTTGTGAAAAAAGGAACATTCACTCAAAATACTGCCACGGGCCAAGGTGGGGCAATCGCAATTGAAAGTGGAGTAGCCTCTGTGCAAACGGGATCAAGTTTTGTTTCAAATACGGCAACCAATCAAGGTGGCGCTGTTTATATTAAAGATGGAGAAATAACTATTTCAGGTTCTTTATTGTCAAAAAATGAAACAACGGCTACCAGTGGAACGGTTCAAGGGGGCGCCATTGCAAATGCATCTGGCGGAAAACTTAATACAAAAGATGGAACAAAATTCTCAGGCAATAGCACATCGGGTGCCGGTGGTGCCGTTTATAATGCTGGAATGGCTCATATTGAAAACACACAGTTTGTAACAAATAGTGCCGGAACAGGGGGCGCCATTCATAATAAAGGAACGGTTACAATTAAAAATGCAGCCACCTCTCAGTTTGCCGGCAATAAAGCAACAAATGGTGGTTCGGCAATTTATAATGAAGCCGGTGCAACGGTGAATATTGAAGGGGCAAAAGATACAATTGACTTGGATTTTGACCCGTATTACAGTCAATCAACAACGAATTCAGGTCATCCGGCTCCAGCCAATAAGGTTCGTTTGTTTGCTGATAATGAAGATATTGTAAATAAAGGAACATTAAATATTAGAAACAGTCATTTGCAATTACACCATTCAAGTAATTTAGCAAAAGGCGTTATCAATATTGATAAATCAAAAACCGGAACGGTGAATGTGACAAATAGCCGGATTGACGTTGGTAAATCAAAAATTTATGGCGATACAATTAATATTAACAGCGGATCCGAATTATTGACCCACGTCAGTACAAAAAATCCATCTGAATTCGGTGGTTTGGAAGCTAACAAAATAACGGTTTCTGATCAGGATACTTCTATTACCATTCGCGTTAAAGCCGGTGAGCATATGGAAGAAGCAGGTTCAAGAGAATATAAAATCTTGAATGCCGGAACATTGGATGTTGTGGATAATACAGGTTTTGCAACCATTACCAAAAACCATATGTATGACATTCAATATAAAGGCGATGGTGTTTATGAATTAACAAAAGTTCGTCCGATTTGTCCGAACGGTGGATGTGTGCATAATGCATGGGTTGAATCTGAAGGAGAAATGGAAGGGCATCAAAGAGCTCAGGAAATCAGAGAACTCTTGAACAGATTGGCTCAAGATTATGGTTGCGAATCTAAAATTTATCGTGATGCATTGGATGGCATTGCACCAGATGTTTCGCCACTTATTCAAGCCCAATCAACGGAAATTACGCAACGGTTACATGGCATTATTTCCAAACAATTATATGCCTCTATGGAACGCACCGGATATATTCACAGAGGAAAACGTTTCTATCGTTTCCCTGAACGCAAATCCCGTTTCTGGGTCCAAGGTATTTATGGGCAATCAGAATATGCAGCCGATAAAGGATTTGACATGGATACAGAAGGTGTTGCCGTTGGGTTTGATAAATATGTTGCCCGAGACACAAAACTTGGTTTAGCATATTCTTATGCAACGTCATCAGGAACGGCTGTTCAACGCGACACAGATGTTACTTCGCATACAATTGCCGTTTATGGTGAATATAATCCAGATAGATTTTATTCCAATTGGTTGGCACTTTATACTCGTTCCAGCTATGAAGAAAACAAAAAGGTTTACACAGAACGTGTCAAAGCTGAATATGATGTGGATGTTTTAGGCGGACAAATCATGTTTGGTCACAAAATGGGACCGTTTGTTGTTGGTGACTGGGCCAGCGGTGTGTTATCACCTGAAATCGGGTTAAGATATACCTATATCAAACAACATGGATATACTGATAGTGCCGGTCAAAAAGTCAGTGATGCTGATGGTCATGTGTTAACGGGTATTTTGGGTGCACAATATACAATTGGTTATACACTGAGTCCATCCATTGCATGGTATCCGGAATTAAGAGCGGCGATTACATATGATTTCATGGAACCAGAACTTGAAAATTCCGTCACATTAGTTAACGGTTCACGTTATGATGTTGTGACTGAAAACTTAGATAAATTCGGTATTGAAATCGGCGCTCGCGTTGGTTTGGATATCAATCGAAAAGCTGAAATTGCTTTAGAATATGAAGGTGTCTTTAAAGGGGATTACACAAATCATACCGGTTTGGCCTCTTTAAGATATAAATTCTAATCTTTTAAATAAGAATAAAAAAAGAGAGTCAGTTGACTCTCTTTTTTTTGTTTGTTTTAGATATGTTTCATTTATAACAAAAAGATGCTTCTATGCAATAAATAAAACTTTTTCTATGTGGATTAACCTGATTCTATATTTGTTGCTCTAAGCCCAAAAAAACACCCCTGAGGGCGTTTGTCAGAAAAGAGAAAGGAAAATGAAAGTTAAAATGTTTTCCCTTCTCTTTAACGTATTCGATTTAATTAAGACATTCTTTCGCGACCAGCACGGATATTCAATCTGATTGCTTGTTTGCAAATAGATCCACGTTGGCTATAATCAAAGGTTGGTGGTAACGTGTTTGCCATTGCTTTTTTATAGTCAGCCATTAAAGGTTTTTCCGGTGTTGGTGTTAATGAGTTAGCAACTGCTTTGCTGCCTTCATTTTTATTGTTAGCAACTGCCAAAGAATTATCTGCTTTGTTTTCGCAGGTTGGCGGTAATGAGTTTGCAAAAGCAGAATTAACTGACATAAATGCCGTTAACGTTAAAACTGTTTTACGTAAAATATTGTTCATTTTTTCCTCTTTTGTTAAATTGAACAGAGGCTCGAAATATATATGAAATAAAAAATAAATGCAAGAAAAAAATGAAAAATATTATAATTTTATGATTTTTCTATACTTTTTTATGTGTTAAACAGCCTAATCAATCATAAAATTGCCTAAAAAAATGAAAAAATTATGCGAATCGCGAATCGGTGGGATAAAATGTTTTTCCACCTGTGACGGCTTCATAAGAACCTGTTGTTTGTGGAAAACTTATGGGAAGACCGGTAACCGATCGAATGGCTAAAAAAGCATAACCTTGCGCATTTAATGTATCATTATCCCATCCTAAATCCAATGCCGTTTTTACCGGCGCTTTGATTTCTTGTTTAATCATTTGTATCAGCGTTGGGTTATAAATACCCCCGCCAATTAAAATATATTGCACAGGGGATTCTTTGAAGTATTTGGCACTTAACTGAATGCTTTTTGCCATATAGTTTGTTAATGAGGCTGCGCCCGTTTCTAAAGAGCATCCTTCCACATGCTTATATAGATCCATAAAACATTCGCGTCTGACGGTTTTGGGGGGCATTTTAAGCATATATTTATCTTTTAGAAGTCTGTTGACCAGAGCTGTATCGATTTGCCCTAATTTACCGTATTTTCCGTTAAAATCCATTTCGGCGCCAGTTTTGTTATAAATCCAATGATCCAATAATACCAATCCAATGGATGAATCAAAAGCTTCTAACTGTCCAAAAGGGTTGATACTTGTCATTGTGATGATGCCACCTAATGACACAATGCAAAGCGGTTTTTCTTCATGTTTTGTGAGGGCGTCATAAAAAGTTGCAAAAATAGGTCCGCCACGTCCGCCAGCCGTTAAATCCGAATTTAAAAAACGACCCACAACCGGAATTTTGAAATGGTTTGCTATTTCTTCAAAATTTCCAAGTGTGATGTTAACTTTTTCATCCGGATTTTGATAAATAGTGTGCCCTGAATATCCGATAAAATCAATTTTAGGATATTTTCGTTTATGAAGTTGAATGAATTCATCAATGGTATTTTTATGAAAGGCTGTGATTTTTTTTGATAGATCAGTCATTTTTAATGTGTCGGAAAAATCGCCTTTAAGCATAAATTTGTAAATTTCATCTTTTAGCTCATTGCTATATGGGCGTAAAAGAGAAACAGGTGTTTCAAATAAATCAATGCCATCTGTTTCAATAAGAGCTAACTCCACGTTATTTAAACTGGAATCTGAATATACACCTAAGACGATTTTTCTTTCAATCATTATGCGCCTTTTCTTTGTTTTAAAAGTTCTTGCGGATGAATGAGTTTATCTTGCTCTGTTTCAATAGCCTCATAAAGCTCTTTCATGAATTCGCGTTTGTTATGACCGGGTTCAATTGGTTTTAAAAATGAAATAGTAACGATGCCGGGAGTTTTCATTTTTTGGTTTCTGCCCCAACAGTATCCCGTATTTAACGCAACGGGAATAATGGGTGCGTTGCATTGTTCATAAAGAAAAGCAACGCCGGGAGAATATGGTTTTTTGCTTCCCGGTGCCGTTCTTGTTCCTTCTGGAAAAATGGTTAAATTCATCCCTTTTGCTAAATTCTTTTTCACGCCGGTAACCATTTTGCGCATGGTTTTAGTGCCACCTTTTCGATCAATGGCAACGCAACCTGTTTTAGGGAAATATAATCCAACCAACGGCAAGAAAAGTAATTCTCTTTTTAAAACATAAAAAAGGTTTGGAATAATGCTGTGAAAAAGAACGGTTTCCATTGCGGATTGATGTTTTGAGGCAACGATATAGCCGGCATTTTTTGGTAAATTTTCAAGACCCTTTATTTCAACTTCAATATTGCAAATGATTTTGAGGGCTTTACGCATGATTTTAGACCAAATTCTTGGGAAACAGCCAGATCCTTTTGTTGACATTAACATGGTTGGTAAAAATATAATGCATAATATAAAGGTGCCAAGATATAAAAACAGATTAAAACAATGAGATCTGATTTTAGATGGTTGATAAATATTGGTCATGAATGATATCCTTTCAAAAATAAGCTTTTATCCTTGTGTAAATAACTTTATGATACTCGATAAATAATAGCCATGCATACCTTGTTTTTATCCAGTCAACGGAATTGTTAAACGATTTTGGAAAAACAGGCAAAGGAGCAATTTGAATTTCTTTATTTAGCTGTTGAATCTCAAAAATGCTTCTTGGCATGTGATAAAAACTGGTAACCAGTAAAATGGATTTAATATTTCTTTCTTTAATCCATTCATTGACTTCTTGGGCGTTTCCTTTTGTGTCTAATGCCATATACCCTAAAGTAATTTTATCTAAAATATATGGCTCAACAGAAGGAAAAAGCTTTTGCTTTGTTACTTCTTTATGAACCCCTGAAATAAGCATGTATTCAGCTTTTTTTTCTTTAATCAGTTTGAGTCCCGTGTTAATTCGGTTACTTCCTCCTGTTAAAACAACAATAGCATCCGAATGCATTTGTGGCGCATATTTAAAGGATAATGCATAAAGACAAAAAAACAAAAATCCGATGAGCCAAAACATCAAGAAAATCATAGAAAAATAAATATGTAAATTAATAATTTTTTTTATCATCTATAACGTTTGTTTCAATGTTTTTGAAACGGTTCTGTATGCTGTTAAGAAAGATAACAAAGCCGTTAACAAAGGAATGCTGAGTAAAATGAGCCATTGAGCTGGATTTAGTGTGCTTTCAAGAACAAAACTAGAGCTCATTTGGCGCAAGAAATAATCAAATAAAACCATAATTGGAATGGCAAGTAAAAAACCGATAAAACTGCCCAAAAGTGTTAATTTAAAACTGCGCATGGCAAATTGAATGGTGATATAAAAATCACTGGCTCCCATCATGTGAATCAGTTCAATAACCTTTTGATGAACGGACATGCTTGATTTTGTTACATAAATAACTGATAGGGCCGTTGTAATTAAAATTAATAACAAAATAAAGGCAATCAGATGAACCATATTTTCAAAGAAGGCAACAAGATCGGAAAGCGCGGCGCGATGACTATCTAACTGCGCTTCAGGAACTTGATCAAACAAGTCTGCTTTTAATCTTCTGATGTTTGGGAAATTGTTTGGATCGGCATTCACATCAATAATTTTAGGTAATGGCAATTCATTAATTGTGTCGCTTTGACCCAACCATGGCTCCATTAATGTTGCCATTTGTTCATCAGATAAAAGAGTGGCACCGGTAATACCTTCGCTTGAACGTAAAAGAGTGAGCGTCATTTCAATATCTTTATTGATTTGTTCTTCTCTACTTTCACCCTTTTCCGTGTGTGTTGGAATTTGAACGGTTAATGTTCCAGAAATATTACTTGTCCATGATTGAACAGAGGAATAAACAACAATGGCAATAGCCAAAATAAGCGTGGCGATAAACACCATAAACATACTAAGCCATGGAATGAAAAATTTTGATGAATCGGATGAAAATGGAATGTCTGTTCTTTTTTTCATAATTATATCCCTTGCTTATCCTTTATTTGATGAGTTTGATTTTTCAACCGCTTCAATTCTTCCGTGAGATAGGTGCAAGCGAGGGAAGCCGAAGTGTTTAATCAGATTGTGGTTGTGCGTGGCAATAACGGTAGTTGTGCCAAGTTTGTTGAGTTCTAAAAATAAATAAATTAATCTTTTTGCCATGGCGTCATCAACATTTCCAGTTGGTTCATCAGCGAGTAAAAGGCGTGGTCGATTAATAACTGCGCGTGCAATGGCTACACGTTGTTTTTCGCCACCAGATAATTCGTGCGGATATTTATTAAGTTGTTTTTCAAGACCAACCCAGGCAAGTAATTCGCGAACGTGTTTTTTTATATCTTGTTCTTTTGTCCCAGAAATTCGCAAAGGAAGGGCAACGTTATCAAACGCATTTAAATGATCAAGCAAACGATAATCTTGGAAAACAACGCCGATTTGTCGTCTGATTTGAGCTTTGGCTTCCCTTGAAAGTGTGTCTAATGCATAGCCAAAAAGTCTGATACGCCCCTTTGTCGGTATGTTATTTAAATAGAGCAAACTAAGAAGAGATGTTTTTCCGGCACCGCTTTCACCTGTCATAAAATAAAATGATCCCGGTTGTAAAGTTAGTTGAATATCTTTTAAAACCTCAGGTCCTGTCGGATATTTAAAGGAAACGCCGTTGAATTCAGCAATTGGAGTTGATAATTTATTTGTCACCACTTTGATGCCCCTATAGAAAAACTGTTGTAAGTTATTTAAAAATCGTTTATATTATACTTACACTATTTTTTTTAAAAGGAAAAGATAAATGTTAATTATTTGCCCAAAATGTTTTACACAGTACCAAATTCCGAGTGAAAACGGTTCCTTGAAAGGGAAAAAATGTCATTGTTCGGCTTGTGGTTGTTATTTTGAGCATGAAGAAGAGGTTTTGGAGTTAACACCTAAAAAAGAAGAAAAAACAGCTCTTGAAAAAACGATGGATATTTTTGATATATCCGAAAAAAAAGAAGAACCTGTTTTTAAAGAAGAGGCTTATGAGCCAATCTCTCTTTCTTTGTTTAATGAGCCTCTTAATGATAAAAAAGAACCGAAATTTTCACAATCGCCATTTGAATATGTGCCTGAAGAATTTAAACCGGTTTCTTCAAAAAAAACGCCGTTATTGTCTTTAATGATTTGGTTGGGAGTTGCGGCCGGGATTTGTTATGCAGCTTATCTTCAAAAAGATTATTTATTGAATTTTATGAATAAAACGATTGAAAAACAATTTGAAAGAACGGCTGCTCAACCGGTGAAAACAAAAGAAAGCATAACAGCTGTTGTTCCAAAGATGGAACCTGCAACTTTGGATGCATCAGCAGTTCAACCGGTTGTTTTAAATGATTTAAAAGAATTGCCTGTTCAAAATGAGAGTGCGCAAGAACCACAAAAAACGATTGGGCAAGCTGAAATAGTAACAACTGTTTCGGAAGAAACGGTTCACGTAAATGGAGTAGAGGAAGTTGTTAATCAAAAGCAAGTTGGGGACGACTTGAAAGAGGTAAATAATTTAACACAATTAGCTGTTCAAGAAAATAATATTGAGGTAAATGCAGAGCAAAATACAGTGGTTGATGAACTTAAAAATATGCAACCTCAAAATGAAATGCCAGTCGCATCTGTTGATGCATTAACCGTTCAAAATATTTCTTATGAAATTGGTTTAAACGAGGTTGGAATGGAACGTTTGCTGATTCGAGGCGTTATTGCAAATACTTCGGTTTATCAGCAAAAATTGCCGTTAACAAAAGCGGTTGTTTATGATTTTTCTGATCGCGTTGTTGCGAGAAAACGTATCGTATATCTAGAAAAAGTAATAGATGGAAATTCAGAAATTGCATTTGAAACATCTGTTGTTCCATCGCCAAAGTCAGTATCAAAAATAGAGGTGAATTTTGATGAATAAATTTATTCTTTTTTTGGCTTGTTTTTTTGTTTCAACAATATCATTTTCAGCTTGCCCACAAGGAGATTCTTTCTATTCAAAAAGTGTTAAAGCCTCCATTCCATTTTATCAAAATTGTGCTTTATTGGAGAATGATGAGGAATCTCAAATCCGTTTAGCTGGTATTTTTAGAAATGGTGAAAAAAATGCTCAAAAAAATGAAATGAAAGCGCTTCTTTTTTATCACTTAGCAGCTGATAACGGTAATGCTTTTGCGCAAACTGAATTGGCGAAAATGCTGATTGAAATGGATTCAAATCCTGAAAAACGCGAACGTTTAGCCTCTTATTTAAGGCAAATTAAGTCCTCTTTAAATAGAGCAGGGGATTATTCGTTTAAAGGTGAAATTTTGCATCCCTTTGTTTTGCTTTTGTTAGCATCGGAGTCGGCTGAACAAAAGTGGTATTATTCAACAACCGTAAAATATTCATCTGAAGCAGCAAAAATCATAAAGGAATATCAGTTGTCTGAATCCAAAAAGCAAGAGTTGTTGCGAGCTGCTTCGTTGTGGAAGCAAAGAAAAATGATGGAAACGGCCAAAGAAGTGTTATCTGAATCCGAGTTTCAAACATTTGAAAAAATAATTTTTCCAAAACAGGGAAAAGCTGATCCGTTTTTAAGAAAACAGGCAATAAGTAATCTTAAAACAAAAGTTGAAAATTATTTAAAATAAGTTGTTAGTTAAGGAGTTTTAATTTTGAAAAAGATTTTTATCAAAACATTTGGTTGTCAGATGAATGCGTATGATTCTGCTAGAATGCGCGATGCGATGTTTGTTCACGGGTATCAGGAAACAAATAATCCTGAACAAGCAGATATTTTGTTATTAAACACTTGTCATATCAGGGAAAAGGCTTCTGAAAAATTATTTTCAGAAATTGGGCGGTTAAATGAGTTTAAAGAAAAAAGAAAGCAAGAAGGCAAAGAAACTCTTATTGTTGTTACGGGGTGTGTTGTTCAAGCCGAAGGAGATGAAATTTTAAAACGCTCTCATTTGGTTGATATTGCTTTGGGACCGCAAAATTACCATCGTTTGCCGGAGCTTGTTGCTTCGTATAATCGAAAAAAAGGACGCGTACTGTTGGCTGATTTCCCAGCAGATTCAAAATTTGATTATTTGCCAAAAACAAAGGCGACATCAGCGACGGCATTTTTGGCTGTTCAGGAAGGGTGTGATAATTTTTGTACGTATTGTGTTGTACCCTATACACGGGGATGTGAATATTCAAGACCGGCATCGGATATTATTCAAGAAGCCAAAGATTTGGTTGCAACTGGCGCCAAAGAAATTATGCTTTTGGGTCAAAATGTTAATTGCTGGCATGGTCAAGGAGCTTCCGATTTGGGAGATTTGATTCGTCAACTCGCTTTGATTGAGGGGCTTGACCGCATCAGATATACAACATCATATCCTTCTAAAATCACACAAAATTTAATTGAAGCGCATAAAGATTTGGAAAAATTAATGCCATATATTCATTTGCCGATTCAATCGGGAAGTGATAAGATTTTAAAAGCTATGAATCGTCAATATACGGCAAAAGGATATGAAGAAATTGTGGCATCATTTAGAAAGGCTCGACCAGATATTGCAGTTTCTTCTGATTTTATTGTTGGGTTCCCCGGTGAAACGGATGATGATTTTCAAGAGACAATGGAAGTTGTTAAACGTGTTCGATATGCCAGTTCTTTTTCATTTAAATATTCTCCACGACCAGGAACGCCAGCTTCCATTATGAAAAATCAGGTGGCAGAAGATGTGAAAACTAAACGGCTTATGATTTTACAAAAAGAATTGATGGAGCAACAACAGGAATTTAATTCTAATACGGTTGGTAAAATTTTACCTGTTTTATTAACTGAAAAAGGAAAAAAAGAAGGTCAGTTGGTGGGATATACCCCATATCTTCAAGGAACGCATGTGTCATTGCCTGATAGTTTTTTAAATAAGATTGTAATGCTTAAAATTACCAAAGCTTCGGCAACTTCATTAACAGGGGTGGAAGCTTAAAATTTAATTGCACTTGTCAAAAAAGTTTAACCGTGATATAATGAAAAGATAGAAGGGTAAACAAACAAAAGAGGAAAAAATGACAGCTGAAATTGAACAAGAAGTTTATGCGGCTTCTGATTTGACACTGAAAACGAAAAAACGTCATATCAATCCAAGAAGCGAAACACAAGGTGCTTTTATTGAGGCGATGAATAAATATGAAATGGTTTTTGGTTTAGGGCCAGCCGGAACGGGGAAAACGTTTTTGGCGGTTGCAAAGGCTGTTTCGGCTATGTTAGAAGGTAAGGTTGATCGGATTATTTTAACAAGACCGGCAGTTGAAGCTGGGGAAAATCTAGGTTTTTTACCTGGGAATTTGAAGGAAAAAATCGATCCATATTTACGTCCTCTTTATGATGCCTTGTATGAAATGCTTCCGGCCGACATGGTTGATAAAAAATTGGAAAACGGTGAAATTGAAGTGGCGCCGTTAGCTTATATGCGTGGACGCACTTTGAGTCACAGTGTTGTTATTTTAGATGAAGCGCAAAATACAACTCCGATGCAGATGAAAATGTTTTTAACGCGTTTGGGTGAAGGATCACGTATGATTATTAATGGTGATTTAACGCAAACGGATTTGCCGCGTGGAACGGTTTCCGGTCTTTTGGACGCAGTTAAAATTTTGAAGAAAGTTTCGGGAATAGCATTTGTTGAATTTTCAGAAAAAGATGTAGTTCGGCATGGGCTTGTTTCAAAAATTGTGAAAGCCTATGATAAGGCTAATTCGGAAAGTAAGGAATAATGTCTGATATCGATATATGTATTCAACAATTAGATAAAAGATATTCAAGGCGCGTTTCAGCTGTTCAGGCGTTTTGTAAAAAAATTATTCGGTCGGCGTGGTTTTCTCACACGCCGGCTGAGGTTTCTTTGGTCTTGGCTGATGATGAGTTTGTTCATAAGCTGAATTTCGAATATCGCGGAAAAGATAGTGCCACAAATGTTCTTTCATTTGAGACTGGGAATATCCCACCAAAGGGTTTTTTGTGGTTGGCTGGGGATATTATTATTGCTTATGAAACTGTTTTAAAAGAAGCCAAAGATCAGAATAAAACTTTTGAAGCACATTTGGCTCATTTACTGATTCACGGCGCATTGCATCTGCAAGGGTATGATCATTTAAGTGAGAAAGAGGCCTTTAAGATGGAATCGCTTGAGAAAAAAATAATGAAATCATTGGGGTATGAAAACCCGTATAAGGATGTGGAATAATGACGATATTTTCAAAAATAAAATCTTTGTTTGTCAGGTTACCTGAGGAAGAAAAAGTTTTGGAGACCATTGAAGAAATTATGGATGAACGGGTTGAACGTGGTGACAAAGTTTTAATTGATCCGGATGAAATTGGTTTGCTTAAAAATCTTTTTAGATTAAGGGATATTCGGGCAGGGGAAATCAGAATTCCAACTATTGATATTACAGGTATCAGTGTTGATGCCTCATCAGATGAATTAAAACGCATGATGGCGGAAGAAAAATTCACAAGACTTCCTGTGTATGAACAAACACTTGATAATATTGTTGGTGTTATCCATGTGAAAGATATTTTATGTGCGATGATGGAAAATGAAGAAGTTTCCGTTAAAAAATTAATGACAGGAAGCATTTTATTTGTTCCACCTTCAGTCAGAGCGCTTGATTTATTGCGTGAAATGCAAGCAAAAAAAGCTCAAATGGCTATTATTATTGATGAATATGGTGGAACAGATGGTTTGATTACGTTGGAAGATTTGCTTGAGGAGATTGTGGGCGAAATTGAAGATGAACACGATGCATTGGATGAGGCGCCTGTTCTGCATAAAATCGGTAATTCGGTGATACAGGCTGATGCTAGAATTTTATTGAAGGACCTTGAAAAAATGATTGGTCCGTTTATGACGCAAAAAGAAAAAGAAGAATATGTCGATTCAGTTGGTGGTCTTGTTTTCCATTTAGCCGGTCGTTTACCGCGTGTTGGAGAAAAAATTGAACATTCTAGCGGTATTGTTTTCCAGGTTTTGGATGTAGATGCACGTCATATTAAAAAGGTGAAAATAACCCGTTTTAATAAAAGAAAACAGGAAAAGGAAAAGCATTCCTTTTTAAAGAAAAGAAAGAAAAAACGTTAATGAAAATACTTTCTTTTGGGTGCAGATTAAATACTTTTGAATCAAAAATAATTGAAGGGTTGTTGTCAGATAAAGATGACCTTTTTGTGATTAATACTTGTGCGGTAACGGCGGAAGCGGAGCGTCAGTGTCGTCAAACCATTCGTAAAACGGCGAGAGAACATCCGAACATGAAAATTATTGTAACCGGTTGTGCAGCGCAATTAAATCCTGAACAATATTCAAAAATGCCGGAAGTCTATAAGGTTGTCGGCAATATTGAAAAATTAAATCGCGATAAATTATTATCGGATAAAAAAGTTGAAGTCAGCGATATTATGAAATCAGAAACATCTGTTCCGGTTGTTTCTGATTTTGAATCAAGAACAAGGGCATTTTTGCAAATTCAACAAGGTTGTTCGCATGCATGTACCTTCTGTATTGTTCATACAGCCAGAGGAAAAAATAAAGGCCTTTTGCCAGATCAGGTGATTGATGAAGCTAAACGGTTTGTTGATAAAGGTTTTTTGGAATTAGTGTTAACGGGTGTTGATATTGCATCGTATCCGTATGGATTAAATGATTTATTAAAGCGTATTTTAAAAGAGGTTAAAGGCCTTAAAAGGTTGCGTTTAGGATCGTTTGATCCAGCATTAATGACGGATGAGTTTATTTCCATTATGGCCGATAATGAAATTATGATGCCGCATCTTCATTTATCAATGCAATCTGGGGATGATATGATATTAAAGCGGATGGGTAGAAGGCATTTGTCAGGGTCGGTTGTTGAAGCTTGTCAAAAACTCATTGAAAGAAGAAAAGATTTTGTTTTTGGGGCTGATATGATTGCAGGTTTCCCAACAGAAACAGAAGAGATGTTTTTTAATACGGCAGAGTTTATTAAAAATGCTCCGATTTCATTATTGCATGTTTTTCCATATTCAGAACGGCCAATGACTCCTGCGGCTAAAATGCCGATGGTTGAGATGAAAATTAGGAAGGAAAGAGCTTCTTATTTAAGAGAATTGGGGGGTCGCCTTTTAAATTTAAAATTAGCTGAATTTGAAGGAAAACGCTTAAATGTTTTGATTGAAAGAAATGGTGTCGGTTATAGTGAAAATTATTTAAAGGTTAAAACAAATTCAAATAAAACGGGAGAAATAGTTTCGGTTTTAATTACAAAAAGGAATGAAAATGAGTTGGTTGGACAAGCTTAAATTTGGAATGAAAAAAACAGCAAAATTGTTTTCATTTTCAAAGATTGATGCCTCTTCTTTGGATGAATTGGAAGATTCTCTTTTAATGGCAGATGTTGGTGTTTCAACAACTGAAGCCATCATTGAGTCAATTAAGAAAAAGGGTGCAACAGATGCGATGAGTATTAAGCGCATTATGAAAGAAGAAATAATTGAGCGGTTAAAACCTTATGCGCAATCGCTTAAAATTAATGCGGAAAAAAAGCCATTTATCGTGTTAATGATTGGGGTTAATGGAGCAGGTAAAACAACAACAATCGGAAAACTTGGTTCTTTTTATCAAGAACAGGGATATCAAGTTTCTTTTGTTGCCGCTGATACATTCAGAGCGGGAGCTGTTGATCAATTAAAGGAGTGGGGCAAAAGAAACAATTGTGTTGTTTATGCGGGTGAAACCGGTAAGGATGCGGCAGCACTTATTTTTGATTCAATCAAATTGGCTAAAGAAAAAAAAGATGATATTGTTTTTATTGATACAGCTGGCCGCCTTCAAAATAGAAAAGATTTGATGGATGAACTTAAAAAAATAACGCGTGTTATTCAAAAAACAGATGAAACAGCACCACATGCCACTTTGCTGGTATTGGATGCAACAGTGGGGCAAAATGCTATTATGCAGGTGGAAGCGTTTTCATCTTTAACACCTGTTTCAGGTTTGATTATGACCAAATTGGATGGAACGGCAAAAGGCGGAATTTTGTTGGCGTTAACGGATAAATTTCATTTACCGATTTATGCAATTGGTGTAGGCGAAAAAATTTCTGATTTATCCTCATTTACGGCAGAAGAGTATGCCTCTTCATTATTGGATGGTTAAAAAATGACGTTTTTAAAAAAAGCATATTTGCGCGCTTCTGATATTCCAGGTTTTCATTTTGGGGAACTTGTTTGTTTAATGCTTCTTTCCTTTTTTATGGGAATGGCTCTGTCGGGATATGATGCGGCTTCTGTTCGTCTTTATTTTGAACATGTGCCTTTGCCGGTTATGGGATATGATTTTATTTATATTGCCTTTCTCTGGTTTTTTATTGGGTATCAAAGAAGTATTTTAACAAGGCAAAAAGGATATGGTGCTATCAAAATTTTAAGTGCCGTTGTGTTTTTAAATACGCTTGTTTTGATTGGAATGGAAACATTGAATCAAAATCTTTTTGCCCATGTGTTATTTGTCAGTAAGTACCTAGTTTTTTCTTTTTTTACAATGGCGCTTTTTTTAATTGTTTCGAGGTTTTTGCCATTCAGACGTGAAAGTTTAAAACGACTTTTTATTATGGGTGCTTTATTTTTGGGATTTATGTTTGGTGGATTTATCCCGTTGATTTTTAAATGGGGCGCGTACAGCGTTTTATATGTTTCATTTTTTTTGTTGCTCGGATGTTATTTTAGCTTATTTATTCTTTCAAAAATAGTTTCTGTTCCTAAGGAGCTTTTTGTTACTAAAACAGGCGCCGCCAAAAATCTTTCGGAACTTAAATTAGTTCGAACGGTTTTATTGGGTTCCTTTTTTGTTTTTGCTGTTAAATGTTTATCTGATTTTCTTTTTTACCAATCAGTAGCCAAAGAATTTGAACTTATTGAAACATGGCAATATTTACTCAGTTGGTGGGGTTTATTAGGATTTTTTGGTATTTTATGTGTTGTTATTTTATATCGCACTCGTTATTTTTATATGATTACGGGGGGGATAGTATTATTTTTGATAGGTGCTTTTTGCATTTCTCTGGGCAGTTTATATCAGTTTGTTTATTTAACAATTATTGGAATGATTTTAAGTTCATTAGCCCTGTTTCTTTATTTTGAAGATTTTATATTGGCATTACTTCGGTTATTGAATCAGGGGATTGGGCAAAATATTAATAGAAAAAGATGGATGTTAATTGAGCCGGCCGGTTTTTTGGCGGGGGCGCTTTTAAGTGTTCATTTTGCAAATCAGGCATGGATTTTGTTTTATCTAACAGCCGGATTGCTTGTTTTGTTTTTTTTATCACTTAAGTTTTACTCTTCTTTATTGGTTTCATTATTGTCATTAAGAGTATGGCGCGGTGGTCCGTTGTTGTTATTGGATGGTCCTGTTTTGGATTACATTCAAAAAAATATTGTTTCAGAAAATAAAAATGATGCCATTTATTTTTTAAGAATTTTGGAAGTTTCCAATAGATGGATTTATACAGTTTGGCTTTTAAAATCACTTAAAAATAAAAATGAAAAAGTGCGTCTGTATGTTTTGGAAAAAATGTCTGCGCTATATAATTTATCGCGTTATGAAAAAACAATTGAACTTATTTTTTTAAGAGACGCCTCTTTAAAAGTCAGATGTCGAGCTTTAAGTCTTTTAATCCAAATTGCATATGAAAATAAAGGGTTAAATGGAGTTAATGCGTATTTGCCATATTTGGATAATAAAAAATTAAAAGTAGGTGCAATGTGTGGTTTTTTAAAAACAGGTGGAGCACCGGCTTTATTGGTGGCTGATGGATTGCAAGAACTTGTTAACTCCAAAAAGATTAAAGATAATTTATTAGCTCTTGCAATTATTGATTGGGCCCCAAGTGTTGGGTTGATGCGACAATTAACCAGATTGATGAAAAGTACAACGCCGATTGTTGCTTCAAAATCTTTATTGGTTGCGGCTAAGATTGATCATCCGGAATGTTTGCCTCTTATTTTGAATTCTTTGGATGATATGGCTTTAAGAGAAAATGCTCTTGTTGCGCTTAAAAGTTATGGTGTAAAAGCATTGCCGATGATTGAGCGTGCTTTAAACAATCCGGAAACACCGGCAATTCGTTTAAAAACATTAATTTTGTTTTTGAGTATGCTTCCAAGTGGGGAAGGTAAACAAGTTTTATTGCGTTCTCTTCAAATTGGAAATCAAAAATTAAGAAAAACAATTATTCAAGGGATGATTGATAGCGGTATTTTTTGGACTCATCATGATAAATATGATTTGCTATTTAATGGGATTCAAAAAGATGTTAATCGGATTTTATGGTTGACTGAATTAATGTTAAAATATAAGCAAGTTTCATTTCCGCAAACAAGTGAAGTATTTTCATTTTTAATCAGAGCAATTCAAGAAGACCTTAAAGAAACAAGAGAAACGATTTTATATCAACTGTTATTATTAAAAGATAACCAGCTTTATATTAAAGCTGTAAAATTATTGCTTTCTAAAAGAAAAGATGCCTATGATTTGGCAATGAGTTCATTACAGGATATGTTGCCAAGAAAATTATTTCGGTTGGTTAAAATTGCGTTGGTTGATACAACGAAAACGGAAAAATCAGTTATCCAATCAGATATCACAATTGAAAGTGCAACAAAAGATGTTTTGCTTTTATTGAACGAACCGCCGTTTATGCTTCCTGATTGGATAAAAGCAACGGCGCTTTATGTTTTAAGAATGCTTGATTGTCCTTTGGCCTTAGAAACAGTTAAAAAATATTTAAAATCAAAAAATCCACTTGTTTTAGAAGCAGCAATTTGGGCATTTTGCAAATTAGAAAAAGATGAAGAAAAACGGCACCAAACATTGATTGGATTGCCAACAAGTCAGCTTCTTTTACAATCATTGGATACGATTTTGGAAAGTTAGGAGAAAAGTATGTCGATTACATTTGAAAAAGTTTTGGTATTAAAAAATATTCCAATGTTTGAAAGTGCATCTGAAATGGCTTTGTCAGATTTAATTGCCGCTTCGGAAGAAAAAACATATAAAGCTGGTGATGTGATTATTGATAACGAAAAAGAAAATTCGTTTTTGTTTATTGTGTTGTTTGGTAAAGCGGGTATTGTTCAAGATGGCGAAATAGTGCAAGAATTTGCTCCGCGTCAAATTTTTGGTGAAACAACGGTTTTAAGTCCGGCTATTTTGCCTCATCCGATTAAAGCGATTGAAAAAACAATTGTTTTGAAAATTAGTGGTCACCGGTTATATCAAGTAATGTCACTTCATCCATCTGTTGCAAAAGGATTTATCGGTGAACTTTCAAAACGGCTTCGTTAAAAAGATAAAATTAATTTAAAAAACCGTAAAATAAGGTTTGATTTTTCCTTAAAAAGTTATTATAAAAAAATTATTGTTAGCTAAAAAAAGGAGAGAATAATGGTTAAAAAAACTAAAGAAGAAGCCGTTCAAACAGACGGTACGGTTAAAACATCATGCAAGAAAGACTGCTGCAAATGCTCTTGTTTGTCAAAATTGAAAACAGGAACAGTTTTAGTTGGCGGTTTTGCTGTTATTGTTGCAACAATTTGGGCAATGGCTGAAAATAAATGGATTCAAATTCCTTCATTTTCATCATTTACATCAAAAACAGGCACCGTTGTTGCTACTGTTGATGGTGATCCTGTTTACATGTCCGATGTGAAAGACTTGGTTGCTCAAATTCCACAATTATCCGAGTTGCCATTTGAAGCTATCTATCCGCAATTAGTTAAGGATGTTGTTTCAGAAAAAGTTCTTAAAAAAGCGGTTAAGGGTTCTAATGTTGAAAAAAATCCGATTGTTCAACAACGTGTGAATGCCATTTTGTTTGAAGCTTATTTAGTTGAAAAATTCAAAAAAATGGTTTCTGACGAAGAATTAAAACAAATCTATTTGGAAGAAATCAAAAATTTCCCACGTCAAGAAGAAGTACGTGCCCGTCATATTTTGGTTAAATCAGAAAAAGAAGCCAAAGATATCTTGGTACAATTAAAAGCCGGCGCTGACTTTAAGATTTTGGCCAATAAAAAATCTTTGGATGCTGGAAGCAATAATGGCGGTGATTTAGGATACTTCAAAAAAGAAATGATGATTCCTGCCTTTACAGAACCTGTTTTTGCTTTAAAGAAAGGACAATTATCAGCTCCGATTAAAACATCATTTGGTTGGCATATTGTGTTGGTTGAAGATCGCCGTTTAGCCGCTCCACCTTCATTTGAAGAAACAAAAGATTTCTTGCGTAAACAATTGTTTGCTCAAAAAGTGCCAGAATTGATTGAAGATGAATTAAAACGTTTTAAAGCTGAAATTAAAGTTCCGTCAATTGAAACTAAACCGGCCGAAACCGAAGAAGAAGTAGCTGATATGGCTTTGGAACAAGAAGTTTTACCAGAAGAAACTGAAACGGCTGAACCAGTTGTTGAAAACACAACACCTGTTGTTGAAGCACCAACAGAAATGCCGGCAGAAGCTCCGGCTGTAACCCCTGTTGAAACACCAGCAGAAGCAACAGTTCCGACAGCAGAAACAACTCCGGTTGAAACACCAGTTGTTACAGAAAACAAATAATTTTCTGAAATAGTAAAAAAGGGCGCTTTTAAGCGCTCTTTTTTTTGTTGAAAAATTGATTGATTTGGTATAAAAATCAAATGATTATTTTTTTTATTTAAGAGTCGGAAATTTAATGGTCGTTAGATTTGCCGGATTTTGACAAAATAGCCAAAAAAGTTAATCATATGATTTTATGTAAATTTTTTATAAATAAGTTGAAAAGTTTTACCTACTATGGTATAAGAAATCTAACGACCCTTAGATTTGCCGATTTTTATTTTAAAGAAGAAAAAATGACAATAGCTTATATAGATAAAAATAGTTTATTTATCAGTAAATTAGAGCAAAAAAAATTGCTCTTGTCGTTTTTGAATGTAAAAAAAATAACGGATGTTAATTTTATTGAAAATGAGAATATTTTTGCCGATATTTCATTTTTTTCAAAATATAAAAGATTAATTATTCCATCATTATTATTGTTGGGAAAAGATTTGGATGAAGTGCAACGTCATCTTTCCATCTTGAGTCAATATGAAATGGAACTTATCTCTTTGAAAGAAAATTTAATTTTTTCAACAAAGGATGAAATAAAAAATTTCATTAAGGAATTCGAAATGATTCTTCAAATGAAAAAAGCATATTCATCTGTGAAAATTAAAAAAGCTCTTCAACAAAAGAAAGAACGAGGATTAAAAATTGGTCGATCATTTGGAGCAAAAAATAAGAAAAAAACGAAATGCGAAGAGAATCATGACTATATTATCAACGCATTAAAAAAAGGGGAAAATATGTTGACAATTGCAAATGCAATCGGCGTTAGTATCCGAACGCTTTTTAATTATAAGAAAATTATATTGTCAGGGAAATAACAAATTAAGAAATAAGGAATTGAAAAATGAAAACATATTATATTGTTTCGGGAGGATTTGATCCTATACATGAGGGACATATCGAAATGATAAAATCATCAGCGAAGGCTTCTGATGGGGTGATTATTTTGGCAAATTCTGATGAATGGCTTATCAGAAAGAAAGGTAAGAATTTTTATCAAATGAAAACGCGTTTGGCCATTTTGGAAAATTTAAAAGGCGTTGTGGATGTGATTGAATTTGATGATAGTGACGATTCTGCTTCAGATGGTATCAGAAAAGCGCGTGCTAAATATCCGAATGAGAAGCTTGTTTTTGCAAATGGTGGTGATCGTGGCAAAGATAATATCCGTGAAGATGCTGTTTGTGAAGAATTAAATGTTGAAAAAGTTTTTGGTGTTGGTGGAGATAATAAAGCCAATTCGTCATCATGGATTTTAAATAAGTGGGGAAAATAAAATGAAAAAGAAACTTTTATTCGATGTGGAGCAATTGGCTGCTGATGGTTTAAAAGGAACAGGAGTTGTTCGTGTTTGTGATGAACTTTTGCGTCGTTTGGTCGCGAATGATGAAGTTGATGTTTATCCGGTTATTGTTTCTGGGCGAGGAGATTTTGAAGCCTATTTAAAAGCCAAGGGATTATATAAAAAATTAAAGAACAAAATTGTTTATATGCCGAAGCTTAAATCAACAACAAAAAATTTGAATATTTTTCAAAAAATCAATTCTTATTGTTTAATCAAATTTTGTTCTTATAAATATAAAAATATTTTGGCTCAATATGATGCTTATATATCGATGTTTACGCCGATTTCACCGGTTGTTTATCAAAGTAAATTGAAAACGTATATGATTATTCATGATTTGATTCCGATTATGTATCCGGATGGGTGTTCATCTAAATTTATTAAAAAGTTTACGGATTGGATGCAAAGAGCAAATGCTGATGAATATTTTGCTGTTTCGAATTTCACTAAGGATGATTTTTTGAAATATCGGCCAGATGAAAAGAATAAACCGATACATACGCTTTATTTGGGTGCCAGTAAAAATTTTTCGCCGGTTAAGGATAAAAAAGTTATTCAAAAAGTCAAAGAAAAATATGGTATTAAAACAGATAAATATTTTTTGGCAGTATCAGAACTTTCAGCTCGCAAAAACTTTGTTCATTTACTTAAAAGTTTTGTTGCCTTTTTGGATGAAACAAAAGCGGATGATATTTCGCTTGTTTTGGTTGGACCTGTTCGCAAAGGGTATGATGCTGTCACATCTCAAGTGATGGGATTTGAAAAATATAAGGATAAAATTGTTCAAACCGGTTTTGCAGATAATGAAGATTTGGCTCCGCTTTATAGTGGGTCAACAAGTTTTATCTATCCAAGTTGTTATGAAGGTTTCGGATTGCCTGTTTTGGAAGGAATGCAATGTGGGGCGCCGGTGATAACGGCGGATAACACCTCTTTACCAGAAGTGGGAGGGGATGCTGTTTTATATATTACAGGGCGTGATGAAAAAGAAACCGTGAAAGCCCTTCAAAAGATATACGAAGATGAAAATTTAAGAAAAGAATTATCTAAAAAAGGAATTGAACGTGCTCAAAAATTCAATTGGGAATCTGCTGTTCAAGTGGTTGAAAATGCTGTGAGAGGGTAAAAGATGCCAAAAATATCCGTTATAATGCCTGTTTATAACACGAAAGAAATTTATCTAAGACCGGCGATAGAATCTGTTTTAAATCAAACATATACAGATTTTGAATTGATTATCATTGATAATGGGTCGAAAAAAGAAACTGTTCAAATTTTAGAACAATATAAGGATAATCGAATAAAATTATATCGTTTAGAAGAAAATTTGGGACCAGCCGGGGCAAGAAATTTGGGTATAGAAAATGCAAAAGGTGAATTTATTGCGTTTAATGATTCTGACGATATTTCATCTTTGAATCGATTTGAAAAACAAATAGAGTTTTTTGAAAAAAATAAAGATATCGGTTGTTTGGGAACGGCTTCAAAGCATATTTATAATGGCGTTGAAAAAATTCAGGTAAATCAATTGAAAAGTTCTGATGAAATTGAATGTTTTTTAATTTTTAACGGATGTGCATTCACGAATTCAACAGTTATGTTAAGAAAAGAAGTTTTAGATAAATATAACTTGAGATATGCATTAGATGATGTTCCAGCCGAAGATTATAAAATGTGGATTAATTTAATTGGAAAAACAAAATTCCATATTATGGATGATGTATTGCTCACCTATAATTTTTATCCGGAAAATATTTCTTCTTTAAGACATAGTGAGCAAGAAGAAAAAACAATTTTATTTAAACAACAGTGTCTTTTACCTTTTTTGAAAGAAAAGGATGCTCAATTATTTGTTCATATTTTAAGTGGTAAACCGCATACATTTGAACAATTAAAGGAATTTTCTGTAAAATTTCCATTTTATATGGATGTCTTTTCTAAAAGATATTCAACTGAATTATTTAAGAAGTTTTTAAAGAAAAAAATCAAAAAAATATTTTATAAAACGCACTCCCTTAAAGGTCAGTTATTTTTGTTTAGATCGTCGTTTGGGCAAATTTTTAATTTTTCTTTAAGTTGGCGTTTATGGTGTTTGATAACGAAAGGAGTTTTATAAATGAATTTAGTTGTCAACGCGGTTAAGTAATCTGAAATTTTAGGATAAACGGCCATTGTTCGTGATGATAAACTTATTTGATTTTGGTTGTTTCTGAAAGGAAGAATATAATGCCCAAAATATCAATTATTGTTCCGGTTTATAATGTTGAACAATATTTGCCAAAATGTTTGGATAGTTTAATTAACCAAACCTTAAAAGATATTGAAATTATCTGCGTCAATGATGGGTCAACGGATGGGTCTTTATCTGTTTTAAAAGATTATGCTCAAAAAGATAAACGTATTCGGATTATTGATAAAGAAAATTCAGGTCCTGGGGCTTGCCGAAATATGGGGATTGAAAAAGCAACTGGTGAATTTATTCAATTTGTTGATTCGGATGATTGGATTGAACCTGAAACTTGCGAAGTTTGTTATCAAAAAGCCAAAGAACATAATGTTGATATGGTCAGCTTTAATGCCTTATTCCATAAAAAAGAGAAATCTAATCCATATATTTATTATAATATAAATGAGGAAAAAATAATCACATGGCAAGATATTTCCAGAGTTCTTTTTCAGAGCCATTTTAATGTTTGGCACTATATATTTAAAAAATCATTATTAGATAAACATCTAATTCGTTTTCCAAATATTGTGATGGGAGAAGATGTTCCTTTTACTCTAAATGCGTGGCTATCAGTTAAAGGGGTTTATATTATACCTAAGCTGTTTTACCATTATGACGATAGTAGAGAGACTTCAATTTGTCGTTCATATCACAATAAAGTAGATACTTTTTCATTTTTAGAAATGAGTCGGAATATGATTAGTCCTTTTCAATCTAAAAGTTTAAATGAAAGTTTTTCTATGTTTAAATTAGTAAAGTTATTCTATGAATATAGAAAAGAAATTGATGTTGTTGAACAAAAAAAATTCAAAAAATTTGTAAAAAAAATCTGTACAGAATCAGAATACAAGAAATTTATTTCGGCATGTGGTTATCAAAGGTATTTGTTTGGAAGAATTCCACTATTTGAAGCTAATAAGAAAAAAAATAAAACAATATATAAAGTTTTAGGGATTAATTTTTTAAGTATATTAAAAAAAACAAAAAGATCACAGCGAACAGATAAAAAAGATTATAAAAAAACTTATAAATTATTGGGGGTTCCCTTTTTTAAAATTAAGAAAAAATATAATTTTTATGGGTATAAAAAGTTTGTTTATTTTTGTGGGATTTGTGTTTATAAAAAATCAAAAGATAAATTAAATAAAAAAATTGCATCATTTAACAAAAAATATCAAAAAACACTTAAAAGATTAAAAATAAAAGTTCTAAATAAAGAGAAAATTAGAGTTGCTTTTTATGTAAATGATTCAAAGTTTAAAACACAAAAACTTTTTAATTTAATGAAAAAAAACAAATATTATCATCCATTTGTTTTGGTTGGTAAAAATTCTGTGCAGGAGAATAGTGCGGAATATCAAACGCAAGAAGAAGTTCAAAAAATTTTTGATTATTTTAAAAAAAATAAAATGGAAGTTTATTTTGCTTATGATTTTGAATCTAATAAACCGATCCCATTAAAAACGTTTAAACCTGATATTATTTTTTATTCGCGCCAATATGCATTAGCAAAAGAGCATAAAATAGATGTTATTGCAGATTATTCTTTGCCAGTATATGTTCCATACTTTGTTCCGAACTCTCCCTTGGCTGTGGAGGCAGGAAGTGAGTTTCATAACCTGTTATGGAAATATTTTATTTTAAATGCTGAAACAAAAGCAAATTATAGTCCTGTTATGCAAAATAAGGGGGAAAATTTGGTTGTGACGGGACATCCCATATTAGATGTTTATCTTGAACAGATGAAAAAACAAGAGAAGTACGTTATTTATGCACCACATTGGAGTGTTGGGGATACTTTATTGAATTATTCAACATTTGAATGGAGTGGAAAATTTATGCTCGAATGGGCGCAACAGCATCCTGAATTTAAGTGGGTTTTTAAGCCCCATCCAATGTTATATAATCGTTTAATCACTTCTGGATATATGACTAAAGAAGAAGTTGAGAAATATTATTCTGAATGGGAAAAAATAGGGATATATTATTCTGGTCCTGATTATTTTGATTATTTTAAAAATTCAAAAGCATTGATTACCGATTGTGGGTCTTTTATTGCCGAATATTTGCCGACTGAAAAGCCGGTGATTTTAATGAGATCGTCTAGAGCGACACCTTATAATTTTTTGGGGAAAATAATATCAAACTCTTACTATAATATTCATAATTCGGATGAATTAACCGAGTGTTTAGAAAAAGTTTTAGTGCTTAAAAATGATGATAAAAAATCAAAGCGAATTCAGACGTTAACAAATTTAAATTTAATACAAAATGCATCCAATAATATTATTAAAGTTTTAAATCGGGAGTTGGGAATAAAATGAAACGAGTAATTACATATGGAACTTTTGATGTGTTGCATTATGGACACATTAATTTACTGAAAAGAGCCAAAGCTTTGGGTGATTATTTGATTGTTGTTCTTTCAAGTGATGAGTTTAATAAACAAAAAAATAAGCAATCATTTTATACTTATGAACAACGCAAAATGATATTGGAAGCTTGCAGATATGTTGATTTAGTTATTCCTGAATATAATTGGGAGCAAAAAGTTGAAGATGTGAAAAAATATCAAGCTGATGTCTTCGTGATGGGTGATGATTGGAAAGGTCAATTTGATTTTTTAAAAGATTATTGCGAAGTTGTTTATTTGCCAAGAACCCCAGATGTTTGCTCGACGAATACCAAAAAACATTTGAAAGAGAAAGGGTAATAAAAACAATGAATCCAATAACACCTGTTTTTGAAAAAAATAATATTGCGATTTGTTTTTCTACAGATAATAATTTTGTTCCATATTTAGCTGTTGTTATGCAATCATTGGTACATAATATTTCACAGTTTAATAACTATGATATTGTAATTTTAGAAGAGAATTTAACAGATTTTCATAAAAAAGACTTTTTTAAGTATTCAAGAGAAAATGTTTCCATTAGATTTATAAATATGACTTCATATATGGAATCTTATAAAGATGTATGGTATATTCATAATTGGGGTAAAAAATGGCACTCTTTAAGTGTTTATTATCGATTTTTTATTCCTGAAATATTTAAAGAGTATCAAAAGGTTGTTTTTTTGGATGGGGATATCATTATTAATATTGATATTGCTGAATTATACAATGTTGATTTAAAAGAAAATTTAGTTGGTGCAGTTCAGGATTTTGCAAGAAATATCAAAAATGACGCTATAGCAGAATATTCTGAAAAAGTTTTGGATGTTGATAGAAAAAAATATTTTAATGCAGGGGTTCTTGTTTTTAATTTGAAAAAATTAACAAAAATAAAATTTTTGGATAATTGTATTAAAACACTCCAAGAAATTGGTCGCCCTAAATTACAAGATCAAGATATTTTAAATATTGTTTTAAAAGATCAAGTCTTATATTTAAATAACGCATATAATTGTTTGTTTTGGTCCATTTTACACGGACGGAGCAATGCTAAAGAACTACTAGACTCAGAACTTTATAGTTTATGGGAGGAAATGGCAAAAAATCCAAAAATATTCCATTATGCAGGCTCTAGAAAACCTTGGAGTGAACCTAATTTAGAATATGCAACTTACTTTTGGTCATATGCTCGTCAAACCCCATTTTATGAAGAGATTTTGGGTAGAATGATTGATTTTAAAATTTCTCAACGACAGAATCAAAATATTTTTCAAAACTATCCGAGTATGTTTTTTTTGAATGCTAAAAAAATCATTTATAAAATTAAAAAGTTATTTTCAAAGGGTGAAAAAAGAAAAAAATATAAAATGAAATATAAAAAAGTTAAATCGATTATAAAAGAAGCTAAGAAGTTTAAAAAAAATCTTTTTAAAATTTAATACCAAAAAAAAGCGAGTCGTCTGACTCGCTTTTTTATATCCAAAGAAACTTTTATTGTCTTTGTGAACTATCTCTTCCGCCGGCATCGTAACGGCCGAAGTTTTTAACCAATTGTTCCATAACAGAAAGTTCTTTGCCTGTAACTTTTGTGTGAGCTTCATCAAAGGCAACTTCATTGCCGTCTTTTAACGTAAAATGCTCAACGGCATTGACTGTTTTATTCGGTGCAAAAGAAATCACGTATATATCGCGTTCAATTTCTTCAGGATGAAAGAATGCTCTGTTTTCCTTTTTCGTTTTAAAATAAATATAAAACGATTCTCGGCCAATTTTATTTTCAAAAATCGGATTCCCAAGCAAATCAACAACTTTCTCTTGAGAAATGCCTTTTGTTATCAGACTTAATCTTTTTTCGGATGGCAAATCTCCGCTTTGATATGTTTCAAATCCACAAGCGGATAAAAGAATTGTGCCTGAAAGCAAAGATAAATAAATAAGTTTCTTGAACATTGTCACCTTCTTTGATATAATAAATTTAATTTAATATAAGCAGAAGAAAGGTATTTCGTCAATGGAAAAATCTGTTAATCATAAAAAAGACATTGCTTTTGTGCTCGATACAAGAACGGTTAATAAAACCAAAAAACATTATGTGTTGGAAGCCAATGATACGCAAAAAGAAAATTTGAAAAAGTTTTTTGAATTGCCGGCTATTAAAAATTTGAGCTTTGAATTTGATGTTTTTTTGAATAAGGATTGTATCGAAATTAATGGCATTTTAAAAGCGGTTGTGACGCAAAAATGCGTTGTTTCTTTAAATGAGTTTGATGAAAAAATTAATGAAGGTGTTCGTCTTTTATTTACGGAAGATGAAGCTCTTTATCAGTCGCTTTTAAAAACGGAAGATTTTTCATTGGAAGATGAGGATGTTGAACTCATTGAAAAAGGCAAAATTTATTTTTATGATCTTGTGCAAGAACAATTAGGTCTTGCTCTTAATCCGTTTCCTAAAAAAACAGATGAGGCATTTTCTTATTATGAATTAAAAGCCGAAGAAGTGAAGGAGAATCCGTTTAGTGTTTTAAAACACTTGACAAAATAGTTAAATATGTTAAAATAAAAGAAGAATAACATATTGATATAGGTGGGTAATATGGAAAAAGAATTGGAAACCGGCGTGGAAGAAAAAGACGTTAACGAGGAAAAAGAAACAGAGCATGTTGAAGAGCCTGTTGAAAATGAAGAGTCTTTAAATAATGCTGCTGATGAAAATCAAAAGTCTGAACCAACGCCGGCTGATTTGATTAAACAACAAGCACTTCAAGCTGAGTATGTTGAAAAAATGAATGCTTTGTTGAATAAAAATGAAATTACGGATGAAGATATTCAAACGGTTGATTTCGTTAAATCCGAATTGTTATCTCAGTTGGTGGGAGTTGCTGTTTTTTCAAGTACGCTTGGTATGGATGATTCCAAAATAAAAGGAGCCGATGCTTTATCAACGCATATAACAAATGTTTATGTGAAAGCGGCTTTATTGCGCGAAAAAATGGAAAGAAAACGTTTAGCCCAACTTGAAAAAATGGATGTGGCAGATGCTTATTTTGGTCCGAACCAAGAAGGGTCAAATGCGGCAAATAAGGTGACTGTGATAACGGATATGATGTTATTGCCAAGAAATCATCATCAATTAACTGTGGCGTTGTCTAATTCTTCTCCGCAATTAGCTGCGGCTTTAAATCTTGTTGAATTTGCAAAAGATCCAGAAGCAAGATTAACGGCGATGATGCCGGATTTGATGCAGGAGTTTAAAGATAAAACAACGGCTGACGAACAAAAAGGCTTTTCTGCTTGGGCTGAAAAAATTGTTTCCGGTTTGGCTCAGATGAATTCAAAAGGTTCAATGATGGCTGCGTTACAAGGCGTGAAGTTAGGTCAAACGTTAGCTAGGGTAAGTGGCGCTAATGAATTAGCAGGATAAGGAGTTTATTATGGCGGAAGAATCTTTTTATACGGATAAGGTTACCGAATATCGAAAAAATTCAAGATTCCCGACATTGAGCCGTTATCGTGATTTAATTAATTTTTTAAAAAATGTTTTTTCGGATGGAATTGTAACCGGTCAAGAGCTTGATATTGTAACAAAAGTTGAACGCGATATTTTGCTTGAATATGAATTGGCGGCGGATATTTGTTCTAAATTACCGCCGGATTCGGAACGAAAAACAGCGGCAGAACGCTTGTTAAATCATTTGTATCGCTGTTTTATTGTTGTTAGTTTTGCAAAAGATAGGGCGCGTCTTCAACATGCAAATCAATCTTCGCGCTCTAAGGCGGAGCGGATTATTCGTCCTCTTGAAGTTGATAAAAAACTTAAAGTCAAAACAACTTTGGCTCAACGCATTTTGCTTGAAGGGTTAGGAAATGAACGGGCACGTATTGAAGCGGATTTGCCTCGTATTCGGCGCGATTTGGCGAAATTAACACCGGAAGAACGCGTTGAATATGAAGGGATGATTAATGCGGCCTTGGATCATTTAGAGCGAATAAATCATGAATGTTTGAATGTTCAAGAGATGAATCGTCTTTTGGGGCTTGAAAAGTATTTGAATGATGAAAAAGACCATGTTCGCGAATAATTTTGAACTTTTATAAAAAAATGCTTGACTTTCTTATATAAAAACTGTATAAAGAAGAACACTTTAATTAAAACAGGCCCGAAACAGGCGGTCTGATAATGCCATAATGATATTAATTTAAGGAGAAATAAGATGAAACGCACATATCAACCAAGTAAGCTTGTTCGGACACGTCGTCATGGGTTCAGAGCAAGAATGGCCACATTAGGTGGTCGCAAAGTTTTGAACGCTCGTCGTCGTAAAGGTCGCAAAGTTTTAAGCGCTTAAGTTTAACCATAAGAGACGAAACAGTTTAAACGAAATTAAAAGGGAGCGATGCGATATTGTTCCCTTTTTTCATTGAAAGAAGAAGATGCTAAAAATCACAAATGAGCAACCATTAAGAATGAAAAAACGCCGTATGTTTTTAAAAGCAACGCATAACGGCAAAAAGTTTGTTGCAAAAAACATGATATTGCAAGTGGTTGCGCAAAATGAAGTTTCGGGTGCGCGTTTGGGGTTTACGGTAACAAAAAAACTTGGAAATGCAGTTCAAAGAAACCGTATTAGAAGGCGGTTAAAAGAAGTTGCTCGACTTGTTTTTAAAGAATATGCTTGCGATGGGTTTGATTATGTGATTATTGCAAGAAATTCGGCATTGGATGAAGATTTTGCCATTCTTAAAAAAGATTTAAAATATCTTTTAAAATCTTTTATCAAGCGTCAATCAGAAGAAGAGGAACAAAAACAAGATGTTGAAATTTCTGAATAAATCAGCATTGTTTTTTTGTTTATTTTTAATTAGGGTTTATCAACTTGTTCTTTCGCCGATAAAGGGGAATATTTGTCGGTTTCAGCCAACCTGTTCCGACTATGCAAAAGAAGCTTTTTTGTTGCATGGGGTTGTAAAAGGTGCTATTTTAACAGGAAAGCGACTTTTAAAATGTCATCCATGGGGCGGATCGGGATATGATCCTGTTCCAAATAAATTATCAAAATAAGGGAATATATATGAGTAATAAATTAGATAATCCGCAAAAAGAAGAAGTTAAAAATATGATGGTTGCCATGGTTTTGGTAACGTTGATATTTTTTGGATTTAATTATATGAATGCGCCAACAAAACAATCTGCCGAAAATAGTGCGGTTGTTGAAACCATTCAGTCGTCAGATAAACCAACAGAGGTAATAGAAGGTGGGGCGACTGAAACGGCAGTTCAGGAAGTTGTGGTTCAAAAAACGGAACCGGTAACTCTTGAAAATGAATATGTTAAAGCTTCTTTTGATGCGGCTTTGGGGGGGATAACAGATTTATCTTTATTAAAATATAAAGAATCGATTGAAGATGACTCTAAAAAAGTTCAGCTTTTTAATAATGATTATTTCACTAATTTGATGTGGCAAAGTAAAGATGTGAATTTGCCTCATTTGAATTCTTTGTGGGTATTAAATGAAGAAGCCTCAACACCAACAACAAAGGTTTTTGTTTTTTCAAATGCTGATGTTAAAATTGAAAGAATTGTTTCTCTTGATGATAAATATATGATTTCAATTACGGATAAAGTTTATAATTTGAAAGATCAGCCAATTAAAGTTTATCAACAAGGTTCTTTTGAAAGAAAAATGGATCAAATGCCACCGGTTTCAACGGTGCATCAAGGGTTTGTCGGATTTTTAAATGATGAATTAGTTGAAGAAAAATATGCTGATAAGCCGATTATTTATTCTGGAAGAAGCTCAGCCGGTTGGTTTGGATTAACGGATAAATATTGGCAAGGATTAATGGTTTTAGGCGATGACGAAACCGTTGCTGTAACTTTTTCTTCTGATAAAGATAAAAAATATATTGCTCGTTTTGAAACGGATAACATCTTGATTCCGGCACAAGGAAACATTGAAAAAAAAGTGATGCTTTTTGCTGGCGCAAAAGATATTGATGTGATTAATGATTATCAAAAATCTTTAAATATCAAACATTTTGATTTAAGTTTGGATTTTGGTTGGTTCCGCTTTTTAACGCAACCGTTTTTGCATTTCTTAAATTATCTTTATTCGTTAATTGGTAACATGGGTGTTGCTATTATCGTGTTTGCGACACTCATCCGTTTTGCCATGCTTCCAATCGCAACAAAATCATATGAAAGTATGGCTAAAATGCGTAAGGTTCAACCGAAATTGAAGCAAATTCAAATGCGTTTTAAAGATGACCCGCGTCGTCTTCAAATGGAAATGGCAAATCTTTATAAACGGGAAAAGATTAATCCTGCTTCCGGATGTTTGCCTCTTTTATTGCAAATTCCGGTTTTCTTTGCTTTGTATAAAGTTCTTTCTATTTCGATTAATATGAGACAGGCGCCATTTTTTGGATGGATTGAAGATTTATCCATGCCGGATCCGTTAACAATTTTTAATGGATTTGGGTATTTTGATTGGAATGTTCCTGCTTTCCTTTGCATTGGAATTTGGCCGATTTTGATGGGGATCACAATGTATGTTCAACAAAAACTTTCGCCAACTCCGACAACGGATAATGCTCAAGCAAAAATGATGCAGTTTTTACCTGTTATTTTCACGTTAATGATGGCTTCATTTGCTTCCGGTTTAATTATTTATTGGACGTGGAGCAATGTTCTTTCAATTATTCAACAAAAATACATCATGAAAAAAGTGGGAGTTAACTAATGACGTTTTTAACCCTTGAAGAACAAACCGAAAAACTTAAAAAAGAAGGAAATGATTTATTTAAAAAAAGTCCGACTTTTTTAAGAGGGGTGGCCAGTGTTGATCAACTACCGGTTACTCAATTACCTGAATTTGCCTTTGCTGGTCGATCAAATGTTGGTAAATCATCCTTGATTAATGCTGTTACCATGACAAGAGGTTTAGCAAGGGCATCTAATACACCGGGACGAACTCAAGAACTTAATTTTTTTGATGCTGATGGGCAATTCTATATTGTTGATTTGCCTGGGTATGGCTATGCGGCAGCACCTGAAAAAATGGTTCAGGCGTGGACGCGTTTGATTCATGATTATTTGCGAGGACGTGTGCAATTAAAAAGGGTTTTTTTATTAATTGATTCGCGTCATGGGATAAAAGAAGTTGATGTAAAAATTATGAAAATGTTGGATGCAGCAGCTGTTAGTTATCAGATTATTTTAACAAAGATTGATAAAATTTCAAAAACGGCTTGTGAAAAAGTTTTGGCTGAAACAGTTGAAAAAGCAAGAATGCATGTAGCGGCTTATCCTGAAATTTTAGTAACAAGTTCTGAAAAAAATATCAATATTGAGGCGGTTCGTTCCCAGTTTGTGAAAGTTTTGAAGGGTATATAAAATGGCATATTCAATGGCTGAAACAATTTATGCATTATCGTCAGGAGCTGGAAAAGGTGGTGTAGCTGTTATCAGGCTTTCTGGAAAAGAAGCATTGACTGTTTTTGAAGAAATGACGCAAATTAAAAATCCTAAACCAAGATATGCTTATTTTTCAAAATTAATGAATCGGGATGGGGTAGAGATTGATCAGGCGCTTTGTCTTTATTTCAAAGGTCCAAACAGTTTTACGGGGGAAGATACCGTTGAGTTTCAGGTTCATGGTGGGCAAGGGGTTATTACTGCTCTTTTTAAAGCATTATCCGGTTTTAAAAATTTGCGTCCGGCAGAAGCTGGCGAATTTTCAAGAAGAGCCGTTGTATATGGTAAAATGGATCTAACTGCTGCCGAAGGGTTGATGGATTTAATTGATGCGCAAACAGAATTGCAACGTAAACAAGCTTTAACACAAATGCAAGGTGTGTTAGGTTCGTTGTATGAAAATTGGCGTCAGGCCTTGGTGCATGATATGGCATATTTAGAGGCTTTTATTGATTTTCCAGAAGAAGATATTCCACCTGAAAAAATGGATGTTATTGATAAAGGCATTCAAGAACTTATTCAAAAAATTGAAATGCATTTAAAAGATAATCAAAAAGGTGAACGGTTGAGAAATGGTTTTCAAATTGCTATTGTTGGAGAGCCGAATGTTGGTAAATCATCTTTAATTAATCTGCTTTCAAAAAGGGATGTTGCTATTGTTTCGGATATTGCAGGAACAACAAGGGATGTTGTTGAAAGTTATTTGGATATAGATGGGTTCCCTGTTTGTTTGGCGGATACAGCTGGACTTCGTGAAAGTTTAGAGGCTATTGAAGCCGAAGGGATTAAAAGAGCTGTTCGAAAAGCAGAAAGTTCAGATTTAATTTTGCATGTGGTAGATATTGCGTCTTACCCGAATAAAGAACCACTCCCGCAAGAGCTTGAAAATATTCCGGTTATTACTATTTGGAATAAGCTTGATATCGTTCATAGAAAATCACAATCAGGTGAAATTTTTATGAGTGCTAAAACAGGTGAGGGCTTTAAGGAATTACAGACAACCATTTCAAATTTCCTTAAAGAAAATTTTGCACCGGACAGTAATGGCGTTATTACAAGAGAGCGATATCGTATTGCTTTAAAAGATTGTTTACTTGCATTAAAAAGCGCATTAGTTGCGCCAGAAATTGAGTTGAAAGCCGAAGATTTAAGATTGGCTGCTCGTGCATTAGGTCGCATTGTTGGAAAGATTGAAATGGATGAACTTCTTGATGTTGTGTTCCGTGACTTTTGCATTGGAAAATAAAAATATTAAAATAAAAGAAAATATTGACATAATGTTGCTTGTATGGTAATATTCATGTACCCGTTTTATCAGGGAGGAAGGATAAAACGGGTCTTGTTTATTAAGGTAAAAAAGAAAATGATGCGCAAAGGATAAATTGTATCTGTTTACTTTGACTTTACTTTTTGATAATAAACGGATATAATTTAAAAAAATTAAGGAAAATGAAAATGAAACAATATGATGTAATTGTTATTGGTGGTGGGCATGCAGGATGTGAAGCAGCAGCTGCATCTGCAAGAGTTGGTGCGCAAACGCTTTTGGTAACTCATCATATTGAAACAATTGCAGATATGTCTTGCAATCCGGCAATTGGTGGATTGGGAAAAGGAACTTTGGTCAGGGAGATTGATGCTCTTGATGGGTTGATGGGGCATGTGATTGATAAAACAGGAATTCAGTTTCGCATTCTTAATCGTTCCAAGGGTCCGGCTGTTCAAGGTCCACGTGCCCAAGCTGATAAAGATGCTTATAAAAAATATATGCAAGAAATTTTGCTTTCCTATCCGAATTTAAAAATTAAAGAAGGTGATGCTGGAAATTTGATTTTTGAAGATGGTCAAATTAAAGGTGTTCAAGTGGGAGATGAAGAAATTTTTGCTTCTGCTATTGTTGTTACAACGGGGACATTTTTAAACGGGTTGATGCATATCGGACCCGAAAAAATTGAAGGAGGGCGTTTTGGGGAAGAAGCTTCCAAGGGGATTACGCCATCATTAAAAGAAATGGGTTTTCAAATGGGGCGATTAAAAACGGGAACGCCTGCAAGGTTGGATAAAGATTCCATTAATTGGGAGTTGACCGAAGAGCAAGAAGGTGATTATCCGCCTAAACCGTTTTCATTTATGACAAAGGATTTTGAGCCAAAACAGATTTCTTGTTTTATTACGCATACAACGCTTGAAACACACAAAATCATTTTGGATAATTTGGATAGAGCTCCTCTTTATTGTGGGCAGATTAATTCAATAGGCCCAAGATATTGCCCAAGTATTGAAGATAAGCTTGTTCGTTTTCAAGGGCGCGAATCACATCATATTTTTTTAGAACCGGAAACAAGAGATGGTATCAGCATTTATCCAAATGGGATTTCTACCTCTCTTCCAAAAGATGTTCAAGAAGCTTTTTTAAGAAGTATTCCGGGACTTGAAAACGTTAAAATTTTAAGATATGCCTACGCGATCGAATATGATTATGTGGATCCGCGGGAATTAAAATTAACACTGGAAACAAGAAAAATTAAGGGACTTTATCTGGCGGGTCAAATTAACGGAACAACTGGGTATGAAGAAGCGGCCGGGCAGGGACTTTTAGCTGGGGTGAATGCCGCGCATTTTGCTTTGAAAACAGGAAAAGAATTAACATTTGATAGGGCTGATTCCTATTTAGGGGTGATGATTGATGATATCACAACGCAAGGCATTGACGAGCCTTATCGTTTATTTACATCCAGAGCGGAATATCGTTTAACAATGCGTGCAGATAATGCAGATTTAAGATTAACGCGTTTGGGAATTGAATATGGTTGTGTGGGGAAAGAGCGCGCTCAAGTTTTTCTTGAAAAAGAGGCCTTGATGAATAAATCAAGAGATTTGGTTTTAACATTGTTTAGAACACCAAAAGAACTTAATCAAATGGGGTATATGGTAAATTCTGATGGGCAAAAACGAAATCCATTTGATTTACTATCTTGTCAGGGAATAACTTGGTCTGATGTTATTAAAGTTTGGCCGGTTTTGAAAGATATCAGGGATGATGTTGCCGAGCAACTTGAAATTGAAGGGCGGTATCAAGGATATTTAAATCGTCAAAAAACGGATATTGATTCATTCAAAAAGGATGAAGCATTAAAAATTCCTGAGGATATTGATTATTCACTTGTTGGTGGGCTTTCAAATGAAATTCAAATGCGTTTGAATCGGCATCGGCCACTCACAATCGGGGCGATGAATCGGTTAATGGGAATAACGCCTGCAGCTGTAACGGCAGTTATTGCATATTTGAAAAAAAATAAATAAGATTTTTTTGATTTTCTTTGTTCTCTTGACAAATCTTTTTTCGAAACACACCTATAACAGTGATTGATAAGGCTTTCACGCCTTTATAAATAATGCTTTTTAACCAATTACTTATTTGGGGGTTTGTATATGAAACAGGAAATAAATAAAGATTTATGTTTATCTCAAGAAGAAAGAAAAATTTTAAAACAGGAAATTGCTGTTGCTTGGGATGAAATGCCTCTTGAATTAAAAGAGTTTATTGTGGAAGCTCATCAGCAAAACTTAAAAACACTTTATATGTTGCAAGATTGGGCAAAGAAAAATAATCATGAAACAATGCTGGAATTATTATCAAGGAAAATAGCATATAAAGAGGAGAAGATTCAAAAAATGGAATCCTCCTTAAAGTAACAGGAGTAAAAAATGAATCAAAGTATCAGACCGTATCAAAAAGAAGCATATTCGCTTGGAGATGGCACTTTTTTATCTGAAAGGCAAGTAGCTGTTTTAAACCAATTAGCTCAGGGATTGTCAAATAAACAGATAGCGCATATTTTGGGTGTTGCAGAACCGACTATAAAAATGCATGTCAGTTCTCTTTTAAGAGCTTTTAAAGTGCAAAATCGTGTTCAAATTTTATTAAAAGCGAAAGAAAAAAATTTTGTTTAGTCAAAAATAAAGAGGAATATTTTTTTTATCCGGTTTACATTTAAGCCGGATATTTTTTTGACTTTTGAATAAAAATAAATTTGATTTTAACATGAAAGTTTGATAGTGTTTTAGTAGTTTTAAATTATTTTTTTTAGAGGGTTAAATGAAAAAATCACAGTTGTTCTTATATAGCGCTTTAAGTTTTTGTTTTGTTTGGATGAATGGGGGGCAAGGATTTGCAACCGAGGCAAAAAAAGCGCCGGATCAAAAATCAACAGAAGCAAAAAAAACAATCGAAGTGCCGGTATATACGAAAGATGATGTGGTTTTTCAAAGCCCTTTTATGCTGAAAAAATCAGATAAAACACCGGTAAATGGAATTTTACAAAGAACATATCCCAGTGGAAAAATTGAAGCAAAGGCTTTCTTTTTTAATGGATTACCACATGGGGAAAGTGTCACTTATTATGAAAATGGTCAAACAAAAACCATTGAAAAATATAATCAGGGGCGGTTGCATGGAAAATCAGTTTCCTATTATGAAAACGGTAAACTTTTAAATGAATCTTATTTTAACATGGGATTGCCGGAAGGTTTATCAAAAGTTTATTACCAAAGCGGGTCTGTTCAATATGCAACAATGTATAAAAATGGTAAACGTAATGGTGAAGATAAGGCTTATTTTGATGGAGATAAGTTGCAACGTGTTCGGGTTTATACAGATGGTTATTTAGATGGTGAAGTGAAAGAATATTATGAAAACGGTAAATTAAAAGGAGAGGGGCTTTTCAAAAAAGAGGGGCCCGAAGGGATTGTTAAAACATATTATGAAAATGGCAAGTTACGTACTGAAGAAGGGTATAAAGCCGGTAAAAAAGATGGTTTTTCAAAATCTTATTATGATTTTGGTCAGTTGATGCAAGAAGAAGAATATAAAGAGGATATGTTGGCCGGTGTTTCTAAAACATATTATGAAGACGGAAGTATCGAAAAAGAAGTTTTTTATAAAGATGGTAAACAAAACGGAACGGCTAAAGTTTTTTATAACACTGGTCAATTAAAGTTAGAAGGCAATTATAAAGATGATAAAATTGAGGGAAAACTGACAACCTATTATTTGGATGGCAATGTTCAATCCAGTGTTGAAATGAAAAATGGTGTTTTGGATGGTAAATTAGTTGAATTTTATGAAAATGGTCAGGTTGCTCTTGAAAAAAATTATAAAAACGGATCAGAAGAAGGCCCTGTTGTAGCTTATTATCCAACCGGAAAAGTGAAGATGACAACGCTTTTTAAAGCGGGGAAAAAAGATGGTGAATTCGCAATTTATTATGAAGATGGAACATTAAGTACCAGAACAATGTTTAAAAATGATTTGCCTCATGGTGAGTTTAAACAATATTATCCGAGTGGCACAATCAATGTTGAAGGTATTTATGAAAATGGAAAATTAAACGGCAAGCAAACAATTTATTACAATAATGGTGTTATTCAAAGCGTTGATTTTTATAAAAATGATAAGCTTGATGGGGAAAGCAAAACCTTTTATGAATCCGGAGAATTAAGAAGTATTTCTTCATTTAAAGATGGCAAAAAAGACGGAAAAGCTAAGATTTATGATGAAGAAGGAAATCTGACTTTAGATATGGAATTTAAAATGGATGAGTTAGTTAGCGCTAAAACAAAAAAGATTTTAGAAGAAGAGGCGAAAAAAAATAAACAAGCTTCAACCCCCTCAGAATAAATATATTGAATTTATACAATCTTTTTAAAATAAAAGTGCTTTACAAAAGCACTTTTATCATTTATCAAATAGAAGACATATTTTTGTGTGAAACAACAAAAAAGGATTTTAATAATGTTAAATTCAGTAAAAAAAATTGGTATGTGTTCTTTGGTTGTTGCAGGATTTATTTCTGTATCAGCTAATGCTGAAGAAAATCCATTAAATGAACCTCAATGGCGTTTGAATTTCAGACGGGTAGGGTTGGAGTTATCTTCAACAAAAGTTTCTAATGCCAAGGAATATGAAAATTCACCGGTGACGCAATTAAATGCCGATAATCAAAGTTTGATTAAAGGTGTTTTTGATGCGGTTTTAGAACATGAAACAAACACATATCGCTGGGATAACTCTGTTTTCTTAAATTATGGCAGAACCAAAATTAAAGGGCATCAAGAGGGAGATGTTTCAGAAACAAGTGAAAATGAAGATAAAATTTTACTTTCGTCGGATTATACCTATAAAACATGGAAATACCGTGGAATGGATTTAGGTCCTTTTGCAAGCCTTGCCTATCAGACGGAATTTACACGCAATGAAGATGCTCCTCGTATGAAAGTTTTTCGTGGTAAGAGCGGTTTAAAATTGTTAAGCGGTAAAATTGTTGAAGAATTATATGTTGCAGGTGTTGGCGAATATGATATCACTTATAGTGATCATGTGAGTAAATTTGCACTTGAAACAGGGTGGCGATTGGGACATACTTTAAGAGAAGGTGTTAAGTTATCCACAGATGGATATTTCAGAAAATATCTTTCTTATAGTCAATATATTGGCACCGATTTGGAACACGATTTGAATTTGACGGCTAGAATGGATGTTGATATCACGGATACATTAACTTTTGGGCCTTATATTTCTTATCGTTTGGCGAAATCAAGAGAAGCTTCTTCTCATGCCAGCAACTTGATGATTGGTGTTTCTCTTTCATATAAAAATTTGTTTCAATTATTTAAATAAAGGAGTATTTTAAATGAAATTATTAGCTGAATTTAAAAAATTTGCTATGCGCGGTAACGTGCTTGATATGGCTGTTGGTATTATCATTGGGGCTGCATTTGGAAAAATTGTAGATTCCCTTGTTAAAGATGTGATTATGCCTCCGCTTGGTATTTTGCTTGGCAAAATTGACTTTGCAAATTTATTCTTTGTTTTGAAAGATGGTGCAGGAGCTTCTGGTCCATACCATTCACTTTCAGCTGCTCAAGCTGCTGGTGCTGTCACAATGAATGTTGGTATGTTTTTAAACACGATTATCAGCTTTACAATTGTTGCTTTTGCCGTGTTTATGTTGATTAAAGCTGTGAATACATTGCAAGCTAAATTAGAAGCTCAAGAAAAAGAAGAAGCAGCTGCTGCAGAACCGACAACAAAAGATTGTCCGCACTGTTTTTCAAAAATTGATATTCGCGCTAAAAAATGTCCGCATTGTACGGGTGATATCAAAAAGTAATTCTTTTTAAAATAAAAAGCGGTTTTTGCAGTTGAATGGCAAGAACCGTTTTTTTTATGTCTTATTTAAAAACATGAAGACGTTTATTGATATCTAAAAACGTTTTTTCATCAGCTTCTTTTTGAATGCCACCAAAGTTCATTTGAGCCATTAGTTTCCAAGATTGCGGCAAGTTGAATGTTTGGTAGATATATTCATCAACTAATGGATTATAATGTTGTAAATTGGCTCCTAAATTTAATTCTGCAAGTGCAAGCCAAACGGCATATTGTAACATTCCGGAGGATTGATTGCTCCAAATTTGAAAGTTGTCTTTATAAAGGGTGAATTTTTCTTCCAAGGCTTCAAGAGTATGTTGTTCTTCAAAAAACAAAATTGTTCCAATTCCTTTTTTAAAAGAATCAATTTTTTCTTTTGTTTGTTCAAATTTTTCTGGACTTGTTATTTTTTTTAAAGTCTTTTTTGTTGAGTTCCAGAAAGAAAGATAAGGTTCGTGGAATAAAATAACAATTCTACCGGTTTGAGAGTTAAATGCGGTGGGGGTGTATTTTAAGCACGTTTCAACAGTTTTTATAATTTCTTTTAAAGAAATATCTGTTTTTCTATTTAAATGATAAATTGAGCGGCGTTTTTGAATTAAATCCAAAAAATTTTGCATTTTTCCTCCAGTAAAAAAATCTTTTAATTTATGGTAAAAAATAAATAGGATAAAATCAAGCATTTTTCAAGAGATTGAAAATGAATAAAATATAATAAAATCAATAAGAAATAAAAAAAACAAAAAATAATTAAAAAAGTTCTTGCATTTTTAGTAATAAAAGTGTATAAAATACACATCTTACGATGACCCCATCGTCTAGAGGCCTAGGACATCGCCCTTTCACGGCGGTAACCGGGGTTCGAATCCCCGTGGGGTCGCCAATAAAAACCACCGAAAGGTGGTTTTTTTTATGGGTGAAATTCCATGGAGGGTGAGAAGCCCGGAGGGGTTCGTTCACGAAGCTGAAAGCGAAGTAGACGTCCGATTAAGGACGGTCCCGAATAAAATGAGGGACGAGCGTAAGGAACGCGAGCAATCCCCGTGGGGTCGCCAAATAAAACCGCCGAAGGAGTAACGAGAGAGAATATTTTGATTTATTCTAAATGAAGTTGTTGGTGAAGATGTGAAATGATAATATCTTAAAAAATATCTGCTTATTTATTTTTATTGTATATTTTTCAATGATGTTAAAGTATTTGATTGATTGTTATGATGAATCTTTCATTAATCGCGTATATTTTGTTTTATCGAAATTAATGTGGATGATAAATAAAAAAAAGCACCAGTTGGTGCTTTTTTAAATGGTGCCTGGGGACGGAATCGAACCGCCGACACAGGGATTTTCAGTCCCTTGCTCTACCAACTGAGCTACCCAGGCGAACCCAAAGTAAGACTCTTATACACTACTTTTTTTTAAATGTCCAGTAGTTTTTTTAAAAATCTTACTTTTTTTTGTTTTTTTTTATTATTCGCTGTCAGTTATCTCTTTTAAAAGATCTTCTGGTTCTGGTTTTTCATCTGTATGGACAACATAAGAGCCCTTGAGCCAACGGCCTAAATCAACATCAGCACATTTTTTTGAGCAAAATGGAGCATATCTTGTTTCAGGTTCTTTACCGCAAATTGGGCATTTTACTTTGATGTCTGTCATTTTAATTTTCCTTTAATTCAAAATAATCTGGTGGAATGTTTAAGTTTGGTTCAATTTGAACTTGGTTTTTGATTGTTTTTGAAAGATATTGTTCCTGGGAAGGATGAATTATTAGCTTTAATTTTCCGCTTTTGGATGATAAAATAGCTCTTTCAATCAGATAGGAAACATAAAGTGGATGTTTTAAACCTTTTTTTGTTAAAAAAAGATCATAGATATCGGCACGTTCGCTTTTTCGTTTTATTTCTAAAAGTCGAAGAGCGCTGAATCCATAGATTTTTGTTCGACTATCATTCTTAAAGGCTTTTTTAATTTCTTTTAATAGAAAGTCTTGTTCGTTTTTTCTTTTACTGCCTGCAAAATCAATTAAAATCATACCGCTGATATTTTTTAGTTGAATTTGTTTTTGAATGAGTTGAACAGCTTTTTTATTGATTTCTTCTAGAGAAGCTTCTGAATCTTTAGAATCAATATCAATGCTCCACAAACTTTCTGTTTTTTGAATGGTTGCGCAGGCACCATCTAAGAAAGAAATTTCTTCTTCAAGCGCTTCTTCGATCAATGGTTCTAAAGAGGAAAGGGGGACTTCTTTAAAAGGATATTCTTTCTTGATTTCATCAATAAAAGAAGGTGAATTTGTTAAACTATCAACAAATTCAGCGGTAGCATCTTTTTGTCGTCTGGCTTCTTTTTTAATGTGAATAAAAACTTTTTTGCCAATGGGAAGTTTTTTGTCAGAAGGAACAAAAGCATTTAATCTCTTTTCGGTTTGAACAAAATAACCTTTTAATTTCGGATGATATGAAACGATTTTTGCTGAATACTCTCTATCAAAATTTAAAGCGTTTTTTCTTGTGACAAAAAGTTCAGATAAATTTTCATTTTCATCTAAAATGGCTATAATAGTTTGATTTTCCAATTGATGACAAATAAGCGATTTTTCACTCATTTTTTACAAAATGCCTCTTAAAATTTGAACGGTTTCATAAACTGGAATACCAACAATGCTTGAATATGAACCGGATATTTGTTTTACAAAAGCAGATAAAACACCTTCAATTTGGTATCCTGCAACGCCTTTCCATTCGTTAGATGCTAATATTAACCGGATATCTGATTCATCCAATTTTTTCATAGTGACAAAGCTAGTGTTGACCTTAGAAATGATTTTCCCGCTTGGAGAAATAACGCAAATTCCAGTGAGAACGCGGTGTTTTCTACCAGATAAAAGATTTAAGTTTGCACGAGCTTCTTCTTCGGTATATGCTTTTCGAATAAGACGGCGTCCAACAGCTAGAACCGTATCAGCAGCAACAATTGTTTCCCCTGGATGTGTTAATGAAACAGCTTTTGCTTTTTCTGTGGCAATACGTTTTACATATCTGGCAGGTAATTCGCCTTCCAGTTGACGTTCATCAATTTCGGGAGAAATAATCTTAGTAGGAATAAGACGAACACTTTCAAGAAGTGCTCGTCTATTCACAGAAGCAGAGGCTAAAATAAACCCCGATTTTAAATTCCAAAAATTTGAATTACTCATCTGATTGCATTTTTTCTTTGCGTTCATGACGTTCTTGTGCTTCGATAGATAGCGTTGTTACCGGACGGGCTTCTAAACGGCCCAATCCAATGGGTTCGCCTGTTTCTTCACAATAACCATATGTACCGTTTTCAATTCTATCTAAAGCGGCATTAATCTTTTTGATGAGTTTACGCATTCTGTCTCTTGTACGTAATTCCAAAAACTGATCTGTTTCACTGCTGGCTCGGTCATTCATATCGGATTCTTGCAAGCTTGTTTCTTTTAAATCTTGCAATGTGAATTCAGAGTTTTTAACAAGCTCAGCACGCCAGTCAATGAGTTTTTGACGAAAATATTCAAGTTGACGTTCGTTCATGTACTCTTCGTCTTGCGTTGGTTTATAATCTGGCGGTAAAGTTACGATAGTCATTATCAGCTCCTTTTGGTTAAATTGATTTTTTTTAACGTAACGTTTTTTTTTTGAAAAGTCAAGCATGGAATTTGCTTGATAACCTGTTTGATATTTGGTATAAAAAAAGAAAAATAAAGGAGAGACGCATGAAATATTTTTTTTCAAAGACATTGTTGTTGGCTTGTTGTTTTTTTTCTGTTTTGAGTTATGCTAAGGAGTATCCGTCAATTGATTGCGAAAAATTATTGGAAGATCTTGAAACAGGAAAAATTCAGGATACTTCGAATTATGATAAGTGCGGTTTTGCAAATGAAGAATTTGTTTGGTCAAAATGGGCGGGTTATGTTTCTGAAAAAAAGATGAAACGTGCTATTCATGAAATTTGTGTTCGTTATCCGGATCATGAATATCATGACCTTTATTGTGAAAAAGCTATTTTGCTTGGACATCCGGCTGCCTATATTTTAAAAGGGCGAAAGTTGATTGAAAAAGATGATTTTCAAGGTGGATATGAATATTTAACAAAGGCTTTGGCAACGAATGCTCTAACGCAAGAGGAAGAAGCGCAAGTATTGGAAATTTTGGGTTTTTATTACATGCGTACGAATAATTCAAAAGCATTTTCCTATTTAGATGCGGCCGCAAAAAAAGGATCTGCTGTTGCACATAATATTTTGGCATATAATTTCTTTTTGAAAAAAGACGAGAGTCTGGGAAATGAAGAGGCTGCTTTGGATCATTTCTGGCAAGCTATTTTAATTGGATGCAAAACAGCAGAAGAAAATTATGGTTTAATGCAATTAGCAAAACAAGGGAAAATAACATCTCAAAAAGCTGAAGCAGAAATGCGCAAGAATATAAAATCCTGCACCCCGATATCTGCTCAAAAACGGTTTGCAGATAATAAACTTTATAATTGCCGATGTGCTTTTTCATTAGAACAAGAAAAAAGATTAAATCAAAAACCATATCTGCTATTAAAAACAGAAGCTAAAATGGCGGTTTTAAAAGATACGCAAACAGGAGATGAAATCAGCGTGACGGAACAGCGGAATTTGCCAAATGGTGCAAATGTATTAGAAGTAAGAAAAACAGCTGTGATTTTAAGATATCCGGGAGATGTGCGTGAAATTTTGAATCTTTATAAAAAAGATGAATGTGTTGATTTTTGTAAAACCAATCATATCACAAATAATCTTTCAGCAGAAGAAATGCGTTTAAAAATTGAAGGGGCAAAAGAAACGGTTCGAATTAAGCCTTATCATATTACATACACGCCCAAAGAATGCGAATTTATTTCTTATTATGCCGAAAAACTTTTACCGGTTGGAGCTGACTATAAAGGCAAAGAAGAATGCAAAAATTTGGTGCTGGAAGAAGATGCTATTTTGCAAAATATGGAAATGCCGGAACAAAAAATTGTTCAGCCGGTTATGAAGAAAAAAGAAGAGACGGTTGATGTTCTTTCCAGTCAGGAAAAGAAAAAATTACTTCAATCAGTTGGTGGCGCTTTAAATTTTGAATAAAGGGGGGCTATATTAATTAAGCTTTCAAATTTATTTTTAATTTGATAATTTTATCAACTTGAAAATATCTTGATTTTTTTTGTTGCTTCAGTTTAGTTGTTTTTTTTGGGGGAGGGGATAAGTAGAGAATCTTATCAGGTGATTTTTAATATATGAATGGGTAACAGTCTTGATTTGTTAATATATTTAACCTTGAATGGATTTGCCGTTGTTTGTGATTACTTGTGGGTTGATTTATATAAAAAAATACCAGCTTATTTAACAGCTGGTATTTTTTTTATAGATTAATATTGAAGTTTATCTGTTGAATGCTTTACGCATGGCTTCAATACCACGACCAAGTTCACGAACGCCTTGACCCATTGTTTTAAATGCTCTGGCATTTTCAGTGTTGGCTCTAGCATATTCTTTTTCTGCTCTAGCTTGTTCTACGGCGTTGAATTCAGAATAAGATGTTGTTCTGGAAGTTAATTTTCCATAGGAATTATATTCGTAACGTGTTTGCGTTGTTCCTTGACGAGTGACTAAATTATTGACCCCCATTGGACTTGATGCACAGGAAGATAAAAAGAGTCCAGAAGTTCCAATAGCAAGAGTAAAAGCAACATTTTTTGCAACTTTTAATTTCCCTTTGACTTCGCCGACTAAATAACCGAATCCTGATTGTGTTGAAGCATTTAAAACAGGTTCTTTATTTTCTTTTTTATTGGCAAGTTTTTTGGCTTTGATTGAGCCGTGAATTGTTTCGTATTTTGACATGATATCCCTCCTTAAAATGAATCATTATATATATGATATACTACTTTTTGTTTTTTGTCAACACTTTTTTTAATTAATTGGATTGAGTTTTATTTAAGAGGATATATCCTCTGTTTCGCATAACTGAGCGATATTGCCAACCATAAATTATTGAAGGATAGAAGGACTCTCTTTCAATATGATGACCAAGTGTTCTGGCTAGCTTATTAAGCAAGCGATCTTCATTGACTATAAATGAAGATTTGTTTTCTGTCGGGATATATTCTTTGATTAATGAAGGATTTTGTTCAATTTGTAAGGATAGTTTTATGAGCTCTTTTGAAAAACAAAGTGTTGGACTGGTAAGATCAGTGTTATTTTTGTTGAGGTGAGTTGTTGAAATATCTTCAGTGAGAATAAGTCCTATATGGTAAGATCTTGATGAATATATTTGTTCTTTTTTTGATAAGTGATTTAAATTACGGTTGACATCTTTCAAATAATCGGGGGCATACCAATCATCATCATCGATTTTGCAAAAGTAATCATACTTGTCGATGTTAATATGTTTTATTGTGTCAAAAGGGTTTGATAATTGATTCTTGTTGTGGTCAAATCAAATAAAAACTTTACCTGATTGTTTAAATTGATCAAATTTTCTTGAAAAAGTTGAGGCAAACCCATAATCGTTCAGACTTCCTTTAATAGAGACGCTGATATCAAAATTTTGATAGGTTTGGTTAAGTAATCGATAAATTTGTCCTGAAAGGAAAATTGGGCGTTTAAAAGAAGAAAGCATCAATAAGTAACGATAATTTTTTTGCGTAAACTGTTTTTGAACAGATATAAAAAACTGCTGATTGTTAAAATGCATAAGAAAAGGCAAACGACTAGCTTCAAAACATTTTTTTATTTGAAATCAACATAGTTATAATTCCGAATAACAGAGCGATATTGCCAACCGTAGATAACAGAAGGATACAATGCATCTCTTTCAATATGCGTACCATTTTGTCTTGCCATATGATCTAAAAAGCGATCTTCTCTGTTTACAAATAAGGATTCGTTGGCATTAGGTAGATATTTTGTTATCAGTTTTGGATTTTTTTCAAGTCGGAGTGCTATTTGAATAATTGCTTTTGAAAAGCATTGTGTTGGACCCGAAAGGGGAGTTGTATTTTTATTAAGATAAGTTTGCTTAATATCTTCTGTTAAAATAAGTCCTAAATGATATGTTGAAGATGAGATGGCTTGCTCTTTTTTTGATAATTGATTTAAATTACGATTGAGTTCTTCCAAATAATCTGGCGCATACCAATCATCATCATCGATTTTGCAAAAGTAATCATAGTTATTAATATCAAGATGGCGAACTGTGTCTAATAAATTTGAAAATTGATGTCCGTTATGATCAAATCTAACAAAAACTTTACCGGATTGTTTAAATCGATCAAACTCTCTTGAAAAAGTTGAGGCAAAGCCATAATCGTTCGGACTTCCTTTAATAGAGACGCTGATGTCAAAATTTCGATAGGTTTGGTTAAGTAAACGATAAATTTGTCCCGAAAGGAAAATTGGGCGTTTAAAAGAAGAAAGCATCAATAAGTAACGATAATTTTTTTGCGTAAACTGTTTTTGAACAGGCATAAAAAAACTACCGATTGTAAAAATGCATAAGAAAAAACAAATGATTAATTTTATTGTATTTTTTTTCATGAATAAACTCTTAATAATGAGGGGGAGGTGTTTCTTCAGAAAGAGGTTTTACATTACTTTCTTTCAAATGATCTGTTAGCATTTTTATTTGTTTAACAAGGTCATCAATAATTTTATTCATACGGATGCATTCATCGTTAAGATCAGTAATGATTTTTTCCTGTTCGGTTAGTGTTATTTCAATATCGATAAGTTTTTCTTCAACGGTTTTCATTTATTTTACCTTTCTGTTTTTTGCATAGTAGTCTGAATAAAATAAATAATCAACTGTTTTTTTATTAAAATCGATTGACAAATAAGTTTTTTTTTGATAAAATAGGCGCCGATTGGCTAAAAAGGCTACAGGCTGCCTTCAGGCCGTTATTCGAAACATTTATTAGTAAAGGGAAATGAAAATGCCTAAATTGAAAACAAAAAGCGCTGTTAAAAAGCGTTTTTCCTTAACAGGAACAGGAAAAGTCAAAGGAACACAATCCTTTAAACGTCACAACTTGCTTTGTAAAACTTCTAAAATGAAAAGAAAAGCAAAAGGCTGCACAATTATGAGTGAAGCTGCTTCAAAAGTCATTAAGAAATTTTTGATCGGATAAGGAGGTTTACAAATGGCTAGAGTTAAACGCGGCACGACAGTTCGTGCAAAACACAATAAAATTTTAAAAATGGCAAAAGGTTACCGTGGACGTAATTCCAAGGTTTACACTGTTGCAAAACAAAAAGTTGAAAAAGGTTTGCAATATGCCTACCGTGACCGTCGCAAGAAAAAAACAGAAATCCGCCAATTATGGATTGTTCGCATCAATGCGGCTGTTCGTGCAAACGGCATGGTTTATTCCCGCTTTATGAACGGTTTGGCAAAAGCTGGTATTGCTTTAGACCGTAAAATGTTGGCAGATATTGCTTTGAATGATTCAAAAGCATTTGCTTCATTGGTTGAAAAAGCAAAAGCTGCTTTATAATTTAAAGCTGTTCAAAATTTAAAAAGCCGCTTCGAAAGAGGCGGTTTTTTTACTATAATGAACGTGGCTTATTTAAAATACTTTATCAAGAATAACGCAGGATTAGAGTAAGGACGCTGAAAAAGGTTATTAATCGGATTATGAAAGTGGGTTATTTTAAAAGGTGAAATATAAACCAAAATTTGGTTAATGGCAAAGATGAGATTGTTTTTTTATAAAGTTTAATTTTCCTTCATATTAAACAGGGAAAATAAGTCATCTGGAAGAGGTTGTTGTTCAGCCTTTTGTCGATTGAGAAGGAAGTTGTATCGGTTATTTTGAATTTGGGCATATTTTTTTAAAAAAGAACGCTCATAATCGCGAATTTCTTCTGAATCTGAAATGCGCGTCAAAGTGGAAAGCAATGTTCTTTTTTCATCAGTTGTCATTGATTTTTCCTTTAAGGCGTTAAGCGTTTTTTAAAGCATAACAAAAAATACCGTTCCTGTCAAATCTTTTGGCTTTATTTGTTATTTTTATCCTTTATTTTTTTTAGAAAATATGATATAAATGCGTTATAAATAAAGATATTTTAAATCTTTTTTATAATAAAGAAAACGAAATTAAACAAAAGGTGTTTTATGGAACAAAGAATTTCAAATTTGCGCGAAGAAATTAATGCTTCTTTAGCTCAGGCTGAAACATTGATTGCTTTGGATGAAGTGAGAGTTAAAACATTGGGTAAAAGTGGTTCGGTAACCGGATTAATGAAAGAACTGGGCTCTTTACCTGTTGAAGAAAAAAAACAAATGGGTCAACTTTTAAATGTTTTTAAAAATGAAATTGCAGCCCTTATTGAAGAAAAGAAATCCTTTTTGGAAGAAAAAGAATTAAATGAGCGGTTACAATCTGAAAAAGTTGATGTCACTTTGCCGGTTCGTCCTGAGGTTTCAATGGGTCGAATTCATCCGGTTTCTCAAGTGATGGAAGAAATGCTTTCCATCTTTGCGCAAATGGGATTTGATTTGGCTGAGGGTCCGGATATTGAAGATGACTTTCATAATTTTGAGGCTTTAAACATTCCGCCATCACATCCGGCACGCCAAATGCAAGCAACATTTTTTATGCAAAATACAACGGATAAGGTTTTGCGCACGCAAACTTCCGGCGTTCAAATCAGAACGATGGAAGGTAAAAAACCGCCGATTAAAATTGTTGCTCCGGGACGCACGTATCGAAGAGATTATGATATGACTCATACGCCGATGTTCCATCAGATTGAAGGGCTTGTGATTGATAAAAAAACAAATTTAGCTCATTTGAAAACAACATTGGTTGAATTTATGAAGCTCTTTTTTGAAACGGATGATGTGGCTCTTCGTTTTCGCCCAAGTTATTTCCCGTTTACGGAACCTTCTTATGAAGCTGATGTTGGTTGTTCCAGAGAAAATGGTGAATTTAAAATTAAATCCGGTGCCGGTTGGTGTGAATTGCTCGGATGTGGCATGGTTCATCCGAATGTTTTGAAAAACTGTGGGTTGGATCCGGATGAATATCAAGGATATGCTTTCGGTTGTGGGATAGACCGCTTTGCAATGCTTAAATATGGCATTCCTGATTTAAGAAGTTTCTTTGACGCCGATATGCGTTGGATTAAACATTATGGTTTCTTGCCGCTTGATATTCCGACAAACACAAGCGGATTGAGTTTGAACGGAGGATCAAAACGATGAAAGTTTCTTTAAGTGCATTAAAAAGTTATTTAAAAACAGAGGCGTCTGTAACCGAAATTTCGGATACCTTAACTTCAATTGGTTTGGAAGTTGAAGAAGTGATTGATAAAGGTGCCGAACTTCAAGGGTTTGTTATCGGTGAAATTAAAGCGGTTGAAAATCATCCCAATGCTGATAAGTTGCATGTTCTTCGTGTTTCAAATGGGAAAGAAATTCTTCAAATTGTTTGTGGAGCACCCAATGTTTATGAAGGAATGAAATCTATTTTGGCACAGCCGGGAGTAATGATCCCTTGTTATGGAGAACGGTTGGAAAAAGGTGTTATTCGTGGGGTTGAAAGCTGCGGGATGCTTTGCTCTGAAAAGGAATTAAATTTGGGGTCAGATCATTCAGGTATTTTAGATTTAAAAACTGATTTGCCTGCTGGAACACCTGCTAGTGAATTTTTTAATGCCGATGTTATTTTTGATGTTAATGTAACGCCAAACAGAGGTGATTGCTTTGGTGTTAAAGGTATTGCTCGAGATTTATCTGCCACTGGTATTGGTGAATTTATTTATGAAGAGGCTAAAGATATCCAAGGAACATTTAAATCTCCGATTAATGTTCATATTGAAGATGAAAACTGTTTGGAATTTGCCGGTCGTTATATCAAAAACGTAAAAAATGGCCCAAGTCCGAAGTGGATGCAAGACTTTTTAATTTCAATGGGGTTGCGCCCGATTTCGGCTTTGGTTGATATTACCAACTATTTGAATTTGGCAGAATGCAGACCACTTCATGTGTTTGACGCTGATAAGTTAACGGGTGATTTATATGTTCGTTCAGCAAAAGAAGGCGAAACATTAAAAGCTTTGGACGAAAAAGAATATATCCTAAAAGAAGGTATGTTAGTCATTGCTGATGAAAAAAAAGCACAAAGCATTGCCGGCGTGATGGGTGGTGAAGAAACGGGTTGTTCTGATGAAACCGTGAATGTTTTCTTGGAATCTGCGTATTTTAATCCGATTTCAATTGCCTCAACCGGGCGTATTTTGAATGCGGAATCAGATTCAAGAACAAGATTTGAACGTGGCATAGACTCAGCTTCTCAAATCAGTGGAAATAACAGAGCAACACAATTAATTTTAGATATTTGTGGCGGTGAAGCTTCAGATCTTATTGTTGTTGGAAAAGGAGCAGGTCAAACGCATGAAATTGATTTTGATTTTAACGAAATTAAACGTTTATGTGGGTTTGAAATCCCTCATGAAAAAGTTGTTCAAATTTTGCAAAGTTTAGGCTTTAAAGTAAATGGCAATAAAATAACAGTTCCGACATGGAGAACAAATGATGTTTGCTTAAAAGCTGATATTGTTGAGGAAGTTGTTCGAATTTATGGACTGGATGAGTTGCCGGTAGCACCTCTTCGTCCTGAAGAGCTTACAACAAGTATCTTATTGCCACATCAAAAACGGGAAATTGCGATTAGACGGTCTTTGGCTCATCGTGGTCTTAATCAAGCAATTACTTGGTCATTTATGGATTCAAAATTAGCAAAATATTTTGATTCAAAAGGGATCTTAATCGCTAATCCGATTGCTTCTGATTTAGATGAGATGCGTCCGAGTTTAGTGCCGAATTTACTTTCTGCTGTTAAACGCAATCAAGATAGAGGCATTAAAGATGTTCAATTATTTGAGGTCGGTCCTGAATTTTATTCAGCAACACCAAATGAACAGCGTATGGTTGCTTGTGGGGTGAGAGCTGGTTCATTTTATCCGCGTCATTTCTTAACGGATAATCGTTCAGTTGATATTTTTGATGCTAAGGCTGATGCATTAGATGCGTTATGCGCTATTGATGCACCGCAAAATCTTCAAGTTGCAAGACGTGCTCCATCTTGGTATCATCCGGGGCGTTCTGGTTCCTTTGTTTTGGGCAAAAATGTTGTAGCCCATTTTGGAGAAATTCATCCAGCTATTTTAAAAGTTTTTGATATTAAAACACCGGTGGTTGCATTTGAAGTTTATATGGATAATGTGCCTCAACCAAGAGCTAAGTCAAAATCACAAAAACTTTTGAAGATGTCTAACTTAATGCCGTTTACAAGAGATTTTGCTTTTGTGATGGATCGAGATGTTGATGCAGCAAAAGTTTTGTCAGCGATTTCAAACGTTGATAAAGAAAAAATCACAAATGTAACTGTTTTTGACGTTTATGAAGGCGAAAAATTACCTGAAAACAAAAAATCATTGGCAATTCAGGTAACGGTTTCGCCGGTTGAAAAAACAATGACGGATAAAGAAATTGAAATTTTAAGCGTTCAAATTATCAATGCTGTTCAAAAAGCAACTGGCGCTGAGTTAAGAGCTTAAAATTAAAAGAAAAAAAGACAGGCGGTTTTACCGCCTGTTTTTTAATTGGTATTTTTTGATAGGATTAGACTTGAATTTTTTTAAGTGAACAAATATTTTTATGACAGAAATATGAAAAAAAGTTTTTTATAAAAAAAAGACTTTCTTTTTAATTTTTTTTATTTTATATTAAAATTGTTAATGATAATAATTACTATTAAGGAGTTCAAATGAAAAAAATAGTTCACACTTCTCTTTTTGCCCTTTTAGTGGCATTTTCTTGTGTTGCAAGTGCCGGCTTTGAACCGAATGCACCGGTAGCACAAGGAGGATTTAAAGGTCCATCAAATGGCGTTACAACAGTTGCTGATGCATTAAAAGCAAAAGATGATACGCTTGTTCAATTAACGGGCCATATTGAAAAAGAAACAGCTAAAGAAAAATATGAATTTAGAGATTCAACCGGTGCAATAGTGGTTGAAATTGATAATGATGATTGGAATGGGTTAACTGTAACACCGGCTGATACGGTCATAATTTATGGTGAAGTAGATAAAGAGATTATGCACGCACCGGAAATAGATGTTGATCGAATTGAAAAAAAATAAGTTAATTGTCTCCCTCTTTAAAACCGCTCTTTTATTTAGAGCGGTTTTTGTTTGGTAAATGTTAGATGCTATGATAAAGTCAATTTGGGGAAAAATTAAGGAGTGGAAAATATATTACCATTTTATTGGATGCTAAATATATTCCTTTAGCATTATATTTTTCGCAAAAACAGAGTAATTGTGATAAATATGAAGAAATACCGGAAAATATTTTTAAGATTTTAAAAACAAGATATTCCTCATATGAGGATCCGAAATGTTTTGAAACACATCTTGCTGTTTAAAAAAAATGATCAGTTAAAAGATTTTGTGAGTAAGTGTAGAGAATAAATTTTAAATAAGTTTTTTAATGAGAGAAAATGCTCTTTTTTTGAGGGCATTTTTATTATTGTCAAAAAGATGAAAAGATGGTATCCTATAAGAAGAGGAGGGACTTTTTATGGTTCAGGTAACACTTTTAACTGAAGAGCAAATTTGGGGCGAGAATGCGCTTGAAGTGATTAAAAAATACGGCACAAAAGTGGCATTAAGTGATTTGGCTATTGTTTTAGGAGGGTGGCTGGGAAGTGCCGGAACAACAATTGAAGGTGATCGTTCTGGCTATATTTGGACAGCATCCGGTTTAATTGATTTGGGTCTTGTTAGAACGATTACGCATGCGGGTGATCTTTGTTATTATTATCCAAATCGGCGCCGAGATGGTGTTCGTCCGGTATTGCTTAAAAAGGAAACGGATAAAATTAAAAACGCCAAAATTAAAAAAGTTTTGCTACCGAATGATTTGGAAGTGACGATGGCCGTTTTTGGCGAATATCCGCAAAAATCGGTTAAGATCAAGTTAAGTGATTTACTTGAAAAAATGTATCATAATCGGGAGTTGAAAAAAACAAAAAGGTATTTTACATTTGATACTGCTGGTTTAACGGATTATGAACATCCTTTTAAACCCAAACTCTATTTTGTTTATGAACATGAAGGTAAAAAATATATTCGGGTTGAAGGGCGGCCGGCAGACAGTGACTCGATTCTTTCGAATGGAAAGGATGTTCAAATTGGAGAACCATATTGGATTGAAGTGTTGCCGATTAAATGGTTGGTTGATGAAAAAACAGGGATTTGGATTTCGAAAAAAGCACTTATCAGTGGTATTCGATTTGGTAAAGATGATTTTTATGATGGAAAATTTGAAAAAACGGACATGCGCGCATATCTGAAAGATTATTTTGCAAAAGAGATGCTTCAAAAAGAGTGATATTTCCATGGAATTGATAGATGTTTTTAATGCGCAAGGTGAATTTTTAGAAGTTGCGACAATAGATGATGTTCATCAAAAAGGGTTATGGCATCAAACAGTGGCTTATTGGCTTTTTAATCCGATTAAAAAAGAAGTTTATTTGCAGTTGCGTGGACCTAAAAATAGGGTGGGAGCGAATACATTTGATGCAACAGCTGGAGGGCATTTATCTGCAGGAGAAACAAAAGAACAAGGAATTCGGGAAGTCCAAGAAGAACTTGGTGTTTTGATTCAAAATAAGGATGTTTATTATTTTAAAAGATTTTTAAATCAAGCTGTTTTAGGGATGTATAGAAATAATGAGTTTTGCCATATTTATTTGGTCAACACTTTATATTCATTATGGGATTTTTCTCCTGAAAAAGGAGAGGTTGCAAATATTTTTGCTTTAAAAATAAGAGATATTCCTGCTTTTTTGAGAGGAAGTTTGGTTGAAATTTGTGGAAAACGGGAAACACGGCAAATTTCAATTAAAGAAATGTGTTTATCTGATAAAAGAATTGCAAACAAATATTATGAATCCGTTTTAAAAGAGATTCAAAAAAGATGTGAAAAAGGAGAGAATTGAAAAATCAATTTAATTCCCTTTAAATGTTATTTATTGAGAGGATTAGTGAAAAAATAATTAAAAAAAGGTCTTGAGGCACCAAAACCTTTTGATCTTTTATAAAAAGAGAAGTGTTATTTTTAGGGTGTTTTTTTCCAAGTATCATCTATGCGGGAAGCTTTTTTTTGCTCCCAGTTATTTTGTTTTTTTAACTTAGCCCAAAAACTAGCGTGGGCTGAAAAAGATCCTAAACAAAAAACGGATATCAAAATTGCAAGTAAAATTTTTTTCATTTTATCCTCCTTTTTTCTTTCTTCTTTTATTATAGCATATTTTTGCTGAAAGAACAAATAAAAGTTTTGGATATAAAAAAACCCCTTTCGGGGCTTATTTTACTGTTTGGATTAACCTTGTTTAGCTTTCAATTTTGGCTTTTTCTTGTTAATCACATAAACACTGCCTTTACGACGAACAACGATACAATCTTTATCGCGCATCTTGGCTGATTTTAATGAACAACGAACTTTCATGATACGACCCTTTCTTAAAACTTAACCGATAAGTAACGGCATTATATATAATAAAAAACTCTTTGTCAAGTGCTTTTTATTGATTTTGATATCTTTTTTCTCTTCTGTTTGTTAATAGAGCAAAGATAAAAATCATGAAAATCATTAAAAGAGGCAGAGTATTTCCATATTTTGAAAAGAGTGTTGGCGGATTGGAACGGGGAAGGGATGTGTCTAAAACCCCTTGTTTCCCAAGTGGTAATGAGGCAATAATTTCTCCGTAAGGATTAATGACAGCACTGACTCCGTTATTAGTAGCGCGTACAAGAGGTAACCCCTCTTCAACGGCGCGCATTTGGGCAATACTTAAATGTTGATATGGGCCGGCAGAAATGCCATACCAAGCGTCATTGGTTATATTTAAAAGCCATTCAGGGCGTTTTTCTTTATTCACCACGTGTCCTGAAAAAATCACTTCGTAGCAAACAAGCGGAGAAACTGGTGGTGCTTTAGGAATAAATAATGTTTGAAGCCCGGAACCTTTTTTAAAATCTGCAGGTATAGGCACAATTTTATCGATTTTTAAAACCTCTCTAAATGGCACATATTCGCCGAATGGGACTAAATGAGATTTATCATAGTATCCGATAATATTTGCTAAGTGATCAAAAACAAATAAAGAATTTGCTAGTTCTCTTTTTCTAAGATTTATAATGCGCATGCCTCCGGCCAATAAAACAGAGCCTTGTCTTAATGCGCCCATTAAACGCAAGCGTTCCACCTCATCAATATCCGGATAAAATGGTAAAGCTGATTCCGGCCAAATTACATGAGTGATATTTTGATTTTTTTCGCGCGAAAGAGTGAGAAGTTGATTATAATTATCTTGTGCTTTATTTTTATCCCATTTATAAGATTGAGGGATATTGGGTTGAACTAATCTCAAATGAACACCCCAAACCATTTCATTTTTATTTTCAATAAGAGATAGAGTACCTCCAAATGAAAAAAGGCAAAAAATAAGACTAAGAAGAATCACATATCTTTTTTTAGGCAGTAGCGCAAATGATGTGAAAAACAACAATGTGATCAATGAAAGACCCAATACGCCGATTAAAGATGCTGTTTGCAAAAAAGGAAGGAATGTTGTCCAAATATTGCCGATTTGATTCCAAGGGAAACCTGTGAAAATCCATGAACGGACCCATTCAAAAAAAGCAAAGAAGCTGGAAAATGCCAGCCATTTTGCAATCCCTTTTTTAAAGAAAAAAGAGCAAATTGCGGGTAACATAAAAAAAAGACCCATAAAAAGAGCAAAACCTAACAGCGCCACCGGAATAAATATAGAAAAGGCTCCACCATCAATTAGAAAGGCATTTGTGATCCATTTTAGGGAGAAGACACCTAATCCTGCGCCAAATGAAAAAGAAAAAAGCGCGGTTTGTTTTTTTGTTTGAGCTTGATTTAAAAAACTCATTAAACATGTTAATCCGATTAAAAGGAAAAACAAAAGATAATAAGGGGCAAAAGAAAAAGCGGAACATCCTCCTAATAAAAAGAGCAAAACGGATTTTTTGAAAGAAGGCATCTTTTTTATATATGATTGAAAAGAAAGAAGAATTCGTTTCATTTTTTTGCCTTTATTTTGTTATTCCCAAATCTTCAGGGGTTATTTGTGTATTTGTTTTTTTTGTAGAACTTGTTTGCTGAGCGTTTTCATCAAATTTTAATTCTTTTAAAACCATTTTAAAGAAATTAATGCGAGCAAGCGCTTCGGTTTTGGCAATGGAATCTACACTGGGTAAGGCTTTTAATGCGGCATCCAACTGTTCTTTAATTTTATAGGGGTTGATTTTATCTTCTCTGCCACCCCAAGCCATTACAGGACAAAGATTACGTCTAACTTCCGTAACTCCGCTTGAAACTAAAAAACAAATGGGTTCTTGCCCTTCATTATAAACAATCATTCGCCCTGGTCTTAAAGAAAAGAAAATAGGAGCTCTATCTGGCAAAATTAAAATATCACCATCAAGGGCCGGTAATAAAACTTTATCGGCCTCAATTACTGTTGCCTCAAATAACGGCGTTATCAGTTTGACTCTGATTTTCCCGTTTTTGGGTGATTCTTCCGGTGGGTTATAGCCGAAAGGATTTAAGGCTGGTTTTGTCTCAGGCATTTTTAACTTTTCCTTCTGTTGCTTTCATTTCTTTGGCTTTTTGAACGGCTTCCTCAATAACGCCAACCATAAAGAAGGCTTGTTCTGGTAGATCATCATATTTGCCGTCTAAAATACCGGCACAACCTTCAATAGTGTCTTTTAAATCAACAGTTAAGCCTTTGCGACCGGTAAAGACTTCGCTGACGGTGAATGGTTGTGTTAGGAAACGCTGCAATTTGCGGGCTCTGGCAACAATTTTTTTATCTTCTTCAGAAAGTTCATCCATACCTAAAATGGCAATGATGTCTTGTAAAGATTTATATACCTGTAATACGCGAACAACTTCAGTTGCTACTTCATAATGACGTTCACCTACAACAGCCGGATCTAATAATCTGGATGTTGAATCGAGAGGGTCAACCGCTGGATAAAGACCTTGTTCTGCGATTTGACGAGATAAAACCGTTGTTGCATCAAGGTGAGTAAATGTTGTTGCCGGTGCCGGATCGGTTAAGTCATCTGCAGGCACGTAAACGGCTTGAATTGATGTGATAGACCCCTTTCTTGTTGAGGTAATTCGTTCTTGCAGTGCCCCCATATCTGTTGCAAGAGTTGGTTGATATCCAACGGCAGAAGGCATGCGACCAAGAAGGGAAGAAACTTCGGATCCTGCTTGAGTAAAACGGAAAATATTATCAATAAAAAGTAACACGTCTTGTGCCATATTATCTCTGAAATATTCAGCAACAGTGAGTCCTGTTAAAGCAACGCGTGCACGTGCGCCGGGGGATTCGTTCATTTGTCCGAAAACAAGTGCAGCTTTTGAATTTGCGCCTTCTAAATCAATAACACCGGATTCAACCATTTCATGATATAAATCATTTCCTTCTCTGGATCGTTCTCCAACGCCGGTGAAAACAGAAAATCCTCCATGCATTTTTGCAATATTATTAATCAATTCCATAATAATAACTGTTTTACCAACACCGGCACCCCCAAACAGACCGATTTTACCGCCTTTTGGATATGGGCATAAAAGGTCAATAACTTTAATACCTGTTTCCAAAATTTCTTTATTTGGAGCCTGATCCATAAAAGAAGGTGGAGCTTTATGAATGCTATCTTTTGTTTCGGTTTCAATTGGTCCTCTTTCATCAAGTGCTTCTCCAGTTACATTCATGATACGTCCCAAGGTGCCAAGCCCGACCGGTACACTGATAGGTTTTCCGGTGTTGTAAACAATAGAACCGCGAACTAAGCCATCGGTATCCGACATGGATAAGCAACGGGCAATATTGCCGGCTAATAATTGTTCAACTTCCAAAACTAATTTTTTTTCACCGATAGTTGTGATTAATGCATCGTAAATTTTGGGTAAGTCCTTTTCATTGAATGAAACGTCAACAACGGACCCTGTGATTCTGGTGATTTTTCCTTCCGAGATGAATTCTTGATTGTTTTGTTTTGTCATCTGATACTTCCTTTATTGCTCTTGTGCCATTGCGCCGGAAACGACTTCGGCAATATCTGTTGTAATTTTTGATTGTCTGGTTCTTCTGTAAATTTTTTGCATATCATGAAGCATATCGCTGGCATTTTTTGTTGCATTATCCATTGCCATTAAACGGGCAGCATTGTCAGCAACTTCTGTTTCAATTAAAACGCGGTTCACATATGCGGTCATATATTGAGGTAAAATGCGTTCTAAAATCCCTAAATCTCCCCCTTCATAATCATACATTTCGGGTTCTCTGGTCGGTTGTTTTAGCAAGGTGGCATCCAAAGCGCCAAACGGGGAAAATAAATCCCCTTTACCAAAGGCCTTTAAAAAGCTTGTTTGTTTAAGCGCAATCTTTTTTTGACCTAAAACGTCTCTGGAAATATAATCGAGATCATTGGTGTCAATTAAAAATTGCCAAGGGTTTTCTTCTGAAAACATTTTACCAGGGATAAGCTGTTCAATGGTTGGACGTTGTGAAACAACGGATTTAAATTGATTGTATATGAAAAGACAAACGTCAAATTTATCTTGATAAAAGGCCTTTGTCAGATCACTTGAAAGACGTTCGGCATCCAAATAGCTTTCATTTGAATTAAAAACTTTTTTCTTAACGGTAATAATTCTGATGTTTGGGTAAAAACGTTTTAAAATTTCAGCACCCTTTGTTCCAAAACAAAGAAGTGTTATCTCTTTATTTTCTTTTTGAAGATATTTAACAACTTCTTGCGTTTTTTGAACAACCTGAACATTTGAAGCCCCACTTAATCCATCATCTGATGTGATAACAACAAGAGTATATTTTAAATCTTTTCCATTTCCTTTTAAAAGGCGTGGTAATGGTAAAAGAGTGGGATCATTTTGCCAAATTAAATCTTCTTGGCGTTTGGTCGCACTTCTGATTAACCGACGGATAACGCGGTTCATTTCCGTCATATAAGGTGTTGTTTTCATAAAAGTAGTTTGCAGTTTTTTCAGTCTTGAAATGGCAACCACTTTCATTGAAGAGGTGACCTGATAAGTTGATTTAATCGTTTTTATCCGGTCGGATATCTTTTTTAATGAGCTCATTCGTCATCGGTTCCCATTGTTGCTGATAAATCTTTAAGTACACTGCTTAATTTTTCTTTTGTTTCTTCTGTTAGGTCATTGGTTGATAGGATACTTTCAATGATTTCTTTATGCTCTTTTTCAACCGTTTTGAGAAGTTTTTCTTCAAAAGCAGAGATATTATCTAATGGAATTTTATCCAAATACCCATTTACCCCTGCAAAAATGGAAATGACTTCTTCGGCCATGGAATAAGGATGATATTGTTTTTGTTTCATGATTTCCGTTAGACGAGAACCCCTGTTAAGTAAAGCTTGTGTCGCTGGATCCAAATCCGATGCAAATTGAGAAAAGTTCATTACTTCGCGATATTGGGCTAAATCAAGTTTTAAAGAGCCGGCAACTTTTTTCATGGCTTTGCTTTGAGCAGCTGAACCTACACGGCTGACGGATAACCCAACGTTAATGGCTGGACGAACCCCTTGTAAAAAGAGATTTGTTTCCAAAAAGATTTGTCCGTCAGTGATGGAAATAACGTTTGTTGGAATATAGGCTGAAACGTCGCCTTCTTGCGTTTCAATCACTGGTAATGCTGTGAGCGAGCCACCACCATATTCTTTACTGAGCTGGGCGGCGCGTTCCAATAAACGGGAGTGTAAGTAAAAAACGTCACCTGGATAAGCTTCGCGCCCTGTCGGACGTTTAAGTAATAAACTCATTTCGCGATAGGCAACGGCATGTTTGGAAAGGTCGTCATAAAAGACGATGGCATTCATGGAGTTATCTCTGAAATATTCCCCAATAGTACAACCAGCATAAGGAGCTAGATATTGCATGGCAGCGCTATCAGAAGCTGTTGCTGAAACAATAACTGTATATTCCATGGCTCCGTTTTCTTCTAAAATGCGCATAATATCGCGAACAGTTGATTGTTTTTGGCCGATAGCGACATAGATACAGAATAATTTTTCAGAATCTGGTAAAACAGCATTTTTTTCTTTTTGGCTTAAAATAGTATCTAAAATAATAGCTGTTTTCCCTGTTTGACGATCGCCAATAATTAATTCGCGTTGCCCTCTGCCGATTGGAACAAGGGAGTCAATCCCTTTAATCCCAGTTTGAATCGGTTTATTAACGGAGCTTCTGGCAATAATTCCCGGAGCGGGAGCCATCACTGGTTTGTGCGGTAAATCATTAAATCCTTCTTTCCCATCAATAGGGGCTCCCAGAGGGTTGATAACCCGACCTAATAGTTCCATGCCGACAGGAACAGTGTTCATCTGATTGGTTCTAGCAACGAAGGCACCTTCTTTAATGTTTTGTGCATCGTTAAAGATAACAATATCTACTACATCCGGATTTAAGTTTAAGGCCATACCAGTTTGACCAGATTCAAATTCAACGCGTTCACCAGAGGCGATGGATTTTAATCCTTCAACTCTGGCAACCCCATCGGAAACGGATAGAACTTTACCAATTTCTTTGATTTCTTTTTTTTCTTCAAAGTCTGAAACGGTATCAGAAAAAACTTCGGCAATTTTTGTAACATCAACGGCTCGGGCGACACGTTTTTCGATTTCTTGTTGAAAAGAGGAAAGTTGACCCTTAACAGATGCATCGATAAGTAGGGAGTCAACATTCAATTTAAGGCCGCCAAGTAAAGATTCGTTTACTTTTACTTGCAAAATAAAATTATCCGTTTTTAAAATGTCACTTAATCTTGTTCTTAAAGTTGCAAGTTGTTTTTCAGATAAGCTGATAGCTGATTCAACTTCAACGAATTTTGTTTTATCTAAAGTGTTTGTCATAACCATTTAATCCTTTGAAAAAAAATAATGCTTTCTTTTAACATAATTATCTGTTTCTTGCAAGAGAAGATAAGTCTTTTTTATAAAAATAAAAAAAAGCACACTTATTGAAAAAGTGTGCTTTCATAAAAAGAGTTTGATTATTTGCTAATATTTTCTTTGATTTCGTTATCGATTTTCATCATGTATCCTTCCTGATATGGGTCTTTACCATTGATCACGTTTTGAGCTTCTTCGAGTCCATATTTGTTAGCTTTTGCCCCCAATCTGGAAGAAGCATCAAAAAATAAATGTAGTTGTCTGGAAACAATATTTTTATATTGTGTTAATTGATGAGTTGTTTTGCCTGTTGTTTCAAAAGGATCCATTCCAAGGAAAAACCATGTTAGGATAAAAAATTCAAGAATGCGTATTCCAATCCAGATGAGAAATTTTTTTAATTTTTCAAAGTCCATGAGCTATTTATCCTTTCTTTTGTTAAAAAAGTGGTGCATACTTACCATTAAGTTTAAAGAAAAAAAATAAATATTGCAAATGAAAAAAATAACTGTTAATGGGCTTGATGTTATTCTTTTAAAACGCTTGAAGCAAAAAACACTTCGGTTAAGTGTTGCAAAAACTGGATCTGTTCGATTGACGATGCCTTATTTTGTGAGCGAAAAGAAAGCTGTTTTGTTTTTAATGACGCATTTTAACTGGATTAAGGAAAAACAGAGTGCTTGTAAGGAAAAAGTTTTTAAAGATGGTGATGAAGTTTTAATACTTGGAAAAAAATATAAAATTATACATGATGAAACGCAAACCCATGGCGTTGTGATTCAACAGGATGAAATGTATGTGGGGGGAGAAAAAGAGTTTTTGCACCGTCGAATTTCAAATTTTGCCAAAAAAGAACTTTTGAAATATATTTGTGAAAAAGCACCTAAGATGGCATCGGGTTTTGATAAAAAAATTAATCGAATAACTTTGAAAGATACAACTTCCAGATGGGGGAGTTGTTCCTCAAAAGGGAATCTGAATTTTTGTTTTAAATTGGCCTTTGCTCCCCTTTTTGTGATTGACTATTTGATAGCTCATGAAGTAGCGCATTTAAAAGAAATGAATCATTCTGATGATTTTTGGCAGTGTGTGGCAAAAATGAATGTTGAGCAGGCACAGGCAGAAATTTGGTTGCGAAAAAATGGTAGAGAGCTGATGAAAATTAAATAGATGGCATAAAGAGTATTTTTATGGGTATAAATTTTTTTTATATCTTGAATAGTATGGATTAGTTTGAGTGATACAAAAAGAAAAGGGGCCCTAGAAGGGCCCCTAGCGGAAAGAGGAACAATGAAAAAAGGGGGGGGACAGGTTCTCTCTTTCCCAATGGTGTTTGGTTTCACAAAAATAGGGAGACTAAAAAATAACTCAAACACCTTGATCATCACCTCTTGATGATGGTTGCATTATAGCTTATTTTTAAAAAAAAGTCAACACTTTTTTATAAATAAATTGACAAAAGAGTTAAAATAGAAAATATGCTAAAAATATCTTTTAATATCAATATATTATAAGGTTATTGATTTTTTGTTTTTTTGAGAAAAAGTAAAAAAAATAAAAATCAAAAAAATTTTTTTTAATAAAAATATACCTTAAAATCCTCTTAAAATGGGGTTTTAAGCGTAAAAATTAACAAATTATTAATCAGATTCGCGATATTTAAATTTAAATCTTTGTAACATGTTGAAAAATAAAAATAATTTTGATTTTTCTGATTCTTAAAAAATCAAGAAAAAAGAGCGACAGAGGAAGTTTCGTTTTTTTTAGGAGGAGTATCGCTCTTTAATGGAAGAATAAGAAGATATGTCTTTTAATGATAAGCGCGCATTAACCCAACCAATAATCCTTGAACTTCAACACGAGCAATATCAAGAGTTCTTGGTTCATAAGCAGGATTTTCTGGAATAAGGGTGACTTGTCTGCCTTTAACTTGAATACGTTTTAATGTAGCTTCAAAACCATCAACAAGCGCCACAACAATAGATCCATTTGGAGCATAGTCAGCGCGTTTGATAATAACGGTATCGCCATCCATAATCCCCGCATTGATCATTGAGTCCCCTTCAATTTTAAGGGCATAATGTTCACCGGAGCCCATCATATGGGATGGAACGGTAACCATATCGTTGGGATTGCGAATAGCCTCAATGGGAACGCCGGCGGCAATTTTGCCAAATAATGGAATTTCAATTGAGTTATCGTTTACAACATTGTAAACAGCTTGAGAAAATCCTTTTGTTTTATTTTTGCCCATCACTTTAACGGGGGCAACATATTTTTCAGCCGGCATGGCAATTACTTCGATGGCTCTAGCCCTATTAGGTGCTCTTTTAATGAACTTTCTTTGCTCAAGGGCGTTGATAATCCGATGAATGCCGGATTTTGAATGAAGATTAAGTTTTTCTTTCATTTCATCAAATGAAGGGCAAACACCTTTTTCTTTAATGGTGTCATTAATAAAAGTTAAGAGTAAATATTGTTTTTGTGTTAGCATATCATCCCTCCGATTTAAGAAATATTCTACTTTTGTTCTTATGCTAAAATAAAAAAAATGCTTTGTCAATAAAAAAAATTTTAAGATTAAAATGGATGTTTTTTAGGGGTTTTTATTGAAATATTTGACTTTTTCTTCACTTTGAGTTATACTTGTATTTAATATGACAGAATGAAAAGGGATGAAAAAGATGATTGAAGAAGAAATTGAAAGAGATAATATTCAGGTTTTGATGGCTCATCGGATTCAAAGTGCAATTGATGCGGGGGATTTGATTGAGCTTCAAGATTGTGCCGCTCTTTTGGATGTGAAACGCATCTTTTTTGTTGAAATGGATGAGGAAACGGATCGAAAACTTGCCAAGCCGATTCTTGTTTATGCCGCAGAACATGGATCTGTTGATGTGGTTAAATTTTTGCTTGAGATGGGGTGCGATATTAATGCTCAGGATACGTTTGGGAATACGGCGCTTTTATGTGCGGTTGAAAATAACAGATATGAATTGATGAAATTTTTGTTGCGTCAACCGGGCATTCACGTTGAGCTTGCCAATTTTTATGGCGAGAATATTTTTTCAATTGCGGCTCTTAATAATGATGAACAGATCATGTCGCATTTAAAAACGTTAAAGTTTCAAAAATCAGATATTGCCGAAAGTGTTTTCCAAGTTAATTAAAATTATTTTAAGTTGTTAAATCAATAAGGCTGTTATTTTTATGATTTAATTTTGATTAATCTCGGTGTTTCAATATTTTCAAATTTAATTAGTCCGGTATTATCGTTTTGGTTATATTCAATAAGAGTGCCTTTCCCTAAATATTTATGGTTAATAGTAGATCCAACTTCATAATTATGCATTTGTGTGTTGTTAATAAATGCATCGATTCTTGTGATTTGTTGTTTTGTTTGATTTTTGTATTCTTCATCTAGTTTGGTAATAAATGTTAATAGCTTTGGATTTATTTCTAAAATAAAGCGAGATGGATATCTGAATGAATTATCAAAATTTAGGCCTTCTGAATCAGATAAAAATAATTTGAGTTCAGCTCTTGTAATTGCAACATAAGCAAGTCGTCGTTCCTCTTCAAGTTCTGTATTGCTTTTGACATTATAAGATGGAAAAATACCTTCAGATAGTGAGCAAAGAAATACATAAGGGAACTCTAATCCTTTTGCGGTGTGGATAGTCATAAGTTTAATGGAATTTTGATCAGTTGTTTTTTTATCTTGATTTGTTAGCAATGATATTTGTTGTAAATATTCAGTAAGTTCAAGTTTCTCGCCAAAATGACTTTCATACTCAATGATTGATTGTTTGAGCTCAGCTAAATTATCAAGTCGTTCTTGATCTCCATCCCTTTTTAGTTCTTCTTGGTAGCCACTTTTTGTTAATAAAAATTCTAATATGTCTGTTAATTTTGCTGTTTTTAATTTTTTTTCTGCTGTATTAAATAATTTAACAAAATTCATAGCGTGAGTGTTGGTTAATCTATTTTCTTTTATGTTTTTGATTAAAGCAGAGTATAGTGAGCACGAATTTTGATTTGCAGTGTTTTGAATTAGTTCAATCTTTTTTTTCCCAATACCTCGTTTTGGGGTGTTGATGATTCTTAAAAAAGAAATATCATCTTTATATAAAAGGAATCTCATATAAGACAGTATATCTTTTACTTCTCTTCGTTCATAAAAGCTGATTCCACTGTAAATAGTGTAGGGTATTTTTGCTCTTATTAGGCCATCTTCAAGTGTTCTCGAACAATAATGAGCTCTGTATAGAATAGCAATATCCCTGTAGTTTGCTTTTTGTTTTTTGAGTTTTTTGATTTCTTTTATAATCCAATCAGTTTCTAATTTTGCCGTTTTTAGATGATTATAAATGACTGGATTTGTTAGAGTTTTAACGGCAGATAAATCTTTTTTTATTCTATCTTTGTTGTTTGAAATAAGTGAATTTGCAACGTCTAAAATATTTTGCGTTGACCTGTAATTTTTATTCAAAACAAAGGTTTTAACGTTTTTAAATTGATTGTTGAAATCTAAAATGAAATTTTGTTGGGATCCGCGCCAAGAATAAATGGTTTGATCTGGATCACCAACAATAAATAGGTTTTTATGGTGTTGGCTTAAATAAGATACTAAGATATATTGACGTTCTGATACATCTTGAAATTCGTCAACCATAATATATTGAAGACGTTCTTGCCATTTTTTTAAAATTTTTTTAAAATTTCTGAATATATACAGTGTAAAATAAATTAGATCATCAAAATCTAGACCAAATGCTTTCTTTTGCTCATAGATGTACCCATATAATATTTTATTATGAGGATCAGGATTTTGTTTTGCGAGATTATATTTTTTTGATATCTCACTTGTATTTGAATTAATTAAAAAATCAATATCTTTATTTTTGGATATGAAATCAATAGCATTTTTGAATGTAATGTCACTTTGTGAAAGCTGGCAATCCTCATATACTTTTCTTAGAATTGTTTTTTTATCTTCGTTATCTATAATAAAAAATTGTTTTGGGTAATTGAGTGTGTGGATATCTTCTCGTAAAATGGTTACACAGAAAGAGTGGAATGTCGAAATGTAGGCAGTATCGTGATCGCCAATTAGGTTTTTAATGCGATTTTTCATTTCTTGTGCTGCTTTATTAGTAAAAGTTACGCAAAGAATACTTTTTGTTGGAATGTCTAAATTTTGGACAAGGTGCGCATACCTGTGTGTTAAAACTTTTGTTTTTCCGCTTCCTGCTCCAGCTATGATTCTGATATAGCCTTCTGTTTCAAGAACACAAATTTGTTGATCGGGATTTAGACTATTTAATAAACTGTTTGTCATGTTTTACTCGTTTGCCTGTGATCATAAAGTATCATTTTTTTTAAATTTAAACAATCTTTTTTTATGAAAAATGAGGTGTTGAATGAAGAGTATTTTATTGTTTTTTACGATAATAGGCAAAAATAAGAAAATTTTGCTGTTCAAATACATTAAAGAATTTCAACTAGCAAGTTGATAGTTGGAATTAGACGAGAACCCTTGTGTGAGAGTTCTTTCACGCACAAAAAAAAGACCGCGAATGCGGTCCTTAAATGGCGGGAGTGAAGGGACTCGAACCCTCGGCCTCCTGCGTGACAGGCAGGCGCTCTAACCAGCTGAGCTACACCCCCAAGGTGTGCTATAATTAATAGCAGAAAAAATTTAGGTTTGCAAGCTTTTTTTTATAAAAAATAATTTTTTTTTATAATCTATTTATTTTTAAACATTTTTTGCCAAATAAACAAGCCCGTTTAATTGGATATCTTGTTGTTCAATCAAGAAAACGGAAATATTTTTGAGATAATCAGCAAAAGATTTTTTTAGATAAAAATATTTTTTAAAGTCTGATTTGAGAAGCAAGGTGCGAATGGTTGCTTGATTTAATAAGTTCCCAACCAAATAAACGCCCCCCTTTGTTTTAAGAGAAAGAGCCAAGTTTGAAGCATATATACCTAAAAATTCAAAAAAGTACCAAAAGGTCAGTAAGGCAATTTCATCATGTTTGGCTGCCAAATCAGTTACTTCTTTAGGCCTGAGTGGGAAAAGGTCTGCTTCAGTTGTTTCTGTTATACCAAAAGAGGTTTTCATGGTTTCGGTTTCGCTTATCCATGAAGCATCCGGTGCTTGTTGATGGATTTTTAAAATAGCGCTATAAAGACGAAGCAATCCAGAGCCGGAAAGAATATCTTCAAATGAAACAACTTGTTCTTCTTTTGAGATTTCCGCCAAAATTTTTTGTTGATTTTGAGTGATTGGCGAAAGAGATGAGTGTCCGGCTTCTGAGGAAAGAACTTGATATTCTGAACTGTTCGGTATTAAAAAACAGCTACCAAGACCTGTTCCTGGGCCTAAAACAAGTTTGATATCCTGTTCTTCTTTTGTGTTACTCGTTAGCGGTCGCAAATCTTTTTCTTTGGCTTTTAAAATCCCCCATCCTTGCAATTCAAAATCATTCACAAGTTTGATTTTTGTGTTAGGATATTCTTTTTTTAAATCTAATAAGTTAATTTCAAAATCGGCATTGGTGAGACGGGTGATATCTTCTTGAATAATCCCTGCAACTCCAAAAATCATTTTTTGGGGGATAATGGATATAGGGGTTAAATATTCCTTTAAAACATCACTGAGTGTGCGATAATTGCTTGTTTTATAATATTGAAGGAAAGAAACTTGCGTTTCATTTAAAAGCATTAATCTGATATTTGTTCCACCGATATCTGCTAATAACACACTCATACAGCCCTCCTTATTTAAAAATTGAAATGAATTCTTTGCCGACGCAAGCCAAATTTTGGAAAACGCATTTAATGCCGATTAAAATTTTTGCATACCATTTTTCATGCTCAGTTGAAGATAAGCAAGACAGAAGTTTATTCGTGCATCCGGCGGTGAATACTTCATTTGAAAAAAGCGCAATCACCCAACAAATCAGAGCCACAATAATTCCAAAGGCTAAAACTTTTCCAAATAATTCTAGCATGCCCCCATCCTTTTTTTATAAATTTCTTCGGCAAGTTCCAATTCTTCTGGTGTGTTCACTCCATGTAATTCTTCTGCATCACCGATAACAACATCGCGAGACAGACCTTTATTTTTTGCTTTTTTTACGATATCTGTTAAATAGTATTCGCCAGCTGCGTTTTGATTATCAATTTCTTTTAACAGCTCCAATAAATATTTTCCATTTACGCACATTACACCGGAATTGCAAAGTTTTATAGCCCGTTGCAGGTCGGTGGCGTCTTTATATTCGACAATGGCATCTAGACCGTTTTCGCCCATAATCAGACGGCCATATCTTCTGGGGTCTTCGGGGATGAAGCCTAAAATGGCCACGTCAGTTCCACTTTCGCATTTTGCAATCATTTTTTTTAATGTTTCGGGTAAAAAGAGTGGTTGATCTCCGAATAAGATTAAAACATTTCCTTCGAAAACGCCGATTTCAGATTCGGCTGCTAAAACAGCATGGGCTGTTCCCAATCGATCTGTTTGCACAACGGTTTTAACTGGATGAACTGCATCTTTAACGTTTTGCATATTTGGACCGATAACAACAGTGATATCTTCAATCCCTGTTTTTTTGACGGAATCCAATAAAATATTAATCATCGGTACATCGCAAATTGTATGTAATACCTTGGGAAGATCCGTTCCCATCCGCTTGCCCATTCCGGCGCCAAGTATAATTGCTTTTGTTGTCATTTTCTTCCTCTCTTTATTTAAATTAAAACCCCATGATCCGTTGCGAAAGATTTGAGTAACGTTCTTAAGCTTGCATCGGAATCATTTAAATGATTTTTTAAAAAGTGATTGGCTTCTTGAATGTTTGTTGTTCTGATAACGGCTTTAATGCTTCCTAACGATGCAGGATTCATTGATAAATGAGTGAAACCCAACGCTAAAAGCGCAAAAGCTTCTAATGGACGGGAGGCCATTTCTCCGCAAACAGAACAAGGAATGCCTTTTTTTTGACAGGCTGTTAAAATTTTTTGAAGCGCTTTTAAAAAAGCGGGAGATAAGCTGTCATATTTATCCCAAATGATGGGGTTTGATCGATCGGTTGCAAAGAAAAATTGTGCTAAATCATTGGTGCCGATAGAAACAAAATCAACTTCATTTGTAAGTTCATCTAATTGAAATAATAATGAGGGGACTTCAATCATTGTTCCAATTTGAACAGATGAAGGTAAAAGTCCTTCTTTTTCCTTTTCTCTTTCAAGTTCGGTGTGTAATAAATTTTTAGCTTCTTTTAGTTCATCAATCGTTGTGATCATTGGGAACATGATGTTTAATTCTCGTCCTGCTCCGGCTTTAATCAGCGCACGTAATTGTGTTTTTAAAATAATGCGTCTGTCAAGTGTAATCCGAATGGATCGCCAGCCCATGGCAGGGTTTTCTTCTTTTTTATTTTCAAAATAGGGAAGGATTTTATCTGAGCCGATATCCAGTGTTCTGAAAATAACTTTTTTATTTCCAACTTCTTTTAAAACGGTTTTATAAATGGAAATTTGTTCTTTTAAATCAGGTAAAGATGTGGCAGACATAAACGGCAGTTCCGTTCGATATAGACCAATACCATCATATGAAAAATTTTTGGTGTTTGAAATATCTGCAGCCAGACCCGCATTGATGTTTAGGGAAATATAAGTGCCATCTTTGGTTTCACTTGGTTGATTTTTAAAAGGTAGATACTGTGCTTGGTGTTGCTTATATGTTTCAAATCGAGCATCAAAATCATCCAATACTTCATCGGATGGATTAATATATAAAAATCCGTTGACGGCATCAACGGCTAATACATCATCATTTAAAATGCTGGTTGTGATATCTTTAATACCGGAAACAACAGGAATCCCAAGTGATTTGGCCACAATGGTCATATGCATGGTTTGGGAGCCTTCTTCCAAAACAATGGCTTTGATTTTGTTTAAATCATAATCAAGCAATTCTACTGGCCCCAAATTTTTGGCAACTAAAATTGTGTTTTTAGCCAGTCTTTTGGAAGATTTTACTTGTTTTTTATTTAAATGGCGTGTAATTCTGCCAGCCAAATCCTGAAAATCATGAAGGCGTTCCTTAATGTATGGATCGCTCATCATACTCATGCGTTCAGTGATTTCATTTAAAACCTTTTGGATGGCTGCTTCTGCTGTTAATCCCGCCTCAATGGCGTTATTGATTTTTTTTGCCCACCCTTTATCCCGAGTGAACATTAAATAGGTTTTAAAAATTTCAGCCTGTTCATGAGTGATATCCGGCAAAAGAAGTTTTTGTGAGATTTCCTCTTCTACTTTTCTAATGGCGGCAATTAATTTTTTTTGTTCTGCCAGTTTATCTGAAGATAAAATAGAATCAAATTGCATACGTTTATGAACATAGGCTTTCCCAATGGCAAGCCCAGAAATTAAACAAACGGCATCCAATTTTTTGTGACGTCTGGCACTGGCAACTTTTCCTTCATTATGTGTTAATAAATTTAAAAGCATGCCACTTAAAATCATAGCAATAATTAAAAGGAAATCGATTTCTTCTTCGCTAAAACGATATTGTTCCTTTTTTTGAACGCTTAAAACACCAATCAAAATATCTTGATGAATAACGGGAACGGCAGCAAAAGAATTTAAGTTTAATTCTTTTGTTTCCGGTTTATAAACAAATCCTGAATGGCTCCAAACATTTTCAACTTGAAGGGGCTTTCTTCTTAAAGCAACTTCACCGTTTAACCCTTCGCCAATGCGTAAAAATGTTTCATGAACAGATTTTTTATCAAGGCCATAGGTTGCATATAATTCAAGAACTTCCCCAGGACGCATCATATAAAAAGTACAGGCATCTGTTTTTAAATGTTGTGCTGTCAGCTTTGTGATTAGATTAAGCTTTTCTTCCGTTGAAAGATTTTGTTTAACAAGTTTTTTGAATTCACCCAAAACATCTTGAGATTTTTGGTTTTTTTCTTTTTTTCGTTTCAAGGAATGTTTAATCACGCCCATCTTTCGCCCTTTTTTTCTTTTTTATAAAAAGAGTTTAGAAAATATTCCGTTTCAAGTCAAGAGTTTTATTCTTTATTGCCTAAAACGGCCTCAATAAATCCGTTTTTAGGAAGGTCATGATGACCGGCAGAATCGGAAGAGAAAAAAACTTTTGGATGCGGGGCTTTGTCAAAAAGTTTTAACCCTTGGTGATAGGGAACAACGGTGTCGTTTTTGCCATGTCCGATGAAAAGCGGGGTGTTGATTTTTTGAATCAGTTTATCCGTTTCAAATTTATCCGATAATAATAAATTATATGGGAACACTGGGCCAAACATATAACGTGCCATATCAATAATTGAATAAAATGGTGATTCCAAAACAAGGGAGGCAACCGGTTCTTTTTCTTGCGCCATAAAGCATGCGCCGAATGTTGCCATATATGTTCCAAGAGAGTGGCCGTAAATAATGATATCTTTTGGCTTATAACCTTTGCTTAACGCCCACAATAAAGTCGTTTTGGCATCTTGCTCCAAGTTTGATTGATTTAAATCACCTTTAATTCCTCCAAAACCTTCATATTCCGGTAGTAAAAAACCATATCCTAGATTGGCAAAATAGGAAAGTTGAGTTGTGTTGCTTGAAAGATTACCTGAGTTGCCATGGAAAAAAACAATCAGTTTTTTTCCTTTTTGGGGCGCTAAATACCAAGCATAAATTTCTTTTCCATCAGGTAAAAGATAGTTGACTTCCTTGATTTTTTTGATTTTTTCTTGAATTGTTGCAATATCGGCTTTTTCTTTTGAGGGATGAAAAAGAAACTTTTTTTGAAAGCTATATAAAATAAATGCCGTTAAGACATAAAGCGAAAAAAGAAGTGTTAAAACAAAAAGGGCTTTAATTAAAATTTCTTTCATTTTATTTCCTTATAATTCTTGAACGGCAAGTTGTTCCAATTTTCTTAATTTATCACGCAAGAGGGCTGCTTTTTCAAATTCAAGAGCTTCGGCAGCAATTTTCATCTGTTTTTTGATTTCTTCAATGCTCATTGGTAGGTCTTTTTCAATATCTTTTACTGCTTTGTTATTCGGCGCACCAACCAAATCATTAAAATCTTGAATCAAATCAGGAATCGCTTTTTGAATGCCTTTGGGCTTGATGTTATGTTCTTTATTAAATTCAATTTGTTTTTGACGTCGGCGATTGGTTTCAGTTAAAGCGGCCTCTATGGATTTTGTGATTTTATCGGCATATAAAATCACTCGTCCGTTTTCATTTCGGGCGGCTCGGCCGATGGTTTGGATAAGTGATGTAGTTGATCTTAAAAAGCCTTCTTTATCGGCATCCAAAATGGCAACCAACTCTACTTCCGGAATATCAAGCCCTTCTCGAAGCAAGTTGATGCCAACCAAAACATCAAAAGTTCCCAAACGCAAATCTCGAATGATTTGAATGCGTTCTAAGGTATCAATATCTGAATGTAAATAGCGGACTTTAACATTATTTTCCGTTAAATAATCTGTTAAATCCTCAGCCATTTTTTTTGTAAGAGTTGTAACCAAAACACGACCGCCCTTGGATGCAATAGCTTTTGCTTCATGCATTAAATCATCTACTTGTGTAGAGACAGGTCGAACAAAACATTCCGGATCCAATAAACCTGTTGGTCGGATAATTTGCTCTGTAAAAACACCTTTTGTTTGTTCAAGTTCAAACGGTCCAGGTGTGGCGGAAACAAAAATTGTTTTGGGTCTCATTTGATCCCATTCTTCAAATTTTAAAGGACGGTTATCCATGCAACTGGGCAAACGAAAGCCATATTCAGATAAAACGGATTTTCTGGCAAAGTCTCCGCGATACATGGCACCGATTTGTGGAATGGTTACATGACTTTCATCAATAAAAATAAGAGCATCATCTGGCAGGTATTCAAATAATGTTGGTGGTGCTTCGCCTTTTTTTCTTCCTGTTAAATGACGCGAATAATTTTCAATTCCTTTGCATGAGCCGGTGGCTTCCAACATTTCAAGATCATATCTTGTTCGGGAAGAAAGGCGTTCTGCTTCTAAAAGTTTGGAATTTTCTTTAAAAAAGGAGAGTGTTGTATTAAGTTCTTCTTTAATGGTTTTAATCGCTTGAGAAAGCGCCGGACGTGGTGTGACATAGTGACTCGCCGGGAAAACAGTGATTTCATTAAGTTCCAACTTTTTTTTGCCGGTAAGTGGATCAAATTCAAAAATAGATTCAATTTCGTCGCCAAAAAAAGAAATACGCCAGGCTAAATCTTCATAGTGGGATGGAAAAATATCTAACACATCCCCATTTTGACGAAAACAGGTGCGTTCAAAAGCAATGTCATTTCTTTTATATTGAAGTTCAACCAGTTTTTTACTGAGTTCATTAAGGTCAACTTCTTCTCCTTTTTTAAGCGAAAATGCCATAGATGAATAAGATTCGGCTGAACCTAAACCATAAATACAAGAAACGGATGAAACGATAATTACATCTCTTCTTTCCAAAATATGGCGTGTAGCTGCATGGCGCAAGCGGTCAATTTGCTCATTAATAGCAGAATCTTTTTCAATAAATGTATCCGTTTTTGGAATATAAGCTTCTGGTTGATAATAATCGTAATAAGAAACAAAATATTCTACCGCATTATTTGGGAAAAAAGTTTTCATTTCGGCATAAAGTTGGGCTGCCAATGTTTTGTTATGTGCTAAAATAAGGGTAGGGCGTTGCATTTTTTGGATGATATTTGCCATCGTGAATGTTTTCCCCGAACCGGTGATGCCTAACAAAACCTGATTTTTTTCTTCTCTTTGTAAGCCTTCAACAAGTTCCTGAATGGCCTGTGGTTGATCGCCGGACGGTTGGAACTTGGAAACTAATTCAAATCCGGCATCGCCGGTTAATTCGGGTTTGTTATAAAGGGGAATCATAAAGGTATCCTTTTTATTTTTTCTTCTTTTTGGTTGATGCCTTTTGTTTTGTTTCGTTTATTTCTTTTGAAAGCGAATTTAACTCGGTTTTAATATCTTTAAAAAGGTTTTTAAATTCTTTTTTTTCTTGTCCCCATGAAGAAAAAACAATATATGAATTTAAAAGCAAAATAGCAGTAACAATTAGAATAACTAAAAGGTGATTTTGACTATCTAATCCTGAATTTTTGCCTGCTATATAAATGAATACAAATCCAAGACCGGCAAAGAAAAAGCATGTCCAAAAAAGTTTTTTAACTGCTTTGGTTACATGTTTACCTGTTGTATAGGCCTTTTCAATTAAAAAAGGTGTTGTGAGCGGTAAGAATTTTTTTTCTTTAATGAAGTTAATGCAAAATGCTAAAATAATTTCCATGAGTGGAAATGCAATAAAAATAGGAATGATTTTTGCATATCCTAATGCACCTAAATAAACACCGAAATATCCAGATAAGTAAGCAAGAAAAAAGCTGAGCGTTGAGCCAAACCACATCACGTTTTGTTTTTTCAAGATCAGTGAGCTGACGCCGAACAGTCCTAAAGTGGAAAAACAAAGAATTGAAAAACTTGGGTCAAAAAGCATGAAAAAAGGAGAGCACATAAAAGCAATGATGATCATCAACGCTGAAAAGGCTGAAAAAGAAAAGAAGGGGACCCGATCTAATTTTTGCATCATGAAAATAAAAAGAGTCCAAAAACAGATGGCAACTATTTTTGATAAAACTTCAACGCAAGTAAAATCTTGAACATGGGCGCTGTTCGGCAATAAAAAAACGCCGAAGAAACAAAAAATAATTGTTGTTAAAACAGAAAGTTTTGGATTTTTTTTGACCCGATAAAATAAAAAACTGCCCGTTAAAGCCATTAAGGCAACAAGGGCAGGTACATAAGTGATTGCGGGTTCCAAAATAAAACCTGTTAAACAACCGCCGACAACCAATGTGCCGATTAAAAGTGAAACATAATTTAAAAAATCGGCAACAGAAATGTCTTTATTTTTTTTAAGTATGAGGAGGGGAAAAATCAATTTGATTGAAGCGATTAAAACTAATAATTCAACTAAAAAAATGCCAAGTTCAAATTGCATACTTATCCCCCTTATTAAAAAATAAGTTGTTAACTGATATTAAGCTTTGTGTCTAAACGCAATGCGACCTTTGGAAAGATCATACGGTGTCATTTCAATTTCAACTTTGTCACCGACCATCACACGAATGCGGAATTTGCGCATTTTACCGGATGTGTGAGCAATAATTTCATGACCGTTTTCAAGCGTTACCCGAAAAGTTGCGTTTGGTAAAGCTTCCGTAACAGTTCCCGTAAATTGCAAAACTTCTTCTTTTGCCATAAAAAAAACTCCTAAAAATTGATAAACGAGGATATTATATTTTGTTTTTTTTAAAAAATCAAGAAAAAATGCTTAATAATCAACTAAATTGATAATATTTTTAACTGTCAATTTCTTCTAGATATGCAAAAATAAATTTTTAGGCATTTCTTTGATTGGAAAACGAAATATAATAACCTTGGTTTTTATTTTGTTGTGTGGCGATTTTTTCTTTTTTCAAATCACCACTCTTGCTTTTTAGATTGCGAGAGGCAACATCTTTCAAAACACCTTTTGAAGTATCCGTTGTGAAAGAAAATAACTCTTCAGGAACAGAACTTGTATCTGTTATTCCTTCTGTATTTAAATAACCAGTCAATTTTTTTGGCTTCCATTTCCAATGTGAAAGTTTGAATTCCTCTTCAAAAGAGATATTCCCATCAATGATAACACCACTTAAATCAGGTAGTTCATCCCCATATTCTGTGTCGCAATTTATTAAAATATTTTGTTTGACAACAAAATTTTCTGGCAAGTTAAAGAAGTTATAAATGCGTCCTTTTTGTTGAAATAAAGGATACATAAATTGAAGTTTAGGATTGTTATTAGAAAGAGCAAAACCTTCTTTTGGAATTTTAAAATCTTTGCTTGCGTGACATAAAATATCACCTCCCACCTTAGGCAATTCATCCAACATATTTAAATTGGTAAGAGAAAACGAAAAATCCCCACCAATTTTTTTAGGACACCCAATTAAACTTTTAAGGTTTTTAGCTCCCACAATACAAAAGGAATCTTTAACAATTGTATTTTCAGCTTCTAATCTTTTTAAATTTTTGCAATTTTCAGCAGAAAATGAACCAACTTTTTTTGCTAATCCTTTTAAAGTGACAAGTTCGGGGCAGTAATCAACGTTATACTCATCCCCAACCCATTTTGGACCTCCCTCTAGCGATTTAATGAGTGTTAAACTAGCATTAAAATTATAAGAAACAACTGAAGGTGAATTTTTCAAACTCTCAAGAGGATTGTTGTAACAATAGAAATGTGGCACGATATAGTTTGAAAAGTTTGGTAATGTTTTTAATTTTAAATCACATAAAATAATACTTTCTTGAATAACAAGCGAAGTATTTCGTTTTTCAACATTGATATCATATTTGTCCAACCAACTTTCCACATCCGTGTTTTGTATTGCACAACGCCATGTTGGAGAATAAAATTGATGTGGTTGCCTGTAAAAAGGCTCATTTTCATTTCTGTTGTCAAAAACTTCTTCGGATATTTTTGAAACGATATCTTTAAATTCAAATGAAAAACGTCCATAAATATTGTCTTGATTATAAAAAACATGAGTTGAGTCATTTGCTCCATAAAATGGTTTTAAAAGAATTCTTGAAATTGCTTTATAAGGATTTTTTGAATTATATCCATAGGCAACAATTGCTCCCCTTCCAATATAAGAAGGCATATAACCATACTCACCGCAACCATCATCTACAGGCTCCATGCAAGACCACCAGTCAACATAACCAGACATATTGGCAATATCATAAGCTTTTTTTGAAAACATAATCAAATCAATAGGTGCTTCTTCTTTGCTTTCAAAATCTTTTCTATCCCTTTCTGCTTCAAATTGATATTTTTTAAAAGTATCTGATAGTTCATTTATTTCATTTGTTAACAGAGTTATTAAATCATTCAAAGAATCCTCTTTGGATAATTGACTCATTTTATCTTTTAATACGTAAAAAACAAATGGATTAACCTTTATTTTCTTTTTTGGTGCAACAGAAGTATCTTTTTGATATTGTATAGCCCCCTCTTTTTGATTGTTGACTTCAAAAACAATAGTGGATAAATTTTTGGTCTCAAATTCGGAAAGTTGTTTTTTTGTGCGTTCAAATGCTTTGATTTGTTGCATTAAAAAACGACCAGCAGATATGGAGTTATTGTTTTGCCCTTTATCCAACCTTTCCAATACCATTTTATGGGTGTCAGGTAAAATCTCATTGTATTTTTGCATAAACTGATTAAAAATAGAAGTTAATGTGCCTTGTTCATCTATTTTGAAAAACACTCTTTCAGTATCATTAAAACACGCTGGATAATAAGGATTTACGTTATCTCTTAGATTTAATCCATAGTCAATTGCATCTTCTATTTCATCTTTATAAATATCCCACTCTTTTTTTATTTTTATTGCTTTTTCTTCAATATTCTCATTATTGTTAAACGCATCAAAAATCTCTTTTATTCCAGAAAATGTTTTCATTTTATTTCTGTTAAAAAGATGCGAAGAAATCAATAAATCATAGATTACTTTTACAAGATTATTCTGATCTTTTTTAGAAACATCAGAACGTGATTGGCAAAAATTTTTCACATACAACTTGGCATTTTCTTTCAACTCTTGATGAAAGGAAGAAAAAAGTTGTTCAGATTCTTGGTTGTTTAACAGTTGATACATTGATATCCCTCCGTAATTTTGCATGATTTTTAAATTATATCATAAAATTGGAAATTTGTCAATATTTTCAGAATAAGTGCTAAATTTTTAAAGCTTTAATAAATTAACTTGATTATTTTGGAATTTATTGGTATAAGTGCATAAATTTTAACAAAAAAGAAAGGATGAATAGATGGCTGCATATCAATATATTTATGTGATGAAAGACTTGTGCAAAACTTTTCCGGGCGGAAAAGAAGTTTTAAAACATATCTGGCTTAGTTTTTTCCCGGGGGCCAAGATTGGTGTGATTGGGCCAAATGGTGCGGGTAAATCAACGCTTATTAAAATTATGGCCGGTTTAGATCAAGATTTTACAGGGGAAGCATTTGCAGCCGATGGTGTTAAAGTGGGATATTTACCGCAAGAACCGCAATTGGATCCAAATAAAGATGTGATGGGAAATATCATGGATGGTGTTGGCGAGATTAGAGATTTACTTGCACGATTTGAAGAAGTAAACATGAAATTTGCTGATCCAGATGCTGATATGGATGCCCTTTTAATGGAGCAGGCCGAATTGCAAGAAAAAATTGATGCCTGTAATGGCTGGGAATTAGAACGCACTATTGAAATTGCAATGGATGCACTTCGTTGTCCCCCAGCTGACGCAGATGTGACCAAACTTTCCGGTGGGGAAAAACGCCGTGTGGCTCTTTGCCGTTTATTGCTTTCAAAACCGGATATGTTGCTGTTAGACGAACCGACAAACCACTTGGATGCCGAATCTGTTGCTTGGTTGCAAGTTTTCTTGAAAAACTATACGGGAACAGTTGTGATGGTAACGCACGATAGATACTTCCTTGATAATGTGACCGGTTGGATTTTGGAAATGGATCGTGGGGAAGGGATTCCATTTGAAGGAAATTATACAAGTTGGTTAGAGCAAAAACAAAAACGCATGGAACAAGAGCAAAATGCGGATAATAACCGTCAAAAAACATTGAAAGAAGAGTTGGAATGGGTGCGCCAATCTCCAAAGGCACGTCAAGCAAAATCAAAAGCGCGTATTACGGCTTATGAAGAACTCTTGAAAAAATCACAAGAAAGAGAAAAAGCGCCGGAAGTTGCTCAAATTATTATTCCGGCAGGTCCAAGATTGGGGCAGGTTGTTTTAGAAGCCGAAAATTTAACTAAAGCATTTGGGGAAAAGCTTTTATTTGAAAATCTTTCATTTAAACTTCCTGCTGGTGGTATTGTGGGAATTATCGGGCCAAATGGCGCTGGTAAAACTACATTGATGAAAATTATCACAGGGCAAGAAAAACCAGATAGCGGTTCTTTCCGTGTTGGGGAAACGGTGGCATTGGGCTATGTTGATCAATCTCGTGATGCTTTGGACGATAATAAAACAGTTTGGCAAGAAATTTCAGAAGGTAAAGATATTTTAACACTTGGCAAACGTGAAGTAAATTCCAGAGGTTATGTTTCTCAATTTAACTTTAAAGGACCAGATCAACAAAAGAAAGTTGGTCAACTTTCAGGTGGTGAACGCAATCGTGTTCACATGGCAAAAATGCTTAAACAAGGCGCTAATGTTCTTTTGCTCGATGAACCGACAAACGATTTAGATGTTGATACTTTGAGAGCATTAGAAGAAGCGTTAATGAACTTCCCAGGATGCGCCGTGATTACTTCTCACGATAGATGGTTTTTGGATAGACTTGCAACGCATATTTTGGCTTTTGAAGGTGATAGCCAAGTGGTTTATTTTGAAGGTAACTATGAGGAATATGAAGCAGATCGCAAACGCCGTTTGGGTGCGGAAGCTGATCAACCTCATCGGATTAAATATAAACCGATTTCACGATAAGAAAAATGCCGGAAAATTTTTCCGGCATTTTTTTATGAAACTATACCCTTGAATGCTTTCGCTTTTTTGAATACAAAAAGAGGGCTTAATCGCCCTCAGTAGTATATTGTTTTGCTGATGCAAAAAAAGTGATTTATAATAGGTGCATAAATAAATCATACTCTTCTTGACTCATTTTTGAAACAAGATATGTTTTTGAAGAGCCATCGGCCTGAATATCTTCATAAAGGCATTCAACAGTTCCGTTATTAGTGCGTTTATATAGAATATCTTTGGCGTTAACGGTCCCTCTGGAAACAAGTTTTTCCTCTTTTTCATCGTATTGTAAAATGGTATACCCATGAAAATGACCGTTTTGAAATTTGGGAGTGAATTTTAATTGAGCTTCTTCATGTGTTTCATATTCTTGAGCTGAAAGAATCCATTTTTGACCTTCATAAGAAACGGCATAGGAGCCATTATCATTATCTTGAACGGATAAAATTATTTTTTTTCCTTTTGTGTCTTTTAAAAATTGATTGCCTTGCTTAACGGCATATCCTAGAAAACAACCACTTTTTTCATCATATTCCGGTAGAATTGAAAGTTTATCTTGATGCGTCATAATTATTTCCCCCTTTTAAATAATAATAACTGATGATTAAGAAAGTTTTGAGCCGGCTTCTTCATCAATAACGAAAATACTTTTGGTGTGATTTTGCATTAAGGAGGCCGGGCAGTTCTCGGAAACCGCCATTCGTGTGCTTTGATACATGGCTTCGGCTTTTTTACGGCCAAGCGCCAAAACAATTACTTCTTTGGCATTAAAAATTGTTTTTAATCCAATGGTTAAAGCTTTTTGGGGAACGTCTTCTTTTTTTTCAAAAAATCTTGAGTTAACCTCAATAGTGTTTTGAGTTAATTGTTGCACATGAGTAACCGAGTCAAAAGAGGTTCCAGGTTCATTAAACGCTAAATGACCATTTTCTCCAATACCGCCTAATTGAATATCAATACCGCCGAAAGAGGCGATTTTTTCTTCATATAAATGGCATTCTTCAGTTGGGTTTTTAGCCAATCCATCTAAAATATGAATTTGATTTTGCGGAATATCAATATGGTTGAATAAATTTTCATTCATGAAATAATGATAACTTTGGTCATGCTCGGCTGACAGGCCTACATACTCATCCATATTGAACGTAACAACGTTTTTAAAAGAAATTTGACCTGCTTTATAGGCTGCAACAAGGCGCTTATAAACATCAATGGGAGTTGAGCCGGTTGGTAATCCCAAAACCAAAAAAGGTTTTTCGGCACTTGGCTGAAAGTCTTTTATAGCAGAGATTAATTTATCTGCTGTCCAATTGCAAGCTTCTTCTTTTGTTTTGAAAATAAGAACTTTCATTTTTCCTCCCTCTGTTATTTTTCTTAAATTTTAGAGTATATCCATTTTTTTTTAATTTCAACTTTATTTTTTATTGACACAAAAACTTTTTCTTTTTTATACTCCTTTTATTCAGATGAATACCTATAGGGGACTTTTTATGCGTATCGAAGATATTATCAGTGTTTTGAATTTTAAAAATATACCCGAAACTTTTATTAAATATGAAAAAAATATTTCGCTAAGAAGATCGGTTATCACAAAAAAAGAATTAGATGAAGCTTTTGCTTTTTATGAGTTGGAAGAAGAAAAAGAATTTTATCAGCACTGTTTGAATTTAATTGAAGAATTTAAAACAAATAAAGTTCTTAAAAAAGCAGCGCTATTGATTAAATATATTTCATTTGAAACAAAAGATGATGAGTTTTTGGAAATGGAATATTGGAAAGCAAAACCGCCTCGTGCTGATATTTCAGCTCTTGTTTTATTAAGTGCCGTTCGTCAACATAAAAAGGCATTAAAAGGACTTGATAAAAAACAACGCCAGCATCAGATTGTCGGTATTCAAGAAACGATTTTAAGAGGATTGAAACTTTATAAAATTAATGGTATAAGTTATGGCTCATTGGCGTGGGGAATTCGTTTTGTTCGTCAATTGTTGATGAAGTTTGGACGGTTGCAGTTTGAATATTCATATTACCGTGATCCATTTATTGTTGTAAAAGATAAAAAAGGCAAGAAAAAGATTTTAGCAGCCTCAAAAACAATAAAAAACCAAAGTGTATTAATTCAGCCCGGTGATGTTTGTATCAATATTCATATTGACCGACATGGTCGGTTGGAACCGGAAATGGTAAATCGCTCTCTTGCTTTGGCGAAAAGAGACTTAAAAAAATATTTTCCGAGTGTTGATAAAGTTGTTTATCGTTGTCATTCTTGGCTACTTAGCCTGCAAATGGAACTGTTTTTAACAAAAGATAGGCATATTATGTATTTTCAAAGCCTGTTTTTATTATTGCCTCCACATGAAGAAGATATGGGGGATGATTTTTTCCGCTTTTTATTTAATACTCAAAAAACAAGTGTTGGGTTTTCCATTGAAAATTTGCCGGAGGATACGTCTTTGCGTCGGAATGTGAAAAAGCATCTTTTGGAAGGGAAAACGGTGCAAGAGGGAAGAGGCCTTATCTTTGTAGAAGATTAAACTGATTAAGGTTTGATGAATATTTGATCGCCGATTTTGATTTGTTTATTCGTTGTGGTACCACCTAAAACTTCAATGACCCCAACGGCAGGTTCTTTGGAAAGGATTATCTCTTCGCTAAATGGTTCTGCATTTTTGTGAATATGCGTGATGCGTCCGTTTTCATCAAAGAAAATCATATCAAGAGGGAGATAGGTATTTTTCATCCACATCCTTAAAATGGATTTGTTCTCAAATATAAATGTCATTCCGTAATTATCAGGAATCTCTTTTTGAAACATAAGGCCCTGTTGCTGTTTTAATGGTGTGTCAGCAATATCTGTTTGAAAGGTATACGAATTTTCTTTGGTTTGAATAATAAATTCAGCCGATAAAACATCAAAAGAAAAAAAAGTCATTATGAGAAAGAGAAGTTTTTTCATTTGGTTAATTCGCATCCTTTTTCAAAACAGGCTGCATCCATTTCCTTGATATATCCAAGTGAGTAAACGAGCCTAAGTTGATCAACAAACGAAGGGATAAAATGCGCATAATTTCGAATGCCGTAAACAAGATATTGACCAAAAATCGGATTTTCAAAAAGTCTGAAATGGGCGCGGGTTGCACGGGCTTCACTCAGTTGCGATCTGGAATTAATTTGAAGGGCAAAGCTTTCTGTTGCTTCAGATAATTTATTAAATTTTATCGGTGTATATTGAACATTTTTATCCCAAGCATGTTCAAAAAATGGTGAATCTTTTTCCTTTTGCCCCCAATTAGTTGCCCAAATGGCAACGGCCATACCCAGTGAAACAGGAATAATATCCACGCGTTTTATGAGCTCTGTGATTTGTGCTGTTTGTTCTTTAAGATGAATAACATCATATTTTTCAATCATTCTAGAAAGAAAGGTTTCTTCAATAGTTGATAATTGTTCATTATTTTTGATTTTTTCATCTAAAATTAAAATAATCTTTCTTTCCTTCATAATCATTTCATTAACACGTAAAATATGCGGTGTTATTAACTTCATAAAAAGTGTTTGATCGGCAACTGAGGTAATGTTAAAATCATCCGGAATTTTTTCAACAAAAATTGCTGGAACGCTATCCGCTTTAATCTCTTTAAAAAGCTCTTCGATGCCTTTTTTATCAATGGAATCGATATATTTCCCTTCAATAGGTTCATGGATTTTGGAAATTAAATAATCAGTTGGCGTATTGGATTTTTTTATTTCACCAATAAGGTTGGGGGTTTCTGTATTATTTTTTGCCTGATGTTCATAAGAAAGTGTTCCTGCCATATATCCCAAGTAGGAAAATATGATAAAACATCCGCTGATTAATAAAATTTCTTTTTTCAAAATAGCCCCCTTGTTTACGATCGTTTGATAAGTTTTTTAATATCGCTTAGTAAAATCCCTTTAAAAAGAATGATAGATGTTGAAAAAATCATGATTGCACATCCGATTAAAACACTTAATAGGAAAACGGATAAAACTGATGCCTCACTTTGCCAAGCGGGAAACAGTTGGTTTAAAAGAAGTTTTAATCCAAAAACAAATGCACTCATGATAATGGTTGCCATTAAAATGCGCGGTAACCGATATTTACATAAAGTATCAATTTTTAAATCCCCTTGTTTATGAAGGCGAATAATATATTGACAGGCATTAATCCAAACGGTGATACCAGTGGCCAAAGCAATTCCTAAATATCCCAAAAACTGCATTAAAATAATGGCCAAAACGGCATTTAAAATCACGCCAACAACAGCAATTTGAACAGGGGTTTTCGTGTCACCTTTTGCAAAGAAAAAGGGAGAAAGCGTTTTGGTGAGCATATAGGCAGGTAATCCGATTGAAAAAACAATCAGTGCCCATGCTGTATGAGTTGAATCGGAAGAAGAAAATAAACCGCGTTCAAATAAAATACGGATAATGGGTTCACTCAGTAACATTAATCCGGCCATAGAAGCCGTTGACATGGCAACAGATAATTCAAGTGCTCGACTAACTTGTGTATTTGCTTTATCAATTTCTTTCGCTTTGATGTGTTTGGATAGTAATGGTAAAAGCGCTGTTCCGATGGCGGTTCCGATAATGCCGACAGGTAATTGAAACAGATGGTGCGCATAGTTGAGCCAAGAAATGGCGCCGGCTCCTACAAAGGAAACTAAAAACGTATCAAAAAACAGATTGATTTGATAAACGCCTGAACCTAAAACACCGGGAGCCATTTTTTTGAGCAGGGTTTTAACTTCTTTTGATAAATGAAATAGCGCTTTAAATGGCGAGATAAGACCGATCAGAAAGTCGGCTTTTTTGAGATGCCAATAAAGGAAGATAAATTCAATAATACCGGCCAATAAAACGCCGATTGAAAGAGCATAGGCAGCCGCATAAGGTGAATGGATGAATGGGCGGATGCCAAATAATGAAGCAATCATTGTCAGGTTTAAAATGGTGGGAGTAAAGGCTGCAGCCCAAAACTTTTCTTTGGCATTTAACATGCCGGCTAATAAAGAAACAAGTGAAACAAAAATCAAAAATGGAAAGGTGATTCGGCTTAAATTAGTTGTGAGTGCTAATTTACCATCAATTTCTTCAAACCCGGGAGCTAAGACAAACATAAAGTTTGGCATAAAAATTTCAACCAGAATGGTGAATAGTAATAAAACATAAAACAAGAAGCTAAAAACATTTCTTGCAAAAACACGTGCTTTTTTTTCACCATTTGACTGCATAATGCCCGATAAAATCGGAACAAAGGCAACATTTAAAGTCCCTTCTGCGAAAAGCGAACGAAAAAGATTTGGAAACCTTAATGCAACAAAAAAAGCATCAGCCATCATGCTGGCGCCTAAGAATTTGGCGATGAGAATATCTCTGATAAAACCGACAATTCGGCTGAGAGTTGTTCCAAATGCCACACTGATAATCGATTTCATTAAATTCATGAGTTACAGTATAAAGAATTTAAAAATGAATTACAAGTAAATAACACTTTCTTTTTGTTTCAAAATGTGTATAATCGAGGCAATTAATCACCGACGGGCTTCTTTTAAGCCCTTTATATTGAAAGGATATATTATGACACTTGCATTTGTTTTTCCGGGACAAGGTTCCCAATCCGTTGGTATGGGGAAAGATTTATATGATAATTTTTCTGTTGCCAAAGATGTTTTTAATGAAGTGGATGAAGCTGTTTGTTTTAAACTTTCAAGCTTGATGTTTGAAGGGGATATGGCTGAGTTAACAAAAACAGTTCACGCACAACCGGCTATTATGGCAACATCAATGGCTGCCTTAAAAGTGATTGAAAAAGAAACGGGCAAAAACATTCAAGAGTTAGCTTCTTTTGTTGCTGGTCATTCATTGGGTGAATATGGAGCCCTTTGTGCAGCAGGGGCTTTAAGTTTGTTTGATACGGCTAAGCTTTTAAAAGCAAGAGGCGAATATATGCAAGAAGCTTCTCTTAAAAATCCAGGGGCAATGGCTGCTGTTTTAGGGCTTTCATTAAAAGAGGTGAATGAACTTGTTAATAAAGCTTGTGATGAAACAAAAAAATGCTATATTGCTAATGATAATTGTCAAGGTCAAGTTGTGATCAGTGGGCATAAAGAAGCGATTGAAAAGGCTGCATTACTTGCTCCTGAAATGGGCGCCAAAAAATGCGTTATATTGCCAGTGAGTGGTGGATTTCATTCCCCATTAATGGAGGAAGCTGCTGTAAAAATGCAAGAAGAGTTGGTTAAAACAAATCTTGTTAATCCAGTGATTCCAGTAATTTCAAATGTGACAGCAGAAGCAGAAACGAATGCCGATAAAATTAAGGAGTTATTGGTGGCTCAAGTAACCGGTTCTGTTCGGTGGACAGAATCTGTTTCCTATATGCAAATGAAAGGAGTAACAGATTTTGTTGAATGTGGAAATGGTAAAGTTTTAACTGGTTTGATTAAACGTATTGTGCCGGATGCTAGATTGTTAAATGTTGGCACCAAGGATCAGGTTGAACAAGCATTAAGCTTTTTCTAAACCGAAAGATAAAAAAAACCGGCAAATTTGCCGGTTTTTTTGTTGTTTTAATGATTATAATTTATGAAATGTTTTTTGAACTTTTACCTTGAAAAATTCATCCGTAAAAACTTTTTTAAGTGTTTTAAAAAAGGCTTCGCGATAATGATATTTAACCTGTTTCTTTTTACTTTTTTGAATCTTTTTTATTGTTTGGTTGACGGTGGATAAATCATCCAGATGATAAAAATCGCTTAGACCAAGATGCTCAAATCGATTACTTTGTCGACAGCCAATATCAATGACCGGTACCTGATAAAAAGGAGCTTCTTTAATGCCACAGGACGAATTTCCAATTAAAAAATCGGCATTTTTTAAAAGATAATTGAATGCATTAAATGAGAATGATTTAACAAAATGGAACTTTTCATCTATTGCATATTTTTGGTAAGCTTTTAAAACAATGTCAGAACCTAAATCATTATTTGGCAAAATAACAACATATTCTTTTTCGCTTTTTTTTAGTTCACTCATCAAAGAAGTGATTTCTTGTCCTAGTTTTTTTTGATCTAGTGTTGTAACCGGATGATAAATTAAAACGGCATAATTTTTATAACTATTTAAAATTTTAAGTTCTTTTAAAGAAGGTTGACCAATTTCAAATGCAAGTGAAGAGTTGCCGGTGATAAAAATCGATTCTTCTTTTTCCCCCATTTGAATTAATGTTTTTTTAGATGTTTCATCGGCCACTAAAAAACGTTGAGAAAGTTTGCTTGTGGCATGACGAATAAGTTCATCGACCGAACCGGAAAAATCGCCGGCTTCAATGTGGCATACAGGTACATTATTAAAAACAGCGGCTTCGGCAGCAGCCAAGACTTCAGGTCTATCCCCATGAACAAACACGAAATCAATTTTATCTTTTTTGATGTGTTTGTCATATGCTTTCAAAATATGTGCTGTTTCAATGGCTGTTGAAGAAGATTTAAATCCTTTATCTGTTCGGATAATGCACTTTTTTTTTAAATCTTCTTTAATGAATTTATAGGTTGAGCCATATTTTTTAAGCATATTCATACCTGTCGTAAAAACAAAGATGTTTTTATCTTTTTCTTCGCATAAAAAATCAATATATGGTTTGATTTTTCCATAATCGGCTCGGGTGCCAGAGATAAATGAAATATTTGTCATTTTGAAATATCACTCCATTCAAAATGTGATCCTTTAGAAATGGGATTCAGTGTTGTTTTTCCAATAACCAAATTCATATCAGAAGCCAAGATGCCTTTTAAATAGGGACGTTTTGTGTCAAATAAATCTCTTGTTAATTTGGTTCCGGCTGGAATATCATTTTTGGCAACAAGGGTTGAAAAAGCAAATTCGATAGTAACTTGTTCTTCTTTTGCTGCTTCTTTTTTTCCTCCACGCATTTTTTGAATTTCGGCACTTTGTTCAATTAATTCATGGCAAGCTTTAATATCCATAGAGCAAACAATATCTTCGCCTTTTCGCTCCATTGTATCCGTGAAATGACGTTCAAGAACGCTAGCTCCAAGTGCGGTTGCCGATAAACAGGCTAAATTATTTAAACTATGGTCTGATAAACCGATAATTGCATTCGGAAATGCTTGTTTTATTTCTTCCAAAGCACCTAAACGAATAAGATGGGTTGGTGTTGGGTAAAGGTTTGTTGTGTGCATAATTACATAATTTTTGTGATACTGTTCAATAGCAGCAACAGCTTTTTTAACATTTTCTAAATCATTCATGCCGGTGGATAAAATAATTGGTTTCATAAAGGAGGCGATATAGCTGACAAAATCATAATTATTCATTTCACCCGAGCCGATTTTATAGGCAGGCACATTCATCTTTTTTAATCTATCCGCGGCGGCAAAAGAAAACGGTGTTGAAATGAAAATCATGCCGAGTTCTTCTGTGTAGCGTTTCATTTCAATTTCTTCTTCTTCTGTTAAGGTGCATCTTTTCATGATGTCATAAATTGAAAAAGAGGAATTACCGGGGATGGCTTTTTTTGCCAGTTGGCTCATTTCTTCATCCGGAATGTGGGTTTGGTGTTTTACAATTTCGGCTCCAGCTTCTTTGGCTGCGCGTACAAGTTTTTTGGCTTCTTCCAAGGAACCATTATGATTAATGCCGATTTCAGCGATAACAAGTGGTGCGTAATCAAGACCGACTTTTCTTCCGGCAATTTCAATATAAGGATTCATTTTTCCCCCTTTTTTTTAAAAATTATCATCTCTATTCTAGTAGAGCATTTATCAAAAACAAATGTCAACACTTTTTTTATATTTTTTATTGTGGATAAAATGATATTTTTTAAAAATCTTGACAATATAATTCGGTTATGGTATATTTTTACCAGTGTTTAATGCTTAAAATATAGGAGGTAACATGACACCATTAGTCAATAAAGCATTAACGGTTGCAACTGATTTGCATGGGACTGTTAAATTCGGTAAAAGTTCAACAATGATTGAACAGTTAAAAAAAACAGTGAATATTTTGGATAATCATTCGGAACTTTTTGGTGAAGAAAGGGATGTTTTGCTGGCTGCTGCATTATTGAATAAATGCCATGAACCTAAACGTATTGATACTGAAAATGGCAAAAAACCATGGTCGAAAGAAGAGGTAAAAGTTCATTTCGGTGAAAAAGTTGGTTCTATTGTTGCTGAATTGATGACAGAACCAGATGAACCGGAACATTTAAGCAAAATGGAACAATGGGCTATCAAGGCGGATTGGGCTAAAGGATTATCTGTTCAGGCGCAACAGATTTTATTGGCTGAGAAAATCATTAATTATCAGCAAACACGTGATGATCCAACGCCTAAATGGTCGGTTGAAAGACATGCTGAATATTTGAATTCTCGTCAGTTAATGGTTGATGCAATTAAAGAGGCGAGTCCAAAACTTTATGCTTTGGCTTTTGAAACAAGAGCTCAAGCATTTGTGAGTTTGGAATCATTGGCTGAAAAGCAAAAAATTGCTACCCAAAAGACTGTTTTATCTCCAAATATTTTAGATGGACGAACCAAATAGTGATTTAAAACTAAAAAACACCGATGAGTTTTCTCATCGGTGTTTTTATATATTACAAAGACAATAAGTTAAGTTTAGTGTTTTTTTTATTAAAATCGATAGCCGACTCCAAAAATAAGTGCGCATCCTTCATTATCTTTCTTTTTTGTTTCACCTTTGAAGTTTAAGTGAGATAAGATACCATATAATTCAACTTCATCTGTTATTTGATACACATTTGACCAAATGTAAAGAGAATTTTGGTGACGGGTATTTTCGGCCTCGGAGAAAAGATATGCAATATTTGTTTTAAATTTTTCCCAATTATATCCAGCGCTGATGTTATAGGCATTGGATTCTCTGAAATTGTCAAAATAGGCTGGTAAATAATTATTTACTTTTTGTGTGGCAATGGGATTTTTAGTGCCGTCAATGTATGATTTTTTATAGCCGATACCAGTGTTAAATGAGGCATAATGATATTGTGAACCAAATGAAATTTCTTTATCCGTTTCATTGAAAACGCCATAGCCTAATGAAGTTAAAATTTTTGATTTTTCTGAAAGTATAAATTCTTTTTGTGCGGCAAAGGTGTAGCCATCTTCATTTGTTTCATAATCAACATAGCGACTTGTTGTTCCACGTCGGTTAGCGTTGTGAACCGTATAAGAAGCGCCAAGTTTAAATCCGGCTATTTTGGGTGTAATATAAGTGATTTTAGGAGCTCTTCCATCAGTTAAAATAGTAGTTGCATTCGGTGTGTAATAAGCAGTTGATTTAAAACCGCCAGACCAGTTTGAATTGCTTAAAAAATAGGTGGCGTTTGAATCATCAATGCCAAGAGGGGAAATATCCATGGCGCCTTTATGTAATTGATTAGCAGCGTTTTTTGTATATCCGATTTGAATGGTGCCGAATTGAGACTCGTCTTGCAAATAAGGATAAAACCGAACTTCACCTTCTGAACGATTTTTATCATCTTGGCGATACATTAAGGTGGTGGGAGCATGAACACCGATTTTGTGTGTGTTATCAATTTTGTAATCGATTTTTAAGGTAGCATCTCCTCGTGTAACGAAACGTGACGGATATTTATTTTCATATTTTGTTTCGCTTATTCCAAAATAAGCACCAGCCAACCCATGCGCACTTATTTCCCAGTTTTCAGCATAAGAAACAGATGGTAAAAAGAAAAGAGGAGATAGTAATAGATATTTTTTCATATTTATTGCATCCTATTAAAAGAATTGTTAATTTCTTTTAACATATAATAAGATGAGCTTTTTCGCAATAAAAAAATTATATATCCATTATCAGTGCATGCTCGTCGCAATTATTCACTTTGGGACAACTTAAGCAATCGCCAAAAACCTTGTAGGAAAGGGCCTGTCTTTCAACTTCATGAAAGCCACATTTTATAAAAAATGGCACTTGATAGGTTAAAGTAAACACGCGTTTGATATCCAAATATTTTGCTCTGTCCACCAAATGAAGAACTAATTTTTTACCTATACCTTTTCCTCTTTCGTTCATGTCAACGGCAAGTGAAGCAATCTCAGCTAAATCATTCCATGCAATATTCAGGCGGGCGCATCCTAAAATTTTCCCATTTTCTTCATAAACAACATAAGCTTGAATATCTTTATAAACCGCATAGGGGGATTTTGAAAGCATTAACCCTTTTGAGGCGTTTTCATTCACTAATTTTAAAATGCTTTCGGCATCTTTCATGGTGGCATTTCTGATCATGATAACTCCTTTTAATATTTGAATAATTTTATCACAATTAATAAAAAAAGTCAATGAAATTTCCATCTTGTTAAAAATGATTTTTTATGATAAACAAGAAGAAACAAAGGAGGTTTGTTATGCATAAATTTCGTCCTTCCGCTCGAGCGCTTATCTTAACAAAAGAAAACAAGATTTTATTACTTAAACGAAGTAAAAAGGGATTGAAACCTTATTACGTGACCCCTGGCGGTGGAATTGAAGAAAATGAAAGTTCGCTTCAAGCATTAATACGTGAACTGAAAGAAGAAACAGGCAGTTCAGTGGCGGATATTTGTTTTTTGTTTCACTTGGATGATGTTGATAAAAAAAACAGTGTTGATTTTTATCTGGTGAAGGAAGTTTCACGAGCTGTACCGACTGGAATTGAATGGCAACAATCAACAGAAGAAAACAAATATGAGCTTTATGAAGCTGATATTGAAGAATTATCCGATTTAAATTTAAAACCAGATGTTGTGAAAAAAGCGTTAATTAACGCGCTTGCAAAAAGAATTTGTTAATGAAAAAAACAATCGTCGTTATATTGATTTTATTTTGTATTTCTTTTTTTCTTCATCAAAAAGAAGATGTTTTTTTTCACTTGAAAAGAATTGTTGCTTTTTTATATGAGAAGGATATTTTAACTTCACCCATTCCAAAGAAAATTCATTATGTTTGGGTGGGGGGAGAAATACCCGCTGATGTACAAAAAAATATTGAGAATTGGCGTAAAAAAATGCCAGATTATGAAATTAAAAAATGGGATGAAACTAATTGCAATATTAATATTAATCCATTTCTTAAAGACGCTTATGCCAAAAAAGAATGGCGCTTTGTTTCTGATTGGTGTCGGTTAGTGGCGCTTAAAAAAGAAGGAGGTATTTATTTAGACACAGATATATATCTGAATCGCTCATTAAAACCTCTTTTAACAAAGGACCTTATTCTAACTTGGGAAAGAAAAGAGCATTTGTCAGCCGGTATTATAGCCGTGACTAAAGATCATCCTTTTATCCAAAATCTGATAAATTATTATAATGAATTGAAAGAATGGTCCTATATCCCGGCACCAGTTGTTTGGACACAAGTTTTTAATTTAGTTAAGGAAGATTTAGAATCTTATCGGATTTTACCGGCAAATATATTAATGTTTAATTTTAATGATAAAGAAAATTATGCTACTCATTTTTATTCAAATGGTTCTGGGAATTTAGAATTGAATAATCAATGGTATAAATATTTTCAAAAGAAGTTTATTCATGAAAATGCTCTTTTTTTAAATGGGAGGAAAGAGCCTTCTTGGATTATTTTTTATGATAGAAAAAGATATTATATTGTTCAAAAAGATGATAATGGCTTTTTTAAAGCTACAGGCGAAGAAGGGATATATCATAAAATAAACCAACAGGAAAATCTTTATTTCTTGATGCTTGAAAATAAATTCGGTTTAACCGAAACATATACTTGTGTTGAAAATGCCTGTGGATTGCATTAAAAAGAGCTTGCTTTTTTGGTGTACCTTTCGCATAATGAATTTAATTATTTTGAAAGGGAAGAAAAATGACAACATATTATATTGTTTCTGGGGGATTTGATCCATTACATGAAGGCCATATTGAAATGATTAAGGACGCTGCTTTAAATTCAGATGGCGTTATTTTGCTTTTAAATTCTGATGAATGGCTTACCAGAAAAAAAGGCAAAAATTTTATGAGTTTTAAAACAAGAGCCGCCGTTTGCGGATATTTAAAAAATGTGATTGATGTGATCGCTTTTGATGACTCTGATAATTCGGCTTCTGACGGTATTCGAAAAGCAAGAGAAAAATATCCAGATGCTATGCTTGTTTTTGCCAATGGCGGAGACAGAACAAAAGATAATATTCCGGAGGCTGCCATTTGTAATGAACTGGATGTGGCACTTTGTTTTGGTGTTGGCGGTGAAAATAAGGCGAACTCTTCTTCATGGATTTTAAATAATTGGCAGAAATAGGAAAAGAATGACGATATTTGTTTTTGATTTAGATGGGACTTTAACTCCGCCAAGATTGCCGATGAGTGAAGATTTTGAAAAATTTTTTATTTCTTGGTCAAAAGATAAAAAATGCTTTATTGCAACCGGATCTGATTTTAAAAAGGTAACCGAACAGATGTCTGAAATAGCAATGAATGCTTTTGAAGGCATCTACTGCTCAATGGGAAATGTTTTGTGGCAAAAGGGCGAAATTATTTATAAAAATGAATTTAAAGCAGATGTGAGGTTATTTGAAATGCTTGAAAATTATCGCTCTTCAACCAATTATCCCTATCAACTTTTTGATAATTATATTGAAAAACGTGACGGTATGATTAACTTCTCTGTTTTGGGAAGAGATTGCCCTTATCATGAAAGAGAAAGATATTACGCTTATGATAAGGAACACAAAGAAAGAGAAAAAATCAAAAATGAATTAATGAGTTTTTTCCCGGAACTTGATATTGCTATTGGTGGGATGATTTCAATGGATATCACACCGAAAGGATGTGGTAAAGAACAGGTGGCTCAAAAATTGAGAGAGAAATATCCTGATGAAAAAATTATTTTTTTTGGAGATAAAACCTTTGAAGGCGGAAATGATTATTCATTAGCGCTTGCCGTTTTAGAATTAGGTAACTCGAGTGTTGTTCAAGTATCAGGTCCAGATGAAACAAAAGAAATTTTAAAAAATATGTGAAAAAAGGGAGTGCCATTATGAAAAAAGCATTGATTACAGGGATTACGGGACAAGATGGTTCTTATTTGGCTGAATTATTGCTTCAAAAAGGATATGAAGTTCATGGATTAAAGAGAAGATCTTCTTCATTTAATACCTCGCGAATTGATCATATTTACGAAGATTTTCATAAAGAAGATGCAAGGTTTTTTCTGCATTATGGAGATATGACGGATACGCTTAATTTGGTGAGTTTATTACAAAAAATTCAACCGGATGAAGTTTATAATTTGGCGGCACAAAGTCATGTAAAAGTTTCATGGGATTGTCCGGAATTTACGGCGGATACTAATGCGCTTGGCACATTGAGATTATTGGAAGCCATCAAGGTTGTTGGTTTGAAGGATAAAACAAAATTTTATCAAGCCTCAACCAGCGAATTATATGGTCTTATTCAAGAGCCTATTCAATCGGAGAAAACACCTTTTTATCCCCGTTCACCTTATGGGGTGGCAAAATTATATGGTTATTGGATAACGGTGAATTACCGTGAAAGTTTTGGTATGTTTGCTTCAAATGGTATTTTATTTAACCATGAAAGTCCCAGACGGGGTGAAACATTTGTTACCCGTAAAATCACAATGGCCGCTTCCAGAATTAAGTTAGGATTGCAAGAAAAACTTTATTTGGGTAATTTAAATGCCAAACGCGATTGGGGTCATGCAAGAGATTATGTTGAAGGAATGTGGCGAATTTTACAGGCGGAAAAGCCGGATGATTTTGTTTTGGCAACAGGAAAAACAACATCTATTCGAGATTTTGTAAAAATGAGTTTTAAATTCCTTGATATTGATCTTGTTTTTAAGGGTAAGGGTGTTGAAGAAAAAGGGATTGATAGGAAAACAGGAAAAGTTCTGATTGAGGTAGACCCAAGATATTTCAGGCCAGCAGAGGTGAATTTGTTAAAAGGAAATCCGGCAAAAGCCAAAAAAGTTTTAGGATGGACAGCCAAAACAGATTTAAAAACTCTTTGTAAAGAAATGACGGAATCTGATTTTGAGTTGGCTCAAAAAGAAAAAATTCTAAAAGACAGTGGCTATCGCGTTGTTTTATCAGCGGAGGAATAAATGGAAAAAGAAGCAAAGATTTATGTTGCCGGACACACGGGCCTTGTCGGTTCTGCTATATTAAGACGCCTTCAAAAAGAAGGATTTAAAAACATTATAACAAAAACATCTGATGAACTTGATTTAACCAATCAAGCTGAAACACTTAAATTTTTTGAAGAAGAAAAACCAGACTATGTCTTTTTAGCTGCTGCAAAAGTTGGTGGTATTTTGGCAAATAAAACCTATCCTGCCGAATTTATTTATATCAACTTAATGATTGCTGCAAATGTGATCCATTCAGCATATAAAACAGGAGTGAAAAAGCTTTTAAATTTGGGGTCTTCATGCATTTATCCAAAATTTGCGCCACAGCCAATGAAAGAAGAAAGTTTACTTACTGGTTTTTTGGAAGAAACAAATGAAGCTTATGCTCTTGCAAAAATTTCCGCCATTAAATTATGCCGTTATTATAATGAACAGTATGGCGCAAATTTTATTTCCGTTATGCCAACAAATCAATATGGTATTGGCGATAATTTTAATATGGAAACAGCTCATTTATTACCAATGATTATGCGCAGATTTCATTTAGCAAAGCTTTTATCTGACGGTGATTTTGACTCAATTAAGAATGATTTGAAATGTTACAAGTTAGGTTGGGGATTAGATGAAAAAATTGATTTTGAAAACAATGAATCCATTGAAGAAGCTTTAAATAAAATTGGTGCATTTAGAGATAAAGTTATTTTATGGGGTGATGGATCTGTTTATCGCGAATTAATGTGTTCTGACGATTTGGCTGATGCTTGTTTTTACTTGATGGAAAACAAAGACTATCAAGAAATTGGCGAACATGTAAATATCACCAAAGGTGATGATATTTTACTTAAAGACTTATTTGAAATTGTTAAAGAGATCGTTGGATTTGAAGGAGAAATTTCTTATGATACATCAAAACCAAACGGCACTCCTCGAAAAATGATGGATGCAACAAAAATCAAATCACTGGGGTGGGAACCCAAAATCCCGTTAAAACAGGGAATTAAAGATTTTTATGAATGGTATAAAACGCTATAGTTTTTATACCTTATACTAAACTTACCCTTTTTGATTGTATAGCTATGCGGGGCGGTTTTCTCCGGCACTTTTGGGTTATGATTTATCAGAAGTGTTTGTGCTGTCTGGCGATGTATTTTTTTTCTTTTTTTATACTTGATCCACTTTCGGATTTTAATGAGATTTTGATTTGCTTTTGCCAAAAAGCTTCTGCAAAAGCAAAATAAAACTGTTTTTCAGATGTAAAAATAATCTTTTATTTTTGAGATTGGGACGGAGTTATTGACGGTTTCGTTGGTTTTGCCTCAGTTGTTGGTGTTGGGGCTGGGGCTGTCTCCGTTGGTTTTGCCTCAGTTGTTGGTGTTGAGGCTGGCTCCGTTGGTTTTACCTCAGTTGTTGGTGTTGAGGCTGGCTCCGTTGGTTTTGCCTCAGTTGTTGGTGTTGAGGCTGTCTCCGTTGGTTTTGCCTCAGCTGTTGGAGCGTTCGTTTGATGATTCATCGTTGAGGAAGGGATTGGTTGATCATTTGTATGCTCAGTTGTTTTTGATGGAGCTATTTCTTTATCAGCAGATAAGGTTGGGGTTGGGGCAGGAGGGGTTGTTGGTGATTCCTGTGTGTTATTTTCATCTTTTTCAGGGGTGTCGGAATTTTCTTGTGGGTATCCTACGGCCATGGAAATCAAAACTTCGTCATTTGGATTTAGTTTTAAATCAGCTTTAATTTTTTCTTTGTCAAAGAAACCTCGGACGACGGCACCCATTTCATGAGCAGCAACAAAAAGAGAGACATTTTGATAACTTGAACCTGCATGCATGGCGCCATAATTTTTATTTGTTGAAGTCCAAACTAAAATAAGAGGAACGTTTTTCATATATTCTTGTGTTTGAAAAATTCCGGTTAAATCGTTTGGAGTAATTTGTCGAAGAGCATGACTATTGGCATCATAGAAATAGGCACCTTCTTTTTTAATTACATAAAGGGAAAGTTCTTTATGATTCATTGCTGTTGGAATAGTGCGTTCGCCCGTTGTTCTGTTGATGCCATAAGCAGCCCATAAAAGTGATGATAATGTTTGATCATCCACGGGGGTATTTGAAAAATTTTTGGTGGATTGTCGATAATTGAGCGCATGCATTAAACTTGTTGGATTTAATTTATTTGGATACGTTAAATAAATATCCGCAGCTAAAGCTGAACAGGAAATAAAAGATGTCGTCAATAAGCCGATTAATATTTTTTTCATATTTTCCCTCTTAATTTTAAATGTGTTAAAAAGGCTCTTGTCCCTTCATAAACATCCCAATACGTTTCATCAAAATTTCCCGTATACCATGGATCTTTAACATTTCCGCCATTTTCTGTATAATCCAATAACCGTTTGATTTTATGCTTATTATCTTCTTTATTTATGATGGATAAAACATCTTTCATGTTTTCGTTATCCATTACCAATATATAATCATAATATTCATAATCTTCGGCTTGAAAATGGCGAGCAATATGTTCTTTATAAGGAACATTCATCCGTTTAAAGATTTCTTTAGTTCCTTCATGGATTCCGGCTTTGCAAAGTGCGTTAAATTTTTCGGTTCCAGCCGATTCGATTTCAAATGAATCCGATAAACCTTCTTGTTCAATTAAATCTTTGAAAACAAAATGTGCCATGGGAGAGCGACAAATATTTCCTAAACAAACAAAAAGTACTTTGATCATTTTTTTGCCCCTTTTTTTTCTATCATAAACAAAAAGAGATCTTTTGTCCAGTTAAAAGAATTGTGAATTTTTAAAAAAAATGATATGCTTTTGATATGAAAAAAATAATAGCCCTTGTCGATTGTGATTCTTTTTTTGTTTCTTGTGAACAAAAGGATAATCCGGTATTGAAAAATAAACCTGTGTGTACACTTACCAGTGTAAATGCCCGTGGAGTTGTTGTGTCTCGTTCAAAAGAGGCTAAAGCTCTTGGTATTCAAATGGGTGCTCCGTATTTTCAGATTAAAGATGAATATAATGGTGTTTATTTTTTACCGGTTCGTCATGAACGGTATGAGGAAATTTCATCTTTGGTGATGGAACGACTAAAAAAATTTTCGCCGGATGTTGAAATTGTTTCCGTTGATGAGGCATTTGTGGATTTAACGGGTCTTAAAAAACTTTATAATAAAAGTTATACTGATATCATTAAAGATATACGTGCCGATATTTTAAAAGAAGTTGATATCCCTGTTTCAATTGGATTATCTACCAGCAAAACTTTAGCTAAATTAGCAAGCGATATGGCTAAAAAACATGGGGGAATTTTTGTGATTCGGCCGGAAAAGATTTTTGATATAACCAAAGATGTGTTGATGAAAGATGTGGCTGGAATAGGTGCTCAAACGGCAAGAGTTCTTGAATATCATAATATTTATCGAGTGGGTGATTTTGTTTTAAAAGAGGCATTTTGGATTCGGAATAAAATTTCTTATGCTGCTGAAAAACTTTATTATGAACTAAAAGGACAACCCATTAGTTTAGTTGATTCGAAAATTTCACCTCCTCAATCTATTCAGGATACAAAATCTTTTGAAGAATTTACAAGTGATAAATCCTTTTTAATTGGAAGGCTTAATTATCATATTCATAAGTCTTCTCAAAAATTAAGAATGTGGGAAGGGTATACGAAAGAAATTTCCGTAACGTTACGGACCAAAAATTTTCAGGTTTTTGAAAAAAATTTGCGCTTGCCGATGGCTACAAATTCGGAAAAAACTCTTTTGAAAGCAGCAATTTCATTGGTTGAAGTGATGTATTCTCCCGCTGTTGTCTACCGGTCATTGGGGGTAACTTTAAAAAATCTTTCTTTTGGGAAAGAAAAGCAGATTTCTCTCTTTGAACAAGAAAAATTTGAAGATGATAAAATATCGCATCTTATTGATTCTATTGAAGAAAAATTTGGTAAAAATAGTATTCGGCTTGGTTCATAAAATCTTTTTGAAAAAAAGGCTTGATTTTCATTTTGAAAAGGAATAGGATACACCATGTGAGGACGGCCCGTCCTTACTTCAGGATTTCGTTATCCGAATGTATGACATGGGCAGCATAAAAAAATAAAAAATGCCCAATTTTTTATTTTTTCTATACGAAAAACTGCCGGGCATCCACTAGCAATAGCTTTGATAAATTCATAACTGTTGGGTGGATGCCTGCTCAATAAGGCGGATGCCAAATCAGCAGGACTATTTTTCATGTCATCAATAGTAACGAACATCCACCCACCACTTGGTGGGTTTATTAATTTGTTGTATTTTTTATTATAATCTGACTTCTTGCATTTTATTTTATTTGAGGATAAAATGAAATTTATCCAAACTTTTTTATTCAATCAATAGTGAAGGAAGAAAAAATGTTCTTTTTTAAGAAAAAAAATGAAAAGAAAACAACGCTTAAAACATATTTTTTTACTGGTATAATTGTAACGGCACCTATTGCAATTACACTTTATCTTGCGGTTGAATTTATTGCTTTTATTGATACAAAAGTAACAGGGTTTATTCCGGCGGCATATAATCCGAATAATTTCTTGCCGTATGGATTGCCAGGGATTGGTATTATTTTATTATTATTGTTATTTACGGGAATTGGAATGTTGACGGCCAATTTTATTGGGCAGTATTTTATGCGCATTGGGTTGCGTGTTATTGGGAAAATGCCTGTTATTTCTGGCCTTTATAATGCTATTCGAAAAATTTTTGAAACGATTTTGGGTGAAGATAAAACAAAAGCGTTTAGAAAAGCTGTTTTGATTGAATATCCGCGTCGTGATCTTTGGACGATCGCTTTTTTAACGGGGCCTGTGCCACATCAGATTCATGAAGCATTAAATGAAAAAAAGTTGATTAGTGTTTATGTGCCAACAACACCAAACCCTACCTCAGGCTTTTTTCTGTATGTGCCGCAAAAAGATGTGAAAGAATTGGATGTTTCTGTTGATGATGCCTTAAAAATGGTTCTTTCAACGGGAATTATTGGTCCAAAAGAAACACAAATAACTGAAAAAGAGGCTGTTCAAATGAATTTGATGGCTGAAAAAGAAAAATAAATTATAATTCTTTAATGAAATTTTGAAGCGCGGTTAAATCTTTGGCAGCCAAAATCTGTTTATAAACTTTGGAAAGGGGTTGACCATGAAAAAGACCCATGAGATGTGGACAAATAATACTTAGTTTATCGCTATTTTTTTCAAGATACGGCATCATGTTTTCCAGAACTTCCTTTCTTGACAAAATGGGATGGAAATCCTGATAAAAAAGTTCATCAACTTTTGAAAGCGCATAGGGGTTACCATATGCCAATCTACCAATCATGGCCCCATCCACTTTTGTTAAATGTTCTTGTGCAGCTTCAAGTGATAAGATATTGCCGTTAATTGAGATGAGCATATCCGGAAAGCTTTTTTTGAGGCGATACACTACTTCATAATTAAGCCCCATTTTATCGGCGCGATTATCTTTGGGAGACCAATTCAGTTTGGCCTTTCTGGCATGAACGATTAGATGATGACATCCGGCTTGTTGCATCAATGAGGCAAAATGAAAAAGAGCTTCAAAACCATCGCCTTGTACATCAGAAAGACAAATCCTTGTTTTAACACTGACCGGTAATGGAGCGGTGGCTTTCATCTGGTTGATACATTCGGCAACAAGTTCCGGTGTTTTCATTAAAATAGCGCCGAATTTACCGGCCTGAACGCGTGATGAAGGACAGCCGGCATTAATATTGAGCTCTTTATATCCGTAATCATAACCGATACGGGCACATTCTTTCATCATTTCAGGATGAGATCCACCGATTTGTAAAACAAGAGGATGTTCTTCTTTATTATAGGAAAGCAATTTATCCTTATTGCCAAGCAAAATAGCTGGCGCAGCAACCATTTCTGAATAAAAAACAGCCCGCTTTGTGATTTGCCTTAAAAAAAAGCGAAAGTGTCGATCCGTCCAATCCAGCATAGGAGCTATGGATATTTTGTTTATATGAGAGTTTTTTTCTTGAATTTCGCGCATTTTTAATGTATCTTACCTTTATAAATCACCTGATTGGTGTAATTATAACGGATATAGATAAAAAAATCAAAAGAAAAGGAGGGATGAATGACACTTTCAGAAAACGAGATGAAAAAAGTTCAAACATATTTGCAACAATTATTTTGGAATCCCGAAATAAATGTTCAAAAAGGGTCGGGTATTGATGCTCCGGCTGAAGTTTTTATCGGAAAAGAATTTGTTGGTGTTATTTATAAAAACAACGATGATGGGGAAATTTCTTTTGATTGGAATATGTCTATTTTGGCAGAAGATATTGAACAGTTCTAATTTTTCATTTTTTAGTTAAAACCCTCAAAGCTTTTGAAAGCGTTGAGGGTTTTTCTTTTTTTATCCCATTCGTGAGATATTTCCTCTGTTGGTGAGCATTGCTATATTGGTGTCTTGTGTAACCGACTCGTTTTGTGTTGGTGTGCCAAGAGTTGCGGATGTGTTCGCGCGATTATCAAAATAATTTCTTGCAAGTTCAGCTGTTTGCGGATTTTCAAAAACATCATTGAAATCAATTGGAACACTGGCAGCACTTAAACGATAATTGACGCCTTCTCCTTTTATTTGATCATCAACATATTGGCGTAATAAATCAATTTCTTGATTTGAAAGACCAGCTTGCAACATTTCTTTACGTTGGATGCCTCTAAAAACTTCCTCATCCAATTTTTTTTGCACATCGGCATCTTTCAGTCTTGTGGTGGACCAGCCGCCTAAAAATTGAGGCATATACCGCTCCCATAACGTTGGTTCATTAAATGTTTTATCCAATGTCCACACACTCATGATTTGGTTGTGATCGATTCTGTTATCTGTGGTTGTTTGTTCGTTTGATTGAAAACTTGCTGCTGAAATATATCCGTGGTTCATTGTAACCAAAGAGGGCATAGATGGATTTGGATTGCTGATATGCCCCATTTCTCTTTGAGCCGTTTCTAAATCCATACCGTTTTGAATATATTGTCTGACTTTTGTTGCTACTTTAGTGGATTGTTCAAAATCATCGCGAGAAAAGGAATGATATTTATTATTAAAAGGATTAATGGGGTTAAAGTTACCATTTTCTAGTATTCGATATTCAAAATGAAGATGAATGGCATAGTTGCCACCAGAATTACCAACATTCCCAAGCCAATCACCATATTGAATGGATTGTCCTTCTTTTAAATGACGTGGTAAACTGGCGAGGTGCGCAAACCTCATCATTTGGGTTCCATCTTCACTGATTAAGTCAACTGTATTACCATAACCTTTTCGATAGGAAACAGATTTAACTCTAAATCCGGAAAGTGGACATCCGACAGGAACGCCTTTTCGCCCGCCTGTTCCTAAATCAATGCCGGCATGTCTTCTTTTTCCACCTGATCTACTTGCGCCAAAAAGTTGTGGCGCCCAACCATAATTAAAAACCATGTTTTTCTCTCTGTTATTGTTATCCTTTATAAGTATATCACAAAAAAATAAAAAACACGATTTTTTTATTTCTTTTTTTTGTTTTTTTAGATAAATAATATTTATCCGATGTGAAATGAAAGGGGTTTTTAATGCGTTTTTTTTCAACAGCATTGTTTTTGGGGTTTAGTTTAACGGCTTTTTCGGCATCAGCTGAAAATTATTTTTTAGAGCTTATTCATACCAATGATTTACATTCTCATTTCCTTCCTTTTAAAGTTGATGGGTCTGTGTGTGAAAATCAAAATTGCATGGGTGGTTTTGCGCGTCTTAAAGCATTTGTTGATGAAAAAAGACAAGAAAATCCTCATCTTGTTTTATTAGATGCGGGTGATCGTTTTTCGGGAACGGTTTTTTATACGCTTCGTAAAGGAAAGGATATTCCCTCTCTTTTAAATCCGATGAATTATGATTTAATGGCTCTTGGTAACCATGATTTTGATGATGGTTTAGATGAATTAAAAGCATTTGAAGAAAAAATGAATGCGCCTCTTTTATCGGCAAACACAGTTTTCCCCAAGGGGCATGCATTGGAAAAATCAATTCATAAAGCATTTGTTCTACACAAAAATAACCGCCAGATTGGTGTGATTTCCTTATTAACAATGGATGCCAAAGTCACCAGTGCTAAGGCATCCGATATCAGTTTAACCGAGCTTTATGAAACAGCAGTCCCGTTGATTGAAAAACTTAAAAATCAAGGGGTTGATATAATTATTTTGCTAAATCATGTTGGGGTAGATGAAGATATTAAATTGGCATCGCAATTAACGGATGTGGATATTATTGTGAGTGCGCATACGCATACGCTTCTTTCAAATAATCCGAATGAAGAAAATTCAAAAGGTGGATATCCTGTTGTTGTTCCAGATAAAAATGGAAAAAATGTGTTGATTGTTTCAGCAGGATATGGTGGTCATCATGTGGGGCATTTAAAGGCGATTTTTGATGAAAAAGGAGAGGTTGTTTCTTTTGAAGGGGATACCGTTCCTATGGATGAAAAAATTATGCAAGATAAAGAAATAACGGCTCAAATTAAAGCTGTTCAGCAAGAGGTAAACGCTGTTTTAAATGAAAAGATTTTTATTGCTAAAAAAGATATTCCCTTAACGCCAAATGCTTTGTTTTGTTCGCAATCTTGCTATATTGGTGAGGTGCTGACCAGTGTGCTTTTAGCGGCTGCAAAGAAAATGGATTCTTCTGTTGATTTTGCTTTTTTAAATGCAGGGGGCATTCGTGCTGGATTGAGGGCTGGGGAAGTGACTTTTCAAAATATAGCACAAAGTTATCCTTTTGATTCAAAAGCTGTTATCGTTAAAATTAAAGGAGAAGATTTGGAAAGTTATTTAAATTTTGGGTTAAAGGATTATGTTTCAGATGATCGAACAAATGCCTTTATTCAAACGGCAGGCATGGGGTATTTGTTTTCTGGAAAAGATAAAAAAATCAAAAGGATTTTCTTAGATGATGGTGAATTGGATTTAACAAAAGAATATCTGGTTGTGATGCCTTCTTTTTTAGCCAAAGGAGGAGATGGATTTCCAATGCTTGAAATTGTGAAAGAAATTTCAACTGATACAATCAGAAATGTGATGATTGATATTTTAAAGGAAGAACAAAATATTCAACCGTTTCAAACAAGAATTAAAAAAATGTTTGATTAAAAAGATCCTTTTCCCTTTTGTTTAAAGGCGATTAAAAATAAAAAGTTGATTGAAAGGGCGCTTGAATAACCGATGAGCATGGCTGTCCATGGGGTATATAAATCAGCTAAAAATCCCATCAAGAGTGTTCCAAGTGCATAAAAACCGCTGTTTAAAAGGGAGGTAAATGAAACAAGGGTGGCGCGTTCACTGTCAGAAACTTCTTTTTGAACAAAAGCACCAGTTGCGGGTGAATAAATGCCAAAGAAACCGGAGCCGAATGTTTTCAAAATCGGGCTAAACATATTGGCACATAAAACCGAAAAAATATTAACAATGTTGTCGAAAACGGCGGCAAAGAAAATAGTTTTGTTCAGCCCAATTAAACTGGCAACTTTGGCGGATAAAAAGCTGGTAACGGAAGAAAGCATGTATCCAGCAAATCTTAAAACGCCTAAAAATTCCACAGGTATAATTGTTTTAAAAAAAGCAGAATTAATAGTAAAGGATGATTCATTTAAGCCGTAATGCAGAGAATCGGCAAGGGTAAAAGAAAATAGTCTTTTATTTTTCTTAAAGTAAATAAGTGCTTTGAAAAAATGTTTAAATGGATTGCTTGTTGATTCTTTATGAAAAGGCGCTTCTTTTAAGAAAAAGGAAAGAATAAGGGCAATAGTCATTGGTAAAATGGTTACAATGATTACACCTCTTAATGAAAGAAAATAATAAAAAAGACCGGAAAGAACCGCGCCAATACCAAGCGAAAAGGAGGAAACGGATTTTAATTTTGAAATGGCTTTGTGATATTTGTTTTTAAGACGCATAGATGCCAAACTTTCATATAAAAGTGTATCGGCATTAACAGATGAAAATCGGTAAAAACCAGCAAATAGGGCTCCTAAAATTAAAAATTCATAACAAGGGGCAATGGCATAAATTATAAAGGAGGCGAGTCGGAAAAAAGAGCAAAGAACGGCTATTTTTTTTCGCCCGATTTTATCGGAAAGAAGGCCAAGCGGAACGCCAAGACATGTGCTTGTCATATGTGCAACAAAAACAACACTCATTGCTTTTGCATAAGAATCCGAAAGTGAAATAAAAAACAAAAGTTCAATCGGTAAGGCAAGATTCATGCGAATAAAAAAAGAGAATAAATATAAAAGAGAAACATTTTTTCTCATTTTATTTTTACTTTTTAAACCGGATATAAAATTTTTGTTTATAAATCTTTTAATTTGATTATACATCTAAATTCCCGAAAATTGCAATTTTCGAACCGGTGAGTTTTGCCCAAAGCCGATCCCCGAATGAATAATGCCACCATTCAGAAGGATAATTGATAAATCCTGCTTTTTCAAGCGCTTCTTTCAAAAGAAGGCGATTTTTTTTTGCTTCTGGCGGAACCATGTAATCAAAATCAGATTTTTCGGAAAATTCGCGTACCATTGAACCCATGAAATAATCTTTTCCCAGTTTATTGCATAATGAAACATCAATGGCAGCCCCTGATTGGTGTCCACTTCCTTGTTTATATGGATTAGCACAATAAGTATCGCATAACTCAATAAATTCTTTTGAATTTTCATCCATGTTTGGGTGCAAAACTTTTTGTTGGGCGACAACTGTTTCCCATAATTTTTTTTGTGCCTCTAAAGGACGATAGGCTTCATATATTTTAAAAAAATAGCCATCGGGCAGAAATGTTTTGGCAGTTAAAAGCATTTGATAGACATAAGTTCTGATGCGTTTTTCTGAGGTAAAAGAGTTATCAAAAAAAAGGCCATCTTTTTCATTAATGAGTGAAAGAGAAACCTCTTTTTCAATTTCAGTTATAAACAACGGTTCAGGTAAATTTTTATCGCTAAACATGAAGGCCTCTTTCTTGTTTGAGAATAGGGATATGAATGGTTTTTTTTGAAATGCAAACAGGTTTTTTGCGGGATAAAAAATCTTCTTTTGACAGGGTTAATAAAAGTCTTGGTTCCCCCTGATAATCGCTTTGTTTTTTTAATCCGATAATTTTGGCATTAAATCGTTGCATCATCTGTAAAGAATAAATATTTTCCGGATGAATGGTTATATCCATTCGATTATGATATCTGAAATATCTTATTAAAACGTTTTCAAGTGCTTTGCTCATCAATCCCATGCGTCCATGTTCCGGATTGATAAAATATCCCAGATCTCCCCAAATAATTTTGCCGTTTTTATCTTTTTGGGGTAATATATCCAAAGTGATGTTGCCGATTAATTTGTTATTGGGTAGGCAAAGCGCCAGTCGATAAGTGCTACGCGGGATGGTGTTTTTTTCTCTTTCGGCTTGATTTAAAAAACTTTGTGTTTTATTTAAAAGATTTTCCTGATAATTTTGATCATTTAGTGCAACGTTGAAGGCATAAAATGGTTGATATTTTGAATCAAAATACGCTTGTTTATTGATATTATGAGCAATGGTAACAAGCTCTTTCAAATCCGATTGAGAAAATTCTCTGAGTAAAAATTCTTTTTCTTTGATTAAAAACATGGAACCCTGATTTTTTTAAGTGTAAAAAAGTTAAAGTAACAAATCTTTTAATTCTTGTCAATTTAATACCTGATGAATCACTTTTTTCATCAGTGTTGAAAATGGATATTTTGAAAAATCATCGGGGGAAACAAAAGCTCCATTTAAAGGGACGGTTTTAACTGTGGTTTCAATAAGGTGAAGAGTTAAATGAAAATGAGTAAACGTGTGTGAAACTCTTTTTTTTGTTTCTTTCCAATCACTTTCAAACAGAAATGTTTTTTCCTTTTGCCAAGGAAATTCATAAAGACCATGAAGTAACCCTTTTTCTTCTCTTTTTTGAATGAAAAAACGTCCTTTTTCATCTTTAATAATATGCACATATCCTTCAAATATTTTTTTTTCAGGTTTTTGAATTAGAGGAATTTTATCTTGAATCCCCTTTTGTTTGGCCACGCAAAATTCTTGCCAAGGACAAAGTAAACATTTTGCATTTGAAGGTGAACAAACAGTTGCTCCTAAATCCATGATAGCAGATGCATAATCAGCTGGTTTTTCATCATCCGTTAACTGTTCAGCAAGTTCGAAAATTTTGTTTTTATCAACAGCCGTTTCAATACCATACAGACGAGAAAGAACACGAATAACATTGCCATCCATTACAGTTTCTTTTTGGTTAAAGGCAAAAGCTAAAATGCTAGAAGCACTGTATGGACCAATTCCGGGTAATTTTAAAAGTTCTTTTCGGTCTTTTGGAAATTGCCCTTGATATTTTTCTTGAAGAACTTTTGCGCATTCATGAATTTTTCTGGCTCTGGTGTAATATCCAAGACCCTGCCAATAAAGAAGCACTTCTTCAATATTCGCATCTGCCAACGTTTTTAAATTTGGAAAACGTGTTATCCATTTTAAAAAATATCCCTCAACGGTTTTAACTGTTGTTTGTTGTAGCATAATTTCACTGATCCAAACTTGATAAGGATCAAAATGGGCGCCACCGATGGTGCGCCAAGGCAAACTTCTGGCATTTTGATAATACCAGTCGATCAATTTTTTTGAAATCTCTTTTTTATTCTTCATCAACGTTGAGTTTATCTTCTTTTTTAAGTCCCGTCAATGAAAGAATGTCTTGTTGGATATCTTTTAAAAGTTTATCTTTTGTTTCTTCATCCAAAGTGTCGCTTGAAGGGTTGAAAAGAGGATCCGCTGAGAGCGATTTCTCATCTTCATCTTCTGTTTCTTCTTTTATTTTGTTATCAGAACTATTTAAAACATAATCATCTGATTCTTCACTTTCTTCGTCAAGAGGGTTTTCCTCATTGTTTTCTTCTTCCTCTTCTTCAAGAGAATCAATCAGTGATTTTTCTTTTCCCCATAAATCAGAAACAGGTTCCTCAATTAGTTGACTTTCTTCTTCACTTTGATTTTTATCTGAATTGTTTGAGAGCTCACTTTCTTGAGAGGCTTTGTCTGCTTCTTCTATTGATGGCGAAGGAGTGGGTAAAGTTTCTTCAGAAGAAAAGTAATCTTCTTCTTCCATGATATCTGGTTGAGCATTTTGAAGTTCATGTTCATCCGATTCTTGCAGTTCAGCCGGTGCTTCAGAAATGGTTTTTGTCTCGACGACAGTTTGGGTTTCTGTTTCTTGTGTTTCAACTTCTGGTTCCGCTTTCTTTTTGGAATAAATTTGAAGTTTTCTGCCTGATTTATCTACATTGAGGAACACATCTTGTCCGGCACAGATTTTTCCTTGCATAATTAAAAAAGAAAGAGGGTTTTCAACCTGATTTTGAATGAGTCGTTTTAATGCACGCACACCGAATTTTGAAGTGAAAACTTCATCAACAAACCAATCTTTTGCCGCATTGGCAACGACAACATTGTATCCAACTGCTTTGGCTCTTTTTAAAAGTTTGTTCAGGTGAATATCCACAATAACACGCAAATGTTCTTCGTTTAATTGGTGGAATGAAACGATATCATCTAAACGGTTTAAGAATTCAGGTCTAAAATATTCACTTAATTTCTCAACACGTTGATAGCTTGGTAAATTAGCACCGACGTTTGAAGTTAAAATCACAATGGTGTTTCTAAAATCAACGGTAACACCTTTACTATCAGTTAATCGTCCTTCATCAAGAAGTTGAAGCATTAAGTTTAAAATATCCAAATGGGCTTTTTCAATTTCGTCAAATAAAACAACCTGAAATGGGCGTAGCCGTACTGATTCCGTAAGCAATCCACCAGCCTCAAATCCGGGAGTTCCCGGAGGTGGGCCAATCAGTCTGGCAACGCTTGTTCTTTCCATATATTCACTCATGTCAAGACGAAGAAGAGCTGTTTCGTCGTTAAACATAAAGTCCGCCAATGATTTTGCCAGTTCTGTTTTACCCACACCGGTTGTACCGATAAAAAGGAAAGATCCGATTGGTCTATTGGGATCTTGTAAACCGGAACGGGCTCTGCGAAGTGCATTTGCAACCACAACAACAGCACTGTCTTGTCCTACAACACGTTGTTTTAAATATTCTTCAGCATTAGCTAGGCGTTGTTTGTCTTCGGCATCAACTTTTTCAACAGGGATCCCCGTCCATGAAGAAATAATGCGGTTACAAAAATCACCGGTAAGTGTATTACTGTTTTCATCTAACTCTCCTTTAGCAATATCAATCATTAAAAGAGAGGCTGCATCATCCAATAAATCCAATGCTTTGGAAGGAAAAGCGCGTTGTTTAACGTAACGATGGGCTAATTGACAGGCTAAAACAACAGTTTCATTTGGAATATGAACATTATAATGTTCTTCATATTTCGTTTTAAGTTCGGTAACAATTTCAATGCTTTCATTTAAACTAGGTTCTTCCAGAAGCAATCTTTGAACGGCATTCATTACCTGATTGTCTTTTTCCATATAACTGACAAAAGCAGTTGTTTCTGCTTCAATCAAACAGTTAATGGATCCATCTGTTAAACAAAGTTTTAAAAATTTAGCTGGTTCCTTATTTTCAGGAGCTGTGTCCATATGAACCAAAAGGGAAATATCTTTGATATATAAAATTTTGCTTCCTTGTGAATCTTTGACATATTGCATCACTTTTTTAATCAGCTCAGCATATTCTGATTCACTGGATGTATCTAACATTACCTTTGCAATGTTAATGCCGATAACCTCTTTTGCTTGCAAAAAATCAGGAGCATCCTCAGAAGCCATAAAGGCAATAAGGCCTTCCAAAAGAGCTGTTTTACCAATACCGTTTGTTCCAACAACAACGGGATTATTTTTTTGATTTTTAAGCAAAATATGAATGAGTCGTTCCAGTTCTTTTTCTCTGCCGACCAGATAGCCGATTTTTCCTTCTTCAACCAGTTTGGTATAGTTGATCAGATACTCTTCAATTTCAAATGACATAGTGCCTCTTATTCACCAAAGTTATCTTCTTCGGAAACAAAGTTGAATGTTTTGATATTTTTCATTTCAGCCAAAGAATCTTCCCATTTAAAATAATCTTCGTTTTGAAGATCGTTGCTTTCTAAAATAATATAAGCATCATAAGCAGACCCTTTCATTTGGGCGTGTAAGTAAGATGTTTGTTCATTTCCCCAGATAAGTTTTTCACTATCATCCGGAAGACCATAGACGCTAAACACTAAATTCCAAAATTCATTTTTTCTATTTGTTTTGATTTTCATGTTTTTCGCACTGGTATTCAAAGAAGAATCCCCTTTGTTTTTATAGAAAATACGATAAGAAATATTTTCTGTTGCCAGAGAAGTGAAATCAATAATCATGGTTTCTCTTGTATCCGGTCGTTCAAAAGTCATTCTTTTGATATATCTGGTTTCTTCTTCCTTTGATCTATCAAAAATGCAGTTTTTAATATCCGAAACAATGTAAAGCTTTCTTGTTAAACGACAATCTTTTTCATATATAATGGAAAGGGCTGGTGGCAAAGTTTCATCAATTTTGCTTAAAGTATATCCTTGATCCAACAGAGCGTCTTCAACTTCATCAGGGCGCATGCCAAATCCGATACTGGCTACCAAAAAGCCATCAGCATCGTGACGTCCGCCTAAAGGTGATTGGTATTTTGATGAAGCATTTTTAAGCCGTCGTTCAGCAATTAATCTTGATAAATTATCATCTCGTGATTCGGTCATAGTTAAAGGCGTATCGCGTTTTAAAATATCATGTTCTGAAATTTTTGCTTCATCAAATTTTTTATTTTCAATTGGTTTTTTGATAGAGGGGTCTAAATCAACATGAACATCTGGAAATGGCGCAAGTCTTAAAGATTGTAATGGTGTAGAATGCCGACCTAAATTTGGTTTGTTAGGGGTGGCTTTTGCACGTGTTTGTGTTGAAGCGGTTGTTTCGCTAAGACCAAAAAGAGAAGGGGATTCTTGTTCTTTTGTTTCTTCTTTTTTAAAAGAAGGCATTTCATCAAATAACGGAACAACCTCTGAGGCAAATGCCGTTGAACTTAAAAAGAGAATGCTTAAACAAAAAAACATATTTTTCATATTTGACCCCCTAGATTTAACTTGACCTTTTTTCATTATACATATATTCTTTAAAGTAACAAGTAAATATTTTTAAATCAAGGAAAAACATGATGAATTTAAATTCTGTTGCTGTTTTTTGCGGGGGGAGCTCCGGAAGAAAAGCCATCTATATGCAAGAAGCCCATCGTTTGGGCGAAATTTTGGCCCGCCATGAAATTAAATTAATTTATGGCGCGGGGACAACCGGTTTAATGGGTGCTGTGGCCGATGGATCATTTTCAGAAAACGGATATGTTATCGGTGCAACAATCAGAGAGCTTTATGATATTGAAAAACCGGCTGAAATTGCTAAAAAAGCTGCTGAATTTGAAGTTTGGGACCAAATGGCAAAACGTAAAGTTTCCATGGTTAACCAAGCTGATGCTATTGCTATTTTGCCGGGTGGATTTGGCACAATGGATGAACTTTTTGAGGTGTTGACTTTGCGCCAGCTCGGGATTATTACTTCTCCGATTATCGTTGTGAACATTGATGGATTTTATAATACGTTGCAACAATTTTTATTTGAAATGGTTGGTGAAGGTTTTGTGAAACCGCATCAGATTAAATTGCTCACTTTTGTCAGATCTGTTGATGAAGTTTTGCCTGAAATTGAGCATCAGCTTTTAATGGCGGATCAGCAAAAAAAATCTTAAAGGAGAAGTGATTGATGAAGAAAAACGGTTTAATTTTTTTAACTTGCGCATCGCTTTTCGTGATGGGATGTGCGATTAAGCCAACTGATCCGATTGCATTGCAGGCATATGAAGAAGCAAATGATCCCTTAGAACCATTTAACAGAGCGATGTTTGAAACAAATATGTTATTAGATACAGCTATTTTAAAACCGGTTGCCAAAGGATATCGGGCGATTACGCCGGTATTTGTTCGTCAAGGAGTTTCAAACTTTTTTGATAACTTGAAACAACCAGGTTATTTTGTGAATTCCTTATTGCAAGGGGAAGGTCAAACGGCGTTTGATATTTCACGACGTTTTTTGGCAAACACATTGTTAGGTCTTGGTGGATTGTTTGATGTTGCTTCGGATATGAATATTCCGGTTCATACAAATGATTTTGGGGAAACATTAGCTGTTTGGGGATGGGAGAAAAGTGAACCATATATTGTTTGGCCACTTTTGGGACCATCGAATCCAAGAGATACAATTGGCGCGGGCTTTAATATGGCGCTTTCAACTGCTGAACTCAGTGTGATTGATGAACCGATGGTGCGATATGGTATTTGGGCATTGGACACCGTTCAAACACGTGAAAAAAGCATTGAATTTATTGAAAGTTTAGAAAAAGGAACAACCGATTTGTATGCAACGGTACGTAGTATGTACCGTCAAAATCGGGAAAAGAAAATTAATAAGGCAACAGGCACGCTTGAAAATCAAGGGGTCTCTGCCTATGATTTTGATTTTGATGATGAAGAGTAGGGGTAACACATGAAAAAATTAACAGCCGTTTTTTTATCCGCATTTTTAATGACAATGCCTGTAAAAGCTGAGCAGGCAGGAATTGATTTTACCAAAAAGCTGGCAGATGATATTATTGTAAATGTTTTAAGTGCAAATATTTCGGATGAGGAAAAATTAAAAGTTTTTCATGATCGGTTTAAAGAAGATTTGGATATTCAAACCATTGGTAAACGCGTGACAGGCACATACTGGAAAAAAGCAACACCCAAAGAACAAGAAGAATTTTTAGCTGCCTTTTTGGATTTTACAACAAAGTCTTGGGCGGATAAATTTAATCTTTATACCGGTCAAAAAATAAATTTTACTGGTATTCAGGCAGCTAAATCCGGTCAGTTTTTTGTTTCAAGTGCTGTCGAAGGAAATCCGCCAGCTGAAGTTTTGTGGCGCATTAAAAAATCCGGGGATTCGTATAAGATTACGGATATTGTGATTGAAGGGGTAAGTATGGTCACAAGCTATCGTAATGAATATGTTGCCTTTTTATATAAAAATGGAGGGAAATTATCCTCGTTAACAGAAGAATTGAAAAGAAAATCTGCTTCCTTTTCTTTTACAAAAAAATAGGTAAAAACAAAAAAGAAAAAGGCCGAAGAAGCTCTTCGGCCTTTTTTTAAATATATAAGTAAATCTGATCATAAAGGATCATACCAAGGCGAATTATTGATCTGATTAAAAAAAGACTGAGAAAACAAGTGATAACTAATGCAGTTTTACTTGCTTTTTGAGGAGGTAATCCAAATTTATTTTCTTTTTTTTGTCCTGGGCAAGTTCCCATGATAAAATAAAGGAAAACACCAATGATATAGCAAATTGTATATGAGGAAGAGGTGGATGCCTCAATATTTAATAATCCGAAAATAAAAAGAAAAATAATGATAGATAGACTTGTTGGATATCCGATATCATGGAATCTTCGGATATTTAACGTGAAAAGAGCGGTTAAAACAACGAGTGATAAACAAATTAGAATAATATTTATCCAAGATGTTTCATAAATAGGGTTTAATAAAAAGAAAAGAGGTAAACTTAAACTCCAAAAAGAAATAAATTCAGAAGGGGATGCTCTTCCCTTAATTGAAAGAATTTTTTTCCAGCCATTAAAATAAATTTGAAAAATATTTCTGGTCTGATTAACCAGATTTTGATTAGATATGTTGTTTTTATTAATCATGGTTGTTTCTTCTTCAATGGCTTTTACTTGATTTGATTGTTTTTCTGGATTTTTTAATTCGAATTTTTGAGTTGTTTCTGTCATTTTTTTATCCTTTTAAAATCAAACACCTTTTAAATATACCGAAATTCCCTTTAAATAACAAGAGGTAAAAAAAACGGCTCTTTTAAAAGAGCCGTTTGATGATTTTTTAATTTCTGGATAATAAATTTAATCCGTTAAAAATGGCTTTAATGCTGGCTTTTGTTGTTGAGTGGTCAACAGCTCTTGCGATAACGGATTTTGATTGATTGGAAACGGTGATTGTTGCTAAGGCTTCTGCGGCTTCTTTATCTTCCGGTTTCATCATTTTTTGCTCATATTGAGCAACTTCAATGGCAACACCAAGTGCTAAAAAGGCGTTAATGCAAGCATTGATCGGTCCATTTCCTTCTCCTGTTTTTTCGAACGTATTTCCATTTTTTTTGTAAGAAAGCAAAAATTTGCCATCTTTAATCCGATCAAAAGAGGAAAGTTTGTAAGGTCCGGTAATTTCGCAAAGATGGGTGCGATAAAGTTTATCTAAATCTTTGGTTTTGAGTTCACTTCTTTTTTCTTCCGCCATTTTTTTTGCATACGGCATCAAAAATTCAGCTTCTTGTAAAGTAATTGGATAGCCGAGATTTTGAAAGTTTGTAAATAAAGCTGATTTGCCTGATTGGCTAGTAAATCCGATATGTTCGCCATCGGCACGACCAATCAGTTTAGGATCAAAAGCAATATATTGTCCCTTTTTGAGTCCTTTTGTTTTATTAGAGCCATCTTGGTGAATGCCACTTCTGTGCGCTAAAACATCCGCACCAATAATAGGGGCTTTTTCATAAATTTGAATGCCGGACATTTCTGATACAAGCAAAGATGTTTCTTGAATTTTTTCCATTTTAAGTGGAACGTTCACGTTTTTATTATAAAGTGCAACGGCAACTTCTTGCATATTTGTATTCCCCGCACGTTCGCCAAGTCCGTTAATCGTTGTTTCGAGTTGAGTAGCGCCGGCGAAATAACTCATGGCTGTTGTAGCTGTTGCCATTCCAAGATCATTATGACAGTGAACAGAGATAATGGCTTTATCACCAATTCTGTTATGAACAGCTTTTACCATATCAGTAAAATCCGTTGGTAAATATCTTTCAACCGTATTAGGTAAATTAATCACGTCTGCACCGGCCTCAACAACCTTTTCAATAGCGTCAACAACCTGAGGTAAATTTTCAATACAATCGCCAAAGTGTTCAACTGAAAATTCAACTTGCGCTTCAGGAAGTAATTCTTTTGCTTTTTTAACAGCTTTCACTGCCATTTTGGTCACAGTGTGAATATCTTTTTTTAAAACATGTTCAAGTCCGAGTGGGTTCATGGCAATAAAAGTATGAATTCTTGGTTTTTTGGCATGACGGACGGCGCTGACTGCTTTTTCGATATCTTTGTCATTGGCGCGGGCTAAAACACTGACAACAACATTTTCGGGAGCTCTTTTTGCCAAAGATTCGCATGCAATAAAATCCATTTCGTCAGAAGCAGGAAAACCGATTTCAATTCCTTGAACACCTAAAGCAACCAATTTATCAAAAATAATTTCTTTTTCGGCTAAGCTCCAAGGATTTTTGAGTGCTTGGTTGCCGTCTCTTAATGTGACGTCATAAAAGAATGGTTGGCGTGGATTTTGGTTTTGGGTTGAATTGATATCTGTTTTCATAAAAAAGTCCTTAAATTTGATTGGAAGATAAAAAAAACACCCTCCTAAAAGGGTGTTTCAGCTTAATTATTTTTTATAACACTACCCTCTTAGGAAATGAACTTCATGTCCCAACAATAAGTTTAATAAAAGAAGTAATGTTACGTTTTTCATGCCACACAAAATATCATTTTTTTTAAATATTGTCAATAAAAAAATAAACCGCTTAGGAAAAGCGGCTTATCCTTTTGAAACTTATATATATTTTTTTAAGAACCGAATTTGTTGCTTCTCGGGAATCCAACTGGCGGAATTTTTCCGACTGCAGCACGTTTTGTCATCCATAATGAGATATTTTTTTCGATTCGGATACCGTTTCCGGATGGGAAGGCAAGGCCATCTTCCAAATTAAAGAATTTGGCATCGCTGAGTTTTGCTTCCTGATAACGTTGTAAAATAACGCCACTACCTCTGGTCATCATCGGTATTTCTTCTGTGGTAAACACAATCATTTTTCTGTTTGTGCCAATAACGGCGATATGTGTTCCGGTAACTTCTTTGCAAAGACAGGCTTTATCATCATCGGCAACATTTAAAATAATTTTACCGGCTCTTGTTTGTGCAATAATATCATTTGAATTAACAACGAAGCCTTTTCCTTTTTCGGTTGCAACCAAAAGCTTTACATCGCTTTGATAAACAAACATGGTAATTACATCGGCATCTTGTGTGATATCTACTTGCAATCTTAATGGTTCACCAAAGCCTCTTCCGCCGGCGATCATATTCCCACGCAGAGTAAAGAAGCGTCCATTTGTTGTAAAGAAAATAATGTTATCCGTTGTGTATGTTTGAACAAAACATTTCAAATCATCGCCTTCTTTATATTTAAGATCGGTTACGTCTGTGTGGCCTTTAAGGGCTCTAATCCATCCTTTTTTGGAAAGAACAACGGTAATTGGTTCTTTTTCAATCATTGCTTCAATTGGAACTTCCACACTGGCAGCAGCTTCAATAACAGCTGTTCTTCGGGCGCCCAACTCTGTTTTTTGTCCAAATAATGATTTGATTTCTTTGATTTCAAGTGTCAGCTTGGCATCGCGTAATTCTTTGGATTCAAGAAGTGCTTCAAGGCCTTTTTTCTCTTCATCAAGCGCTTTATGTTCATCTTTAATTTGGTTTTCTTCCAATTTTCTTAATGACCGCAAGCGCATATTTAAAATGGCTTCGGCTTGAATTTCTGTGAGATTAAACTCTTTCATCATCAAAGGTTTTGGTTCATCTTCATTGCGGATGATTTCGATGATGCGATCCAAATTCAAGAAAGCGATTAAGAAGCCTTCTAATAACTCCATGCGGTGGATAATCTTATCTAAACGATATTTGGAGCGACGGATTAAAACTTGATCTCTGTGTTTTAAAAAGGCTTGCAAAACTTCCTTAATGTTCATCACTTTTGGCGTATGATCTGCATCCAAAACATTCATGTTCAGGTTGAAATTCACCTGTAAATCAGTGTTTTTATAAAGATGCTCCATCAATTGTTCCGGTAAAACAGATCTGGATTTTGGTTCCAAAACAATGCGCACCTTATCGGAAGATTCATCTCTGACATCAGCCAAAAGCGGCAATTTCTTTTCGCTCAACAATTTGGCGATTTTCATAATTAAATCTGATTTTTGAACAAGATAGGGGATTTCTGTGACAATAATTTGATATTGGCCATGGGAAAGTTCTTCTTTTTCCCATTTGGCGCGCACTTTCATTGCCCCTCGTCCTTCTTTATAAGCCTTAATAATATTGGCTCTCGGTTCGGCTAAAATACCTCCCGTTGGAAAATCAGGACCTAGAATAAAATCCATCAGCTTTTCAACATCGGCTTCCTGATGTTTAATCAGATAAATAAGCGCATCGCAAACTTCACCGACATTATGTGGTGGAATATTTGTTGCCATCCCAACAGCAATACCGGAAGAACCGTTTGCCAATAAATTTGGAAAAGCAGCCGGCATCACAACCGGTTCATCTTCTTCTCCATCATAAGTTTTATCAAAATCAACGGCGTTATCGTCAAGCCCTTCCATTAATTTAACGGCAACGGCAGTGAGTCTGGCCTCGGTGTAACGCATGGCTGCTGCTTTATCGCCATCAATGTTGCCGAAGTTGCCTTGCCCATCAACAAGCGGATAACGAACAGCAAAATCTTGAGCTAAACGCACCATGGCATCATAAACGGAAGAATCGCCATGTGGGTGATATTTACCGATTACATCGCCGACAACACGGGCGCATTTTTTAAATCCGGAAACAGGGTCCAGTTTTAATTGGCGCATGGCAAAAAGCAACCGCCTGTGAACGGGTTTCAATCCATCACGTACATCGGGCAATGAACGGGCTACAATGGTTGAAAGTGCATAGGCGAGATACCTTTCACTTAACGCATCGGCAAGCTTTGCCTCTTTAATATTTTCGGTTATTTCAGTATTTTCACTCATAATATACGGATTATAGGCATAAAAAAAGAAAAAACGCAAGCATTTTTTAATTCTTGTAATTTTTTATAAAGTTTGATAAACTGCTGTTCGATTAAAGAAAAATATTTTATAAAGGAAAGAAAATGCGTTTTTTAGCTTTTTTGACAAGTGCTTTATTGATATCTTATTCTTGTTTTGCAAATGAAAATGTTTCCCCCGAAGGGTATTTTGGTGTTTGGCGGGTGTATACGGCGAAAGAAGGAACTGAAACGCTTTGTTTTATGGTGGCGGCACCGCAACATACCTCAAGTGAGCGGGAGGAAAACTTTTTAAGTATCACGCATCGCCCATATGAGAATTCGTTTGATACGATTGCTTTGATGTTTGGAACATCGTTTCATAAAACATCGCGCCCAACGATTGAGGTGGATAATCACAAGCCTATTGAAATGAAAACAAGTGATGATTCGGCGTTTGTGATGAACGAAAAGGATGAAAAAACATTGATTGATCAGATGATTATCGGCAATGTGGCAAGAACGAAGGGTAAAAGCCATAAGAAAAATGTTTTAAGGGAAACGTTTTCGCTTAAAGGTTTTGCCAAGGCTTATGAAATGCTGAATGAAAAATGTCCAAGAGAGCAGGGTCAAACAACAAATGCGGTGTCTCAAATAACAGAGCAGATGCCTCAAAAAGAAGAAACGCTCCCTCTTTCAAATGAAACAGGTGGAGAGAAGAAATGAAAAAAGAATTAATCGGTTTAAGTGCTGATGCCTTAAAAGAAGAAATGGCTTTGTTGGGAGAAAAACCGTTTAGAGCCAAACAGTTGTGGCATTGGATTTATAATAAAGGTGAAACTGATTTTTTTAAGATGACAACATTGGCAAAGCCGTTTCAGGCGCGCCTTAACGAGTTATATAGTGTTTCGCATCCGGCTATTGTAACGGAGCAAACATCGGTTGACGGAACGCGCAAATGGCTTATGGAATTTCAAGATGGAAAACAGGTGGAATGTGTTTATATTCCGGAATCAGATAGAGGGGCTGTTTGTTTATCAACGCAAGTAGGTTGCGCGCAAGGGTGTAAGTTTTGTCATACAGGTACGCAACGCATGATGCGTAATTTAACGGCGGGAGAAATTGTTGGTCAGTTTATGTCTGCAAGAGATAGTTATAATGAATGGCCGACGCCAACAGATGAAACAAGAATGCTGTCAAATATCGTTGTGATGGGAATGGGTGAACCGCTTTGTAATTTTGAAAATTTAAAACAAGCGCTTTTGATTTTGATGAATGGCGATGGAATTGGTATTTCAAAAAGAAGGATAACGGTGTCAACATCGGGTGTTGCTAATCATATTCCTGAATTGGCTGATTTAGGGGTGAAATTGGCGGTTTCTTTGCACGCTCCAACGGATGAGATTAGGGATAAAATTATGCCGGTGAACCGAAAATTTCCGCTTGAAGTGTTAATAAAAGCTTGTAAAGAATATCAAAAACGCAGTGAAAGACGGCAATTTATCACGATGGAATATGTGATGCTGAAAGATGTGAACGATTCTGAAAAAGATGCTGAAAATTTGATGAAATTGGTAGATGGACTTGAAGTAAAATTTAACTTGATTCCGTTTCATCACTGGGAAGGGGCTCCTTTTGAAGCTTCCAGTATGAATAAAATGCATAAGTTTGCCAAGATTTTGGAAAATAATTATTTTGCAGCGCCTATTCGTCGTTCGCGTGGGGAAGATATTATGGCTGCGTGTGGTCAGCTTAAATCTGCAAAAGGAAAAATGGAATAAAGAAAGGGGATGAAAATGGAATTTTTTGATGTGGTAAAAGAGCGCCGATCCATTCGTCATTATGAAGAAGGGTTTGTTGTGCCGTTTGATGATATTAAAAAAATATTGGAAGCGGGGATGTTTGCGCCGTCTGCAATGCGTCGCTTTCCATGGGAATTTTTGGTGATTACGGATCAGGTTATTCTTCAAAAAATTGAAAAAGAGCATCAATATGCCTCTTTTGCCTCATCGGCAGGAGTGATGATTGCTGTTTGTGAAAAAGAAAGCGTATCGCATGCCGGTATGGGGGTGCTTGATGTGGCAATGGCAAGTCAAAACATTATGTTGGCAGCGCATGCGTTGGGATATGGAACTTGTTTTTGCGGTGTTTATCCTGAAACGCATGAAAAATTTAATGAGTTATTGCAAGTGCCAAAAGATGTGCGCGTTATAGGGTTAATTTCGCTTGGAAAACCAATTGAAATAAAGCCAACTCCTGCAAGATATAATGAGTTTAAAGTTCATGTAAATCGTTGGTAAGAAAAGTTCGGATAATTCCGGTAAAATGATAAAAAAGCATCAGGGGGTAACTTTGATGCTTTTTTCTTTTTTTAAGGGATATTTTGCAAAAAATCAGTTGACGATATCTCATATTTTTGGTATCCTGAAAGTATATAGGGTTATTTTGCCTTATCTTTTGGTGTATCTAAAAAAAAGGGGAACCGGATGCAAAAAGATAAAATGGGGATGGAAAACGGAAGATCAATGGCCGAAATGTTGGGGGTTTTGGCGATGATTGGTGTTTTATCAATTGGGGGTATCGTTGGTTATGGATATGCCGTGCGGTTGTATCAGGAAGCTGAAACGCTAGATCAGTTGAGTGTTACCATTGCCGGTGGACGAACATGGGATATTCCGCTTCATTTTGGTCCGTTAACAGTGGGTGTTGGTGAAGATTATGTGCCATATGTTGTTCCTATCAGAGATGTTGTATCAAAAGTAAAATATCGGACAACTCAATCGGCGATGGATGCTGATTTGATTGGCGAAGATGGTCGTTTAAAAACCGATGTTACCATGCATGATGTGCGCGAATATGAATCATTTGATACGTTGCTGAGTGCTCCGGCTTGGGTTCGTGCTGAAGATGAAGAAAATTGGACGGTTCGTGTAACTGGGCTTTCATATTCGCTTTGTGAAAAATTATTGATGAAACATGATCTTGGATTTGATTATGGGTATGTGGCTCCTCGAGGGGCGGATAATTCACCAAGAGATGTGATGATTAAGGATTTTGCTTCTGTTGATAAAACGGAAAGATATGCTAATCCTAAACGTGATGTTACCGAAGGAAGTGCAAGTATTGAAAACGTTTGTTCGGCTTTGGATCCAACAAAAGGATCTATTTCGTTGGCAAAGCGATATGTTGAAAATCTTGATAATCCGAAATTAACCGGTGTTGCAACGGGGAAAGATGTTTATTGTCAGGATAAAAAAAGTATTAAGTGTTTAGCTAATGGGGCAAGAGTTTATAATCCGACAACAAAGGCAGTTGATTTGCCACTTCAAACCCTTGTTCTTTATTTTGGTGCAAAATCTGGTGGTGATCTGCCCCCTATACCGCCTGATAAAGTATGTATTCCTAATCAACCATACACTGTGGAAAGTGGTGGCAGGGGGATGACGAAAGAATGCTGTGAAACTGAAGTTGACGGTTACATGCTTGGATCAGTTGAGTGTTGTCAAAAAGTTGAAAATACACAGTATGAACCTCGTTGTGTTGTGAAATCAGATGGTTTTTTTGCCATTAATATTGTCTACCAAACAGATGCGGCGGGAAATACATTGCTTGATGCTGCGGGCAAGCCAATAGTTGATGAAAAAATGGAATTAATAAAGGAAAATATAACTTCAGAAACGCCTATTTATATTGGAAAAGCAAATTGGGCAGGTGAAGAGAAGAAATCGTCATGTTGTCCCGCGGGCATAATTGGGAACATTAAGGGTGACTGCCATATTTCCTCTATTGATAATATGACGACTCCATGGGTTGTTTTGCCACAAAAGGGAACGAATGCAACGCAACATGAAAACTGTCCGCATGGATCGCCGGCAAGTCAAACAACGTATATCACAACGGAAAAATGTTGTACGGGTAGTGGTGAATATTGGGCGATATCTAGTGGACAGGCGCAGGGATCTGTTTCTGATTCAGCATTAGGTTATGCGCGCTGTTGTTCAAAAAATAATGTTTTTAGTTATCGCACGGTATCTGTTTTAGAGCAATGTTCTTGGGATCGTTCATTGAATGCGCCGCCGTCCCCATCAGCTGGAACAACTGGTGCCGATCCAAAGGATATTTTTGGTACCACAACAACGGATTGTTGTTTTAAACAAAAGGGAAGCGGTGCTTCAAAAGTGTTAAAAGACTCACCTTGTGCGTATGAAGCAGGTATTTTAAAATATTCGAAAGCTTGTTGTGAGATATCCAAAGATTCTTTAGGCAACAATTTGAAATATGTTTATGCACCAAATTATACTGTTGGGGGGATGGTATCAAATGCTTGTGGTACAACAGTTGGTGGAACAACGGGTGTACCGGAACCGGATCGTAACTGTTGTGTGGATTATGCCGCTGTTGAACAAAAAAAGGGTCCATTGTCTGCTTATCAAAAAATTTATGATTGGAATGGTAATCAGGCGCCATCATATTGTTGCCAAACGTTGATTACACCGGCTCGGAATGAAATTAGTATGAAAAATAATTTTAATCAATGTTGCGAAAATGAATTGTTTTTTAACACGACGAATCAGAAGATTCGTAAAAAAGGTTCTTTCATTCCGGCAGGAACAACGATTTCAGGCTATAATGCTTTGATTTCTTGTCCACCCCCATTGCTTGGACAGTCTTGCTCATCAAATGGAACGCCTTATGTAACAAGACAAAGTCAATGTTGTGAGATTGATGCTTCGGGCAAATTGACGGGTCTATCATCGGATGGACAGCAAAATAAAACTTGTTGTGATCTTGCATCAACAACTTTGAAATTATATTGGGATGGTAGTGCTTGTTCGAAGTGTTTGTCATGTTCAACGCCACCACCACCACCAGGGCAAGATTGTCATGATGCATGTACATACACGAAGGAAATTCCCGGTGAAGAAGAGCAACCAACGCAAACTCAAACTTGCAATACCGAGGTATGTAAACTCATTAATGGAAATTGTTGTCAAAGTGAAGGGTATTTGCCAAGTGGGCAGGCTTCTTGTGATTGTTGCACTGAGCCAGCTGGTAAAGCCCCAAATGATTCTTGTTTCTTAGGGGCAGATGCTTCTGATATTGAGCCAAAAGATTGCTTTACGATAACAGAAACACCAGGGATATCTCGTCCAGGATATATGGTTTCTGGCACACGCATTATTCGAACTTATACTTGTCCAGCAGGGGTTTCCCCAGGAACTGTAACAGTTGTTGGCGATTGCTCAAGCGATAGTGATGGTGATAATGGCGGTGATAGTGGCGGTAATGGCTCTTCAAATGGAAGCTATAGTTCGGATTAGGGAGGCTCTTTAAAAGAAAAGATTCTTATAAAGACCAGATGAAAGAGAGGAGTTTATGAAATATAAAGAATTGTTGATGTTATCGCTGTTATGGAGCATTTCGATGAGCACTTTGGGGGCAAGGGATTTGCTTGCCTGCGAATTTAACCCAAGTGAGCGTTCTGCAACCGGCATTTTAGGATCAAGGCAGATTTCCATTCCCGCCATGTATCGACGATTCACAGAAGCTCGAAATTATGAAACAATGCACCCCGTTTTTCGAAGATGGGTAGAAGAAAATAAAAATTATTATAGGTATGCTTCGTCAAGTGGTGAAAGTTTCTTATACCGCAATAATGAAGCTGGAATTGAAATTTATGAACGGGGTGGAAAAATCTTTTTGGGAAGAACGCGCTTTTTTGGGGATGATGAAGCTTGGACCTATCAAAAAGAACCTGCTATCAATCCGGCAACAAATCGCCCGTGGATTGAGCTTTCCGCTTCGGAATTAAGAACGGCGATGCGTGGCGCCGGCCGAACCATGACGGAGGAAGAACAGCAATATTTAAAAGATGTTCTTTCTATTGTGAATGAAAATTTTCATTATTTTTATGGCATGAAATTGGTTGATTTATCGCGCGAAGAAAATGTTGATCGCGCCCAATTAATGGGAAAATTCATTCCGGTGAAACTTTTGTTGTTTGGCCCTGATGCAGAAATGGTTGATATGAGCCAATATTCACCTCAACAACAAACCATTTATCAATGGCTTGGCCATCCGATATATACGTATGAAGGCTTGATTGACCCCACGCGGGCAATGGGAATCGGAAGTGATTGCGCCGGAAGAGGGGTTAGCAGTGTTGTTTTGCGCTCGGGATTTCAAACACGTTTAGCTTATTTTAATCAAGTGAGCCCCGATGAAGTGAACCTTTCATTACTTGCGCGTGGTGATCAACTTGGTAATATACCTCTTCACTTAAACCATATGGTCAAGCAAATGGAACGCTTATTTGCGCAAAAAGGCGTGAATGTTCATTCGCAAGGCGCCAATAAAACCCCGCTGGCACGAGCGCTTTATATGCTCTATCATAAAACAAGCGGGTATGTGAGCCAACTGGTTGAGCATGAATATGTGACCCAAAGTCGGAATAGAGATGGTTTTGAAGAAGGGGTTGAAAGATTGAGTGATGTTGTTCCCATTAGCGGGCTTAAAACCGAACGCTCTTCTTCGCGCGCTTCGGCAAGAAGCTCCAGCAGGGCTTCGTCGCGCACCTCTTCGCGCACCTCTTCCAGAACAAGGGTAAACAATAATCGAAATAACCGTCGTAAATCACGATCATCCAGTGAGCGGGAAAGATAAGAAAGGGGGAAAATCAAATGAAAAAATGGGGAGCATTATTATTAATCAGCGCCATCTTCTTTGCCCCTTTGGGGGTGATGGCTTCTTCTGTGCCGGATGGTGATCCAGGGGGAACGCCGCCGGGTACACCAGGGGGGGCGAGTACCTCGACAGCCTGTTGTTTTAAAAAAAAGATTTCATCAGACTCATCTTGTTGTTTGGGGCATTGGGGGAATTCGCAAAGTGTTGAATGGCGGGGAGGAACTTGTTGCTATAAAAGTAATGTAAATGCTGCCTATGCTCTTGACCCAGATACCGGTAATCCTTTGGAAGGGGAAATTTCAACTCCTGCCTGCTGTGAAAGTTTTACTGGTGGAGGTAGTCCAGGAAATTATGTCGCTTATCCGCTATCTAACACGAATGGCAACCATATTTGTTGCATTAAAAATTCAGGGAAACATTATACTGGAAATAAGAATGAACAATGTTGCAAAAATGCAGGTGGAAAAGTGGTAAGCGGCAGTTGTTGTGTAGGCCCTGTTGATATTGAGACTGGACAGATTACAGAAGCATGTTGTAAATCTCCTTATGGTAAGTGGGATTCAACTGAGAAAATTTGCTGTAAATCAGGCTCTTCACGCAAATATAAAGTAGTTGAAGCAACCGAAACAGAAGAGCCGGGGACACCTTCAACTGATACGCAATTACCTCAATATGAAGAGTCCTCTGACCCAATTGAAGCATGTTGTGATATAGCTAAAGGTATCTGGATGCAATCATTTTGTTGCAGTTCAATTGGTAGAAAAAAAGGTGATGGTGCTTGTGAAGCTACGGGGGATATGCCAGAACAACAAGGTGGTCCAATGGGTGGGACCTCCAATAGCTAGATAAACAAACTCCTTTCATGTTTTGATGTTGACAATTATTTGAGTGTTAACTCTTAATATGAAGGGAGTTTAAATTGATATTCTGTTGTTAAAAAAGATCTTTTGGTGCATGATAAAAAATGCTGAAAAAAGGGGGAAGGGAAGCAGTTGCTTTCTTTCGGGATTTTATTTGTTTTAAGAAACTGTATATTATCTATACAAGAAATCACTATTTCATTTGAATATAAACAGATAAAAATAAATAGAGTTTTTTTGTTGTTTAAAAGTTGTTTTATTTATGGGGGTATTATGCTCTTGCTGAATCACGTTAGTTATTTGCGCATCACTTGTGTATGTAATTGTTGACTTGTTTCCTCCTCCGAGGCGCTTGCTTAATTCTTTAATTAATTAGTTATATATTTTTTTTATTTATACTTAGTTATAGATTCATTTTCTTATCGATTGTATGTTATACGTATAACGTACAATAACGCTTAAAAAAAATATAATAAACTGTTGGAATAAGGGGGATTCTAAACTTCGGTAAATGGGGTTCTAAATTTCGATAACTGAGGCTCTAAATCTCGGTAAACAGGAGTTCTAAATTCAAGTAAGTGGGTGGTGAATTATTTTTTTATCAATAGATTTATAAATTTTTTTCAATAAAAAAACCGCCCATAAAAGAGCGGTTTTCAATAACTTTTAGTCTGATTAATCAGATAATTTAAACCCGGCAAGTAATTCGGCAGATTTGGCCGCATTTCTTGGATTAATCATAGCATTTTTATGATAGCCGGCATCAACGTGAACGATTTCGCCGGTGATTCCTGCTGCTAAATCGGAACAAAGGAACATCCCCGTTCCGCCAACATCTTCAATAGTAACATTTCTGCATAAAGCAGAGTTGTTTTCCGTCCAACCCAGAATTTGGCGGAAATCGCCAATACCGGCGGCGGCTAATGTTCGAATTGGGCCAGCTGAAATGGCATTCACGCGAATATTTTGGTGACCCAAATCAAAAGCAATAAAGTGAACAGATGCTTCTAAGGCTGCTTTTGCCACACCCATCACATTATAGTTTGGTAAATATCTTTCGGCACCCAAATAAGTGAGCGTTAAGCAAGCGCCTCCATCTGTCATCAATTCGGCTGCGCGTTTGCAAACATCAGTGAATGAATAACAGGAAATAAGCATAGAGTTTGTGAAATTATCTTTTGATGTATCCACATAACGGCCTTTAAGTTCGTTTTTATCGGAAAAAGCAATGGCATGAACAACGAAATCTAACTTGCCCCATTTCTCTTTTAATGTTGCGAAAACATTATCCATGGACTCGCTGTTTAACACATCACAAGGGATTAAAATATCAGACCCGATGCTTTGGGCCAATGGGCGAACGCGTTTTTCAAGAGCCTCGCCTTGATAGGTAAAAGCAATTTCGGCGCCTTGGTCTGCCATGGCTTTTGCAATTCCCCATGCAATTGAATGGTCATTGGCAACGCCCATGATAAGACCCTTTTTCCCCGCCATAATTCCTGTCATTTCTTTATCCTTTCTATTTATTTTTATCGAAATTTTAAAAATCATACACTTCTAACCCATAAAATATATGAAAAGAAGAAAAAAAGCAAATGACAATTTTGTGACAAAGTTTTAAAAATGGTCTTTTTTAAGGCTTTTATTGAAATTTTTATAGATTTAGTATATTCTATAAAAAGGATTAAAAAAGGATAAAAAAATGCTGGGTGCTATAACGGGTGATATTATTGGTTCGGTTTATGAATTTCATAATATTAAAACAAAAAACTTTCCTTTGTTTTCAGAAAAATCAACGTTTACAGATGATTCAATTTTAACTTGTGCAACAGCCGAGTGGTTGCTTTCAAATAAAGATGCAAAAGAAATTTTTTTGAAGTGGGGTCATGTATATCAAAATAGAACAATTGAAAATGGTAAGATTCCAGCTTTTGGTAAAGGTTTTATGGGGTGGCTTCAATCAGGGCAACCTTATGGCGCCAAAACAAATGGATGTGTGATGCGCATAAGTCCCATAGGTCTTATGGAAAAAGATATCGAAATTGCTCTTAAAAAAGCGATTTATTTAACAAATATGACCCATAATCATCCAGAAAGTTTAAAATATACCACAGCTTATATTGAAACAATGTTTTTGTTAAAAAAAGAAAAAAATCCAAATATGGTGCGTGATTATATTTCCAAAAAATATGAAATTGATCTGTCAAAATCAATTGATGAAATCAGACCCGAATATAATAAATTTTATTGCTCATGCAAAAATTCAGTTCCTCAGGCTATTGTGGCGGTTTTAGAAAGCTCTTCTTATGAAGAGGCAATCAGAAATGCTGTTTCTTTGGGTGGAGATAGTGATACATTGGCGGCAATGGCGGGTGGTTTGGCGGAAGTAAAGTTTCAAATTCCAACGAAGATAGCGCTTCAAACCCTTTCAAGAGTTGATAAATCTATGCGCGATGTTATTTTTAAATTTTATCAGAAAATCAGATAGTTAAGAAGAGTCTATTGCTGAAAATCCGTTTTTGTGGTATACTATATATATCAACAAAAAACGGAGGGAAAAATGATAACGCCTTTATCAGAAAATGAAAAGAAAGCATTTGCCGATAGATTCAGTTTATTAGGCTTGTCACAGAGGAATAAACAGGTTTTTAATCAGCTGATGTTTGATTATTTAGATGAGTTTCCGGTTTTAAATGCAATTGCTCGAGATGTTATCAATCAAGGCATCCTTCCGATCCATTTAAGTATTTCTAAAATGGTAGGGGCACAAGATGCTGCCGGTATACAAGTTGGCAATTTTATCTCTTTTGATAAAAAATATTGGAGAAGTTCTATTTCAACAAAAGAAGGACGTCAGGAGTTGGCCTCTACCTTTTGGCATGAAGTTCTTCATTATGTTCAACAAAAAAAATTGCCACAACCATTATCAAAACGCTCTCACATGGCTTATCGTCAATTTATTGAGGCAGAAGCTCAAAGTATTAGTAAGTTAATAGCTCGAGGAGATAATTTTGAGCAGGCTTTATTGGCTGAATCTTATAAAAGATTTCGAGATAAGGGTATGGCTCAAAAATATTATTTGGGGTTGTCAACAAGATTACTCGTGAATGCGGATAGAGAGCTTGCTAAACGAGAAGCAAAAAGTTTTTTAGGGAACCGCTTTGATGAAAAGGCTTGGTATAATTCGGAATATGGTTCTGTAAAATATTGGAAGGATTTTTACTATAAATATCATACCGGACATATCACCGGTGGACTTGGACTGTTTATGCCGCTTAAAAAGTTTTTTACGGATAAATATCAGATTAAAAAAATTGAGGATTATTATTCAAACAAATATGGTATGAATATTTCTTTAAAAGCATCGATTTCAAAAGATGTGATTAAAGAATATAATATGCCGGATGGTATTGAAAACACTATTTTAGTAGATGTTAATGATAATAAAGATATTTTTGATTTTTCAAAATGGAGAAAAGTCCCTAAAGGAGATAACAAATCTGTCTATGTGTTGGCATTGCCGAATATGGATAAAGATTATGTTTCCTCATTGCGTCGTTCTTTATGGTCAGAAGGAGTTCAGGCAAGTGAAGAAATGCTTCAACATTCGGATGGAATGGTTACCCGCTGTTTGATGATCGATGATAATTCCGTTGAAAATGTTAATCGTTTTTTTGAGCTTTGTGGTGTTCAGAAAAAAGAAGAAGTTGTTTCAAATACAAAACAAGAAACGGTGCGTCTGCCAATGCCTCCTAAACCATTAAAACAGGTCAATTTAAAACGAGGCATGGCAACAATGATTGATCCTTATCATCCGCCGATTTTAAAAATCGGAGCCGATAAAAAAACAACGTTTGATTTGGCTTATATTTTAAATAAAAAACGCATTGATTTTTTAAAACAAGGCGGTATCATGCTTTTGGGGCGCAATCCATTAGCTCAAGGAGCAAAAATTCCGGCAGAAGTTCGTGATTATCAAGGGGATGTAAAGGCATATCAAATTGGTGAAATGGATGGTACGGTTTCAAATGCGCAAGGATATATTTATTTGGCGCGAGATGGTCAATTTTATTATAAAGATTGCTCGATGCACGGAACTCATTTGTTGTTGAGACAAAAAGAGCGAACACCTTATCGCGCGGTTACACACAGTCGATAATATTTATTTTGATTGACATTTAAAAAAAATCAGAGCATATTTTTTTATGCTTTGATTTTTTTATGGAGAAAAAAATGTGTTTCAAAAAAATAAAATCTTTTTTTAATCCGCCACTTGCTGATATTTTGATGAATGATGAATCAATTTATATTGATGAAGGATATTTTAATAAAGGTCTTAAAGGAAAATATCTGTTAAGTTCCAGAATTTGCAAAGAAAAAGTTGGAACTATGCAACGGCAAATCGATAAAAAGATTTATGATTTATGGGATAATGATTTATATCGTTATCTTCAAAAACGCATGCGGGGGGGGGTAGAAAAAAATCAATCATTTGAACAACTTATAAAAAATATTGAGAAGAAAGGCTTTGATCCGAAGAGTGTAATTATTTGTAAACATCGCTCAAATTTAATTAAAGACGGTCAGCATCGTGCGATTTATTTGCTTTGGAAATATGGTCCGGATTATGAAGTAAATACGCTTCATGTTCGTGTAAAAGATAAGCTGATAAGGCATAAGATTTTTCCGTTTATGAAAAAGAAAAATTAAAAAAGAAATTACTCTGTTGATTAATTGTTTTGTTTTTATACTCTTTAAAAAGTATCTTTTAAACAATTAGAACAAGAGGGTTGTTTTTTATTTTGTTGCTGTTGTTTTTCTAGAGTTGTCAATACGTTCAAAAGAAATAAATTGAGCTTTTTGCTTCATTTTTTATTTTCTAAAAAACGAAAATCCCCGTTTTGAAACGGGGATTTTGTGTCGAAACCCAAAGGCAATGATTAACGTTTTGAGAATTGGAAACGTTTTCTGGCTTTTGATAAACCAGGTTTTTTACGTTCAACAATACGTGAATCGCGTGTTAAGAAGCCGGCTTTTTTAAGAGCTGTGTGCAATTCCGGTTCAAACAAATCTAAGCAACGGCTGATACCATGACGAACAGCATAAGCTTGACCTGATAAACCACCACCGCAAACATTACATTGAACATCAAATTGACCTTCGCGGTTTGTGACGGCAAATGGTTGGTTGATGATCATTTGCAACACTGGACGTGGGAAATAGTTTTCAACACTGCGACCATTTACTGTGATTTTGCCAGAACCTAATTTGATGATAACGCGAGCAATGGCATTTTTCTTTTTACCGGCTGATTGTGAACGACCTAAAGCGTCTTTTTTCGGTGTTCTCGGTGCAACAGGAGCAGCTTCAGCTGTTTCTTGTTTCAATTCATCTAAAGTTACTGTTTTTTTAACCATTATGCACCTCTTTTATTCTTTGGATTTTTAGAAGCAATATCCAAAACGATTGGATTTTGTGCTTGATGTGTGTGTTCAGGACCAACAAAAATGCGCAATTTTTTCATTTGTTTGCGACCTAAAGCATTTCTTGAAATCATTCTTTCAACAGCTTTTTCTAAAACACGTTCAGGATGTTCTTCCAATTGTTTTGCAACAGAAACGCCTTTGATACCACCAACATAACCTGTGTGATGATAATACATTTTTTGTTCTAATTTACGACCTGTTAATTTAACTTTTTCTGCGTTTACAACGATAACGTAGTCTCCGCAATCTTGGTTCGGTGAAAAGCAAGGTTTGTTTTTACCGCGCAAGATTGTTGCAATTTGGCTGGCCAAACGACCCAAAACCAAGTCAGCAGCGTCGATAACATACCATTTAATATCGCTGTTCGCCGGATTAATTGTTTTTGTTGTTTTCATTGTCATATGTTTTAATCCTTGTTAATTTCTTTTTTTTGACGCCTCTTTATACAATAAAAAAAACTCAATGTCAAGCTCTTTTATATTGTTTTTTAATATTTTTTTAAAACGGTATTATAATACCTTCGCTAAAAGGCGCTAAAATCAAGGGATAAGAGAGTTGAATAATCTATCTCCGGCATCGCCAAGCCCCGGAACAATATAAGCTTTATCATTCAAATGGTTATCAATGCTTCCTGTAATGATTTTAACCTTTGGGAATTCTTTTTGAATCGCATTAATGCCTTCTGGTGCACTTAAAAGAGAAATAAAAATAATATCTTCTTCTTGCACACCTTTATTTTTAAAAAGGTTAATGGTTGCTATGGCCGAGCCTCCGGTTGCAAGCATTGGGTCCAAAATAAAAACTTTTGTTTTGTTTGGAAAAAGGGTAGGTGTTTTATCATAATACCATACCGGATTTTTTGTTTCTTCATCGCGATACATTCCTACATGGAGTACATGCGCCATCGGAAGCAAGGAAACAGCAGTTTCTAAAAAAGCAAGACCGGCTCTTAAAATTGGAGCAATAATATAAGTATAACTTTCATCAATTTTTTTTGCCTGCATTTTTGTGAGAGGTGTTTCAATCTCTTCTTCTTTTAAAGGAATAAATTGAAATCCTTCCTGAACCAAAAGAGAAGAGGCTCGTTGAAAAGCATTTAAAAAGATTTCTCTGGGTGTGTTTTTATCTCTTAAAAGTGAAAGATTGTGGGCTAAAATTGGATGAGAGGGGATAAAAATATTTTGCATTTAAAAACTCCTATAATTTTTTCTTTATTTTAACAAATTTAAATAGAAGATACAACCACTCTTTATGAATGAAAAGTGTTGAATATTGACAAAAGTTAAAAAAAAGTGTATAGTAATGTCTGTCAGATGATCGGATAATCGCTGAAAGGTAACTTTTGGAGGAAAGTCCGGGCTTCACGGAAACACGATACCGGATAACGTCCGGCTGGGGTGACCCACGGGATAGCGCCATAGAAAACAAACCGCCGATATTTAATCGGTAAGGGTGAAACGGCGGGGTAAGAGCCCACCGCACTGTAAGTAATTAGAGTGGCACGGCAAGCCCTATCGGAAGCAAGACCAAGAAAAGAGAGCCAAAGAGGAATCTTTGTTAAAAAGAGCGTTTCTGATCTGCTCTCAAGAGGTAGGTCGCTAGAGGTGGGCAGTAATGCTCATCCAAGACGAATGATTATCTATTACAAAACCCGGCTTATAGATTATCTGACATTTTTTTTAATTTTTTGCTTGCATTTTATTTTTTTTTAGTGTATAAACATAACTACTCAATCATCGGGGCGTAGCTCAGCCTGGTAGAGTACTTGGTTTGGGACCAAGGTGTCGCATGTTCGAATCATGTCGCCCCGACCATAAAAAACCACTCGCAAGAGTGGTTTTTTTATTGGGCAAAATGAGAAGA
>JAGCKR010000065.1 GCA_017647405.1 Alphaproteobacteria bacterium
ACAGTAACAGGCGAAGCGCTTGATCGGTTAAGTGCCACGGTTACAACCGGCCTTGAAGCTAAAGTCACTGACCGCACCAGTTTAAAACTTGAATATTCTGGAACGTTTAGAAAAGAGTATCAGGATCATAGTGGAATACTTAAACTTGAAATGCGGTTCTAAACAGTATCTGGGGGCGATTCCCAACACTCATGTACCCGTTTTCTTCGTATACTACGTGTTGTGAATCACCTCCCATCTATCTGCTTATAATCTGCATTTGTTGAGTTTCATCACAAAAAGTTGGTGTGGTGTCGTTAATTTATTCGTACAACTTTATTATCTTTGTTTTTCGGGAGTTATAATTCGTTGAATGCAAAAAAGGTGTTTTGCTAAACAAATAGGTTCGGCACCTTTTTCTGTTAAAAGAGATATGATTGTGAGCAATCTTAAGTTTTTATCTTTGATCTGATTTTTCATTTCTTCATCCAGCGCCGTTACTTTTTTGGCAGCATCTGAAAGACTTAAATTTCCACGTTCGGCAAGAATATGAAGTCCGGCTACAATTTTTAAATCTTCATCTTTTACCGGAATATGCTCATAAAGTCGGTTTAGATTTCTTGCTTTTGGATTAAGATTGAGTAAACTTGCAAAAATGTATAAAAATTGAAGGTTTTTATCCTGATAATCGCGTTTAGCTTCTTTTTCAAAATGTTTGACAATTCTTTTTGCTTCGTTTGGTTCAAAAAGTGGATTTATTAATCCATAGAGCAGGGCTCCTTGTTCAGATTTGTTATTTGAAATACATATATCGTCTGACGAGTTCATTTATATCCTTTAATGTTTTTAGTTTAATAAAAATCAAATTATATCATTGTTTAATAGATATGTCAATTTTTTTATAAATATAATTTATTTATCTTAAAATAATGACAAACTTATGACAAATGAAAACTTTTCTTGCAAAATAAAAAAAAAGAGGGTAGTATCATCTTGTTTTTTTTATAAAAGGAGAAAAAATGTTTGATTTAACAGGAAAAACGGCTTTAATTACCGGTGCAACTGGTGGTATTGGTCGTGAAATTGCAAAAAAAATGCATGCTCAAGGAGCCACATTAGCTTTAACGGACATGAATATGGATACGCTTAAAGCATTTCAGGCAGAGCTTGGTGATCGTGTTTTTGTTTATTCAGCCAATTTAACGGATTCAGATAGTTTAAATGAACTTGTTAAACAAGCTGAAGCTGATATGGGCAGAATTGATATTTTAGTTAATAATGCAGGGATAACAAAAGATGGTTTAGCCATGCGTATGAGTGATGCTCAATGGCAAGCTGTTTTAGATATTAACTTAACAGCCGGATTTAAATTGGCAAGAGCTGTTATTCCGGGAATGATGAAACGCCGTTTTGGTCGGATTATTGGGATGGCTTCTGTTGTAGGAGTTATGGGTAATGCCGGTCAGGCAAATTATTCGGCTTCCAAAGCTGGTTTGATTGCTATGAGCAAATGTATGGCTCAAGAATTGGCTAGTCGAGGAGTTACTTTTAACTGTATTGCACCGGGATTTATTAAAACACCGATGACAGATGCTTTAACAGATGAAGTGAAAAAAGAGCTTTTAAGGGGCGTTCCGATGGGACGCTTGGGGACAGCTGAAGATATTGCAAATACAGCCGTCTTTTTGGCCAGTGATGAGTCATCATATATCACGGGTCAGACCATTCACGTTAACGGCGGGATGGCAATGATTTAAGGTGTAAGTGAAATAAATATCAAATTAACCATTTGATTTTTATTGAATTTGCTTTAAATTAAAAAAAGTGCTGGACGAATGAAAAAAAATATGCTAAAAGCATTTTGATTTCGTCTGATATAGACAAAATAAGTTAAATAACAGAAAAGGAAATATATAATGAGTAATGTTTCAGAACGCGTTAAAAAAATTGTTGTAGAACACTTGGGTGTTGACGAAGCTAAAGTTGTCGACAGCGCCAGTTTTATTGATGATTTAGGTGCAGATAGCTTGGACACAGTTGAACTTGTTATGGCTTTTGAAGAAGAATTCGGTTGCTCCATCCCAGATGATGCTGCTGAAAAAATCCGCACAGTTAAAGACGCTGTTGATTTCATTGAAAAACAAGCATAATCAGTGAAAAAGAAACAAGGACGTCCTTTCGTTTTGGGCGTCCTTTTTTATCAAAATATACAAAACAAAAGGATAGATATATGACAAGAAGAGTCGTCATTACCGGTATGGGTATTTTAAGTCCGCTTGGTCGCGGTTTACAAACAAACTGGGACAAGTTGACGAAAGGTGTTTCAGGAATTTCTAATATCAGAGCATTTGATACAGAAAACTTTACGGCAAAAGTTGCAGGGCAGATCCCTGTTGGTGATGGTGAAGGTGAATTTCAGCCGGATTCAGTTTTATCTCCAAAAGAACAACGCCATGTCGATCCTTTTATCTTGTATGGTTTGAGTGCAGCTACAGATGCGATTGAAGATTCGGGGTATATTCCTCAAACAGAGGAAGAAATGGAACGTTCCGGTGTTTTAATCGGTTCAGGAATTGGTGGTTTGCAAGCTATTGAAGCGGGTGCTATTTTAGTGAATGAACAAGGACCACGCCGAATTTCACCATTTTTTATTCCGTCATCTTTGATTAATTTAATTTCCGGACATGTGTCCATTAAGTATGGATTTAAAGGTCCAAATCATGCGGTTGTAACGGCTTGTGCAACCGGAACACATGCTATTGGAGATGCTGCTCGTATTATTAAAAATAATGAAGCTGATGTGATGATTGCTGGTGGTGCAGAAGCGGCTATTTGTAAGACAGGTATTGCAGGTTTTGCTCAGGCTAAAGCATTGTCAACGCATTATAACGATACGCCGGAACTTGCTTCTCGTCCATGGGATAAAGGTCGTGACGGGTTTGTTATGGGTGAAGGTGCCGGTGTTGTTGTTTTGGAAGAATATGAACACGCTAAAAAACGTGGGGCAAAAATTTATGCTGAAGTTGTTGGTTATGCCATGACAGGCGATGCCTATCATATCACAGCACCAGGCGGTAACGGTGGATATAGAGCGATGTTGGGTGCTTTAAAATCTGCCGGTTTAAATCCGGAAGATATTGATTATATCAATGCTCATGGAACATCCACACCATTAGGTGATATGGTTGAGTTTAGAGCGGTTCAAAGCATTTTTGGAAATACAAATGTTTCAATGAGTTCAACAAAATCTTGTGTTGGTCACTTACTTGGGGCAGCCGGTGCTGTTGAAGCAATTTATTCTGTTATGGCAATGAATGCTTCTTTGTTGCCTCCAACAATTAATTTGGTTGATCCGGAAGAAGAAACTGCTGGATTTGATTTGGTTCCAAATAAAGCAAAGGAAAAAGAAGTTCGTTATGCTCTTTCTAATTCATTTGGTTTTGGCGGAACGAATGGTTCATTGATTTTTAAAAAAATATAATTTAATGTGCGCCGGTAAAAAAGGAAGTAAAAATGAGAAATAGGATTATTGTTTATTTTTTATTACTTTTTATCGGCGCTTCATTTATTGGCGGTAGTGTATTTACAACTTATACCGAATTTGTTTCCGAAGGTATTTTGAAGGAACGAAAGGAAGTTTTAATTCCTAAAGGAGCTAGTTTAAAGCAAGTTGCCTTGTTGTTAAAAAAGGAGGGAGTGATTTCTTCTCCTTCAATTTTTTTAATTGGGGTTCGTGCAAGTGGTAATGCTGGTCAAATTAAGGCGGGCGAATATTCTTTTCCGGCTCATTCAAGTCCTAAAATGGTGATGACGATTTTAGTTAGTGGGGAAACGTATATTCGTCGGTTAGTTATTCCGGAAGGGTTGACCTCAGAGCAAATTGTTGAATTATTGGATAAAGCAAAAGGTTTAAAAGGGGTGGTTACCTCAATACCGCTCAATGGAACGTTATTGCCTGATACATATCATTATTCGTGGGGTGATACAAAGGAAGGGCTTTTATTAAGAATGCAACGAGCAATGGATCGAACACTTGCCTCTTTGTGGGAAAAAAGAGATAAGTCTGTTCCATTAAGTGACCCAAAAGAGGCGGTTATTTTGGCTTCGATTGTTGAAAAAGAGGCGGGTCATCATAAAGAGATGCCTTTGATTGCTTCTGCTTTTATAAATAGATTGAATAAGGGTATGAAATTGCAATCGGATCCGACAGCGCTTTATGCTGTTACTGATGGCAAATATAATTTAAAACGATCCTTAACATATCAAGATTTAAAGGTTAAAAGTCCGTATAACACGTATGTGATTACGGGGCTTCCACGGGGAGCTATTGCAAATCCGGGAAGAAAATCTTTGTCCGCGGTGTTAAATCCGGCAAAAACGAATTATATTTATTTTGTCGCAGATGGAACGGGTGGGCATAGCTTTGCCGCAACATATCAAGAACATCAAAAAAATGTTGCAGCGTGGCGTGTGATACAAAAAAAATATCGAAAAAAAATAAAAGAGGAACAAGAGGAAACATCTCTTGAAAAGGCTGAAACGCAAGTTAAGATGAATGCATTGGGATCAAATGTTACAGAAGTGTCAGAGTAAATATAAAAAATTATTCTGAGAATTCATTTTTTTTAATTTTGTTAATGAAGTGTTAAGTTTTTCTTTCTATAATAAGAATAATTTTGTTTGATTGCGTATCATTTATTATGAAAGGAAAACAGATGGCGGTATCATCTAAATCAAAAGCAGTTAAGGTTAAAAAACCAACAGCTCAAGAACTCCAAAAATTAATTGAATGGCATATTAAATATTCTCTTTCAAAAAGAGTTTGTGAGGCAGATAAAGATCACTTATTTACGGCTCTTGCAATGGCTGTTCGTGACTTATGTATTGATGGTATGTTTCAAACGGCTGCAAGACACGAGAAAAAAGACCCAAAAAGAGTTTATTATTTGTCTCTTGAATATTTATTGGGTCGGTTATTGCCTAATAATTTATTTAACTTTGAAATTATGGACTTAATTAATGAAATTAAGCTTGATAATCCCATTCAGTTGAAGGATGTTTTGGATTGTGAATATGATCCGGCATTAGGAAATGGCGGTTTAGGCCGGTTGGCTGCTTGTATTTTGGATGCGATTGCAACTCTTGGTATCCCAGGGTATGGATACGGGATTAACTATCAATTCGGATTGTTTAAACAATATTTTGAAAATGGCTGGCAAAAAGAAAGAGCTGATTCTTGGTTGGATAGAACATCGCCATGGCAAATTGAAAGAGCTGATAGATCTTGTTTGGTTCAAATTGGTGGTCGTGTTGTTTATGAAGAAAGAAATGGGCATCGTGAACCACACTGGGTTGGAACCAGCCAGTTATTAGGTGTGCCATATGATATGCCAATTGTGGGATACGGTGGAAAAACGGTCAACTATTTACGTTTGTTTGCTGCAAAATCAACAAACACATTAGATTTGGAAACGTTTAATCGTGGTGGTTATGTTGAGGCGGTTGAACAAAATATTCAAATTGAAACAATATCAAAGGTATTGTATCCATCTGATGCTGTGGAGCAGGGGCGTTATTTGCGTTTGATGCAACAATATTTCTTTACGTCTTGTGTCATCAATGATATTATGCGCCGGTTTTTGGAAAATCATACGGATTTTGATTTATTACCTGAAAAAGTGGCTATTCAGTTAAATGATACGCATCCAACATTGGCGATTGTTGAATTAATGCGTGTTTTAATTGATGTTTATCGTTTGGATTGGGATAGAGCTTTTGATATTACGGTTAGAACAATGGCTTATACAAACCATACGTTATTACCTGAAGCACTTGAAAAATGGCCTGTTTCTATGTTTGAACGCCATTTGCCGCGCCATTTGATTTTGATTTATGAAATTAATGATTATTTGATGAAGCAGGTAATGAACAGATATCCGGGAGATGTTTCTCGTTTAAGCCGTATGTCAATTATTGAAGAAGGAGCTCAAAAACAAATTCGAATGGCTCATTTGGCTATTGTTTGTTCGCATTCCATTAATGGTGTTGCCGAAATTCATACGAAACTTTTGACTTCGCAATTAGTTCCTGAATTTTATGAAATGTGGCCGGAGCGCTTTAATAATAAAACAAATGGGGTTACACCTCGTCGTTGGTTATTAAATTCAAACAGAGGGTTAAGTAAGTTAATTACCAGCCATATTGGCGATAAGTGGATAACTGATTTGTCTCAACTTAAAAAATTGACACCATTTGCAAAAGATGAATCTGTTTTGGAAGAATTGAATCGTATTAAACATGATAATAAAGTTGCATTGGCTGGATTGATTGATAAGTTAACAGGAATTAAGGTAAATCCAAAATCTATTTTTGACTGTCAGGTTAAACGAATCCATGAATATAAACGTCAACATTTAAACGTTCTTCATATTATTCATCAGTATTTAAGAATAGTTGAAGATGGTTTAACCTTACCTGTTCCAAAAACATATATTTTTGGGGGGAAAGCTGCTCCTGGATATGAATTTGCGAAATTAGTGATTAAGTTAATTAATAATGTTGCAAAGGTCATTAATAATGATCCACGGGTTAAAGATCAATTAAAAATAGTGTTTATTCCGGATTATAAAGTGTCTGTTGCTGAATATGTTTTCCCTGGTGCTGATGTGAGTGAACAAATTTCAACAGCCGGATATGAAGCTTCTGGTACAAGTAATATGAAATTTATGATGAATGGAGCCTTAACGCTTGGAACATTAGATGGGGCTAATGTTGAAATTTTAGCAGAAGTTGGTAAAGAAAATTTCTATCTTTTCGGTTTAACGGCTCAAGAAGTTGCTCAAAAGCATATGGAAGATAGCTATAAACCATGGGATTTATATAATTCAAATCTTGCAATTAAACGGGTTATGGATGCATTAACAAATGGTATGTTTACGCCTGGTGAAGATAATAATCTTTTTATTCCGATTTTCCAAAATATTATGTTTAAAGATTATTATATGTTGTTGGCCGATTTTGATAGTTATGCCACGGCTCAAGAACAAATCTTTGCAGATTATGTAAATCCGTTGAAATGGTCAAAAAAAGCCTTGTTAAATATTGCAAATTCTGGTAAATTCTCTATTGATAGAACAGTTTTAGAATACGCTAAAGATATTTGGAATGTTGATTCATCGGAGAAATAAAAAGAATGTTAGATAAAAAAGAGTTGCGTTTTTTCGGACGCAGAAAAGGAAAAACAATTAAAACATCAAAGCAACAGCTCATTGACGAGCTGTTGCCTAAATTGAAACCTTCTTTTGAAAGTAAAGAGGTTGGAAAAGTTATTTGTTCGGATTTTTTTGCTTTTCATCCAAAAGAATGTTGGTTGGAGATAGGTTTTGGCGGTGGAGAACATGTTGCTGACTTGGCATTGAAATATAAAGAGGTTGGTTTTTTTGCCGCAGAGCCGTTTATTAATGGTGTTGCTTCTTTATTAGCCCATTTAAACGGTTCCCATGAAGGAAAAACAACCTATACCGGATTGGATGAAAATCGCGTGGATAATGTGAGAATTTGGGATGATGATGTTCGCGAAGTTTTTCCTTATTTTAAAGATGGTTCTTTTCAAAAAGTTTTTTTGCTTTATCCGGATCCATGGCCTAAGGCACGTCATGCTGAGCGCCGTTTTACTAATCAAATTAATCAACGGAATTTATATCGGTTGATGAGTGAGGAGGCATTGTTTTATGTGGCGACCGATGTTAAAGAGTATGCTGAATGGACGTTAGAGCAAGTGCAGGCGCTTGATATATTTGAACAAGTAAACAAAGATACCTCTGTTCCACCTGAAGATTGGGTGCCGACACGTTATGAAAAAAAAGGTATTTTGGCCGGAAGAAAACCAATTTATCTTGTTTTTCAAAAAAAGAAGCATAAATGAAATAAAATACAGTTGACGAAATGAAAAAAATAAGTCAAAATAAAATGAGAAGGAGGTATTTGCCATGAATTATAAAACAATAGATATTGACGGTGGTAAAGAGATTTTGTTTTCAGGATCTTTTACATTCAGAGATCATGATACTTTTTTTGAAATTATTTCTATGATAAAAAATACGGAAATAGAAAGAATGGTTTTCAATTTGAAAGATTGTGATTTTATTGATTCAGCCGCATTGGGAATGTTTGTGATTGCTCATGACGAGGCATCATCCAAATCAATAGATTTGTCAATTAAGGGCGTAGATGGAAAAGTGAAGGAAGTGATGTTTGCGGCCAGATTTGATAGTCTTTATCGATTTGAAAAATAATGTTTTTATATCATAAAAAAGGTATTTGATCTTTTTAAAGGGGTTTTTCTTATTTTGGGGTGACTAAATATGTACTATGAAACGAAGGATATTGTGGGCGGAAAAGAAGTTGTTTTAAATGATCCGTTTACGTTTCGCGACCATCAGGCTTTTTTTGAGATTGTTTCTATGATTAAGAATAATAATCACAGAAAGATTGTTTTCAATTTGAAAGATTGTGATTTTATTGATTCAGCTGCATTGGGAATGTTTGTGATTGCTCATGATGAAGCATCGGCTAAAGCAACAAACCTTTTTATTAAAGATGCTAGAAGCAATGTAAAAGAACTTATGTATGCGGCTAAGTTTGATTCTTTATATCATTTTGAATAGAGTTTTTTAATGAAAAAGAAGCCTTGATTATTCAAGGCTTTTTTATTTTGTTTCATTAATGGCATTTTGTAAAATTCTGGCAGCCGCATATGCATCTAAAACTTTTTTTTGCTTTTCCTCACGCATGCATCTGGCTGATAGATATTCTGACGAAAATTTTGAAGTATATCTTTCATCGATTAAAAACACGGGTAATGTATATTTTTCACTGACTCTGTTTGCAAATAAACGCACTTGCTTGGCAATTTCGCCTTCTTCTCCATTTGTTTGGAGAGGAAGCCCAATAACAATGGCTTCTATATTTTTAGCCGGTATAATATCATCAAGTTCTTTAAGTTTATATATGATTTTAAAGGGTTCGGCTATTTGTCCTTGCGGATCGGAAAGCGCAATCCCAATTCGTTTCATGCCATAATCAATGCCCAAAAGCCGTTTACCTTTTGGAAAAAGATTTTTAGCATTTTTTAATAAAAAAACTTGTAATTTGGTTTCATTTTCGCTAGTATTACTCATCATCTTTTTTATACGAGGAAATGATAAAATATGCAAGTAAAAAAAATTGTAATGGCATCAGATCATGCAGCTTGTGAGCTAAAATCTTTCATTCAAGAGGCATTAACACAGCAAGGATATGAAATTATTGATTGTGGAACCAACGATCCAACTCAGTCGGTTGATTATCCTGATAAAGCCTATTTGCTTGCAAAATCAATAAAAAGACAGGAAGCAGACTGTGGTATTTTGTTGTGTGGCTCTGGTATTGGAATGAGTATAGCAGTTAACAGATATCCATTTATTCGGGCGGCACTTGTGCATTCTGAAGAATATGCTCGATTGGCCAGACAACACAATAATGCCAATGTTCTTGTTTTAGGAGGTCGTTTTTTGGATAAAGAAGAAGCAAATAAGATTGTTAATGTGTTTTTAACAACGGATTTTGAAGCCGGCCGTCATGAAAGACGTGTTGCAAAATTAGGAGATATGCCCAATGACTTTGAATAATTCTTATTTATATTTTCATCAACCGCTTGAACAAGCTGATCCAATTGTTTCTCGTATTATTACAAAGGAATTATGGCGTCAACAAGATCATATTGAATTGATTGCCTCTGAAAATATTGTTTCAAAGGCTGTTTTACAGGCAGCCGGCAGTGTTTTAACAAATAAATATGCCGAAGGATATGCCGCTAAACGTTATTATCATGGGTGTGAATGCGTTGATGAAGTTGAAGTTTTGGCGATTGAGCGGGCAAAAAAGCTTTTTAATGCCGGTTATGCGAATGTTCAGCCTCATTCTGGATCACAGGCAAATGCTTCTGTTTATTTGGCTCTTTTAGAACCGCAAGATACTATTTTAGGAATGGGATTGGATGCAGGGGGGCATTTAACGCATGGATATAAAGCCTCATCCTCAGGAAAGTATTATAACAGCATCTCATATGGATTAAATGCAGACGGATACATTGATTATGATGGTGTTGAGGCGTTGGCTTTGGCCCATAAACCAAAGTTAATTATAGCCGGAGGTTCAGCTTATCCAAGAACCATTGATTATAAAAGATTTAGAAGTATAGCCGATAAAGTTGGTGCCTATTTAATGGTTGATATGGCTCATTTTGCTGGTTTAGTTGCGGGTGGTGTTCTTGAAAATCCTCTTTTGTATGCAGATGTTGTAACAACAACAACGCATAAAACATTGCGTGGGCCTCGTGGCGGTATGATTTTAACAAACAATAAAGAAATTGCCAAAAAGATTAATTCGGCAGTTTTCCCTGGGCTTCAAGGGGGTCCGTTAATGCATATTATTGCAGCAAAAGCTGTGGCATTTGGGGAAGATTTATTACCATCATTTAAAGATTATGCTTTAAACGTTGTTCAAAATGCCGGTGTTTTAGCTAAAACGCTTAAAACAAATGGTTACGATCTTGTTTCAGGAGGAACGGATACGCATTTGGTTTTAATTGATTTAAGAAGTAAAGGGTTAACTGGCGCTGCTTCATGCGATGCATTGGCAAAAGCCGGAATCATCTGTAATAAAAACAGTGTGCCGAATGATCCGGAAAAACCGACTGTAACATCAGGTTTAAGAGTTGGAACGCCTGCTGGAACAACAAGAGGATTTGGTGCTAAAGAATTTGAAGAAATTGGTTTAATGATTGTTGAAATCTTAAATGCCCTTCAAAAAGGAGAAGAAGAAGCTGATAAAACAATACAGTTGGTTCGTAAAAAAGTAAAAGAAATGTGTTTAAATTTTCCGATTTATGATGAAGGGAAGGGCGTAATTTAATGAAGTGTCCTTTTTGTGGAAAATATGCCAGTCAGGTAAAAGATTCAAGGCCTAGCGATGATGGAACATCAATTAGGCGTCGTCGCATTTGTTCGGAGTGTGGTGGTCGATTTACAACGTTTGAATATGTTCAAAGTCAGGATTTAATCGTTGTGAAGAAAAATGATGTTCGTGTGCCTTTTGAAAGGGAAAAATTATATAGATCTATTCAGTTGGCTCTTCGAAAAAGAGAAGTTGATGAAGAGATTATAGATCAAATCGTTGCTGGAATAATTCAATCGCTTGAAGAAAAAGGGATGGTAGAAATTCGATCCAATGAAATTGGCGAATTGGTTATGAATGCATTGTTAAAAATTGATAAGGTGGCATATGTACGATATGCTTCAGTTTATAAGAATTTTACAACTATGGAAGATTTTAAAGATTTTGCTGCTAAATTAATGGAGGGCGAAGAATGAGTGATATTAATCCAACACAAAAATTTACAAATGCGCGTTTAATGGCGGTTCAAGCTTGTTATGCCAAAGAAGTTTCTGATGAAATGTGGGATAAGGTTGTTTCTAAATTTTTACTTGGTGAAATTGGTGGTCAAGTAATTGAAGATGGAATTGCCGGCCGTGAAAAATATATTGATTTACAACCAGCTGATGCCGGCTTGTTTACAAATATCGTAAAAGAATATCAAGAGAAAGAAGAAATGATTAATGAAATCATTCGCTCAAATTTGGGTGAATCTCTTGATTATGAAAGAATGGAGTTGCTTTTAAAATGTATTTTAAGAATGGGGATTGCAGAGTTTTATGCTAATCCAGATTTGCCGGCTCCGATTATTGTGAATGAATATGTGGATATGACACGTGCGTTTTTTAGTGGAACGGAAGCAAAAATTGTGAATGCTATTTTGGATAAATTTGCAAAAGTTATCCGTGGGTAATTTTTATATTTTGATTAAAAAATAAAGAGCTTGGTGTAAAGCTCTTTATTTTCTTTTTTTAAGGATTTATTGTGAAAGATTTTGTTGAAACAGAACGATTAATTATGCATCGCTGCATTTTTGAAGAAGGCGAATTGTTTCAGCATATGCAAAAAAAACATCCACAATCTTCGGCAACTGCATTAGCGGTGTTTATTAAAAAAAATAAAGAAGTAACGGATGGTATCTTTGGATGGTGGTCAGATATTTCATCTCCATATTCGGCGATGCATCATATTAAGGAAGATGATCACTTATGGCGTCATAAAAAACAGATTCAATATTATCTTTATAATAAAAAAACTGAAAAGTGTATAGGAATATTTTGTGCTCTAATCAAGGAAAATAAGGCAGATATTTTAGTTTGGTTAACAAAAGATGCTCAACGCAATGGATATGCAGTTGAAGGAGCAAAAGCCTTTGAAAAAGAGCTTTTTTTAACGGCTGGGGTTGATGCTATACAATATAGGTGTTATCGGCATAATCCAAATAAGCAACGCGTAAGTGCCTTTTTAAAATTTTTGGATTATCCAGCACCGAAAGAAGATGATAGTGTATTCATTTGGATAAAAGAAAAAACGCAATTTTTGCAAAAAAATGGATTGATTGAAAAAAAGATTTGTACAGCTACTTTGCCAATAGTTCCATTTTTAACAAGATTAAAAATGACTTTGGGTTTGGGGCGTTTTGATTAGAGTGTTAGTATATATTTTTTTATGAAAAATAAAATGATGAAACAGTATTTTTTGAGAAAAACTAAACTAATGTAAAAATAAAAATCTGAAATACCTTATCGGTGAAGACTCATTATGTTTCGTATTCTGGTATTTTTGATGATTTTTTAATTGTATCAAAAACAAATTTAAAAATAGTTATTTCTTAATGGTTCTGTTCGGTAAAACAGTCTGTTGAGAGTTAGAAAAGTATTGGATTGATTGAGTGGTATGGTTATAACCGGTATTGAAGATAAATTAATCCCCTTGTTTGAAATCGGAATATTCGGGTTTATTTTGCTTGGAATATCAAAAGTACAGAGGCATACTCTGCTAGAAAGTTTGTTTTTAAAAAGTTTTAAAATGTAATCTTCATCAGATAGATAATGGCTTTATGTAGTTCTTTTCAAAATTTCAAATTCGTACATATTGCCATTTCTATCTTAAAATCTTGCTATTTTAACTTCTTTTTACTAAGTAAATCCTGAATAGATGTTATGATATTTTTGTAGAGATACGCTGTGTTTATATTAGCAATATTCATGATTTTGTCGATATTCTTGAATCAGTTTTTTTGCTTCTGCTTTTAGTCCACCCTTTGCCAGAATTTGAGCAGCATGACAACAAGAATGCCATTGGGGATCTGCTTGTCTTTTTTTATTTCTAGCCAGAGCCCATTCCTGATGTTTTGCTTTCCAATAGGCTTCTTGAGATTCTTGATAATATCTGTCATAAATTATTTTAGGATCAACACCATGAGTGTCAAAATGAGCAACAACTTTTTGTATTTCCTCAACAACTTGCCCGTTGTCATAGTAGTGTGCATCTTCAACAAATTCAGAATAGACGGTAAATAAAAGTTTCCCTTGTTTATCAACGATATCGTATTTTAAACGATCAGTTCCTTCATAAACTAAATTAATTTGTTGCATTTCTTCCTCCATAAAATAAAAAAACCTCTGAAACTTCAGAGGCTAAATTTAAAGGAAAAACAAAACCCATTTATTTTTGTAGTTATGCTTTGTAGTTGATTTCATTTTTCCTTCCTTTCTATTTTAATATATATTTTTTGAAAGATTATGTCAAATGTTAATGTAAAAAAAATGTTAAATTTTATTTCTCTTTTATATGGTTATAAAATAATATGATGGATTTTGTTTTTTTGGTTGCTTATTTTTTTACATTTTGATATGCTCAAAAAAACTTTGAAAGAGAAGATATAAAAATGGGTATGTTGAATTTAAATTTCATCTTCTTTCAGGCGACGAAACATTTATCGCTTAAGTTTTTTATCCCTTCAAGTATTGCATTAAAAGGCTTTTTTAAGTCTTTGTTTTTTATTGAAAATAATAAAGAAATTAAAGGATGGTTAAAATGACAAAGTATGTGTTTATTTTGGGCGGGGTTGTTTCTTCATTAGGAAAAGGAATTGCTTCGGCGTCGGTGGGGTGTTTGTTAAAATCGCGTGGTTATTCTGTCAGAATGCGCAAAATGGACCCATATTTGAATGTTGATCCGGGAACGATGTCTCCTTATCAGCATGGTGAAGTTTTTGTAACACAAGATGGTGCGGAAACAGATTTGGATTTAGGCCACTATGAACGTTTTGCCGATGTTAATTGTCATAAAACGGATAGTATTTCTGGTGGTCGGATTTATTATAATGTGATTCAAAAAGAGCGTAGAGGAGATTATTTAGGTGCTACTGTTCAAGCGATTCCGCATGTGACCAATGAAATTAAAGATTTTATTAAATCAGATTTACATGGTGAAGATTTTGTTCTTTATGAAGTTGGTGGTACTGTTGGTGATATTGAAGGTACGCTCATTTTAGAAGCGATCAGACAATTTGCCAATGATGTTGGACGTGAAAATGTGTTATTTGTCTTTTTAACACTTTTGCCTTATATTGATACAGCGGGTGAATTGAAAACAAAACCGACTCAACATGCTGTAAAAACATTATTGGAAGCAGGTATTCAAGCCGATATTTTATTATGTCGCTCAAAAGTGATGCTTGGAACAGAAGAACGCCGTAAACTGGCTTTGTTCTGCAATATAAAACCGGATAATGTTGTTGTTGCGCTAGATGTTGATAATATTTATAAGGTGCCGTTGACATATCATGCTCAAGGGTTAGATGTTCAGGTTTTAAAACATTTTGGGATGTTGGAAAGTGCTCCGGAACCTGATTTATCAAAATGGAAAGAAATTGTTGAAATTGCTTCTAATTATGAAAAAGAAGTTAAGATTGCGGTTGTTGGTAAATATTGTAGTTTATTAGAAGCTTATAAATCTTTGCATGAAGCTTTGGTTCATGCAGGAATTAGTAATAAAACAAAAGTTAAAATTTCATGGATTGAAGCTGAACAACTTGAAACTTTAAGTGACGCAGAATTAACTGCAACTTTGAAGCCGTATGATGGGATTTTAGTTCCTGGTGGGTTTGGTGTTAGAGGAATTTCCGGAAAAATTAGAGCGGTTCAGTATGCACGGGAAAATAAAGTTCCATTTTTTGGTATTTGTTTGGGAATGCAAATGGCTGTGATTGAAGCATCTCGTCATTTAATTGGGATTGAAGATGCCTCTTCAAGTGAATTTGGAACAAAATGTACACCTGTTATTTCAAAAATGAAAGTTTGGGAAAAAGATGGTGTCCAGTGTATTCGTCCGGATAATGGTGATATGGGCGGTACAATGCGTTTGGGAGTTTATCCTTGTGTTTTAAAAGAAGGATCTTTAGCGCATAAAATTTATGGGGTATCTAATGTTGAAGAACGTCATCGCCATCGTTACGAAATGGATATTTCATATGAAGAAGCTTTAAAAGAAAAGGGTTTCATTGTTTCCGGTAAATCTCCTGATGGGCTGTTGCCAGAAATTGTTGAAGTTGAAGATCACCCGTTTTTTATTGGGGTTCAGTTCCATCCTGAATTTACTTCTAGACCTGCAAAACCTAATCCGATTTTTAAAGCGTTTATTTCTGCCGCTTTAAGAAAAGAATAAGCTTTTGAGTAAAAAAATAAACCGTCAACTTTAAATAGCTGACGGTTTATTTTTTTTATTATAGAGCGTTATTCAACTTTTGCAATGTGAATAATATTTGTAGACCCTTTTGTTCCAAACGGAATACCGGCAGAAATAATGACTTCATCGCCGATTTTTGCCATTTTGATTTCTTTTGCAAGTTTCAAAGCCAAAGATGGGGCCCAAATTAATTCTTTTAATGATTCAGTGACAATAGAGCGAACACCCCAAACCAAAGCCATTTGGTTGGCAACTTTTTCACTAATCGTTAAATTCAAAATAGGAATACCTAATCTTTCTTTGGCGGCTCTAAGAGCTGTTTTTCCTGAAACAGAAAATGTGATCACACAATCAGGATGTTCCAGTGATTTTACCATTTGACGCATTGAGGAAGTGATTGCAGATGAAATGGTTTTATCATTTGATATTTGAGAAGAGGCATCCAAATAAGCTTGATAGGCATCATCTTGTTGTGTACTCATGATAATTTTATGCATCATTTCAACAGCTTCAATCGGATGAGCCCCAACAGCTGTTTCTGCTGAAAGCATCACACAGTCTGCTCCTTCATAAACAGCAGTTGCAACGTCTGAAACTTCAGCTCTGGTCGGTGTTGGGGATTTAATCATGCTTTCAAGCATTTGAGTTGCAACGATAACGGGTTTGCCTGTTTCCCGACAAGCCAAAACAATATTTCTTTGCAAAGAAGGCACTGTTTCAAGAGGGCATTCAACTCCTAAATCACCTCTGGCAACCATAACTGCATCGGTTAAGTCAATAATCTTGTCAAGATGGTTAAGGGCAGTGGGCTTTTCTATTTTAACAATAATTTTGGCTTTATCTTTTATAATTGAACGTGCTTGTTCAACATCTTCCGGTTTTTGAACAAATGAAAGACAAATCCAATCCACGCCAAGTTTTAATGCAAAATTCAGATCATTCTTGTCTTTTTCAGTTAATGCGGAAATTGGAAGAACAACATCCGGAACATTAACCCCTTTATGATTTGATAATTCGCCGCCAACGACAACTGTTGTGTTGATATAATCTTTTCCAAATGATTTGACTTTGAGACGAATTAATCCATCATTTAACAATAAAATCATCCCTTTTTTTACAACCCGATAAATTTCCGGATGAAATAAAGATACTCTTTTTTCGTCGCCTAACTCATCCTTCATGTCTAAGGTGAAAGATTGCCCAACTTTAAGAGAGACTTTTCCGTCTTTGAAATCGGCAACGCGTAACTTAGGCCCTTGCATGTCTGCCAAAATGCTGTAGTGGGTGTTATTTTCTTTAGCAACACTGCGAATATAGTTATATGTATCTTGATGGGTTTTATAATCACCATGACTGAAGTTTAATCTAAAAACATTAACACCGGCATTGGCAAGCGCTCTAATCATTTCAAGAGAATTTGTTGCAGGACCGATGGTTGCCACAATCTTAGTTAACTGTGTATGCATATATTTACCCCCTTATAGTTAGAGAAATTGAACCAGATATTTTTTGGTTTGGTCCAATACTTTTCATTCCTGTGCCAATACTCCCATTTGCGGCCAAATTAAATGCATTTGTTGCATTTGTTACAGGTTCGAGACAAAAATAATTTTTACCTCTTGGTGAATATAAAATACTGTGTCCGAAAATTTCATCTGCTTGGATTGAAACAGAAACTCCTAAATCAGGATATAAGATAGATGCTTGCCCGTTAAATCCACCAAAGCATGTGTCAAAAACGGCATTTTTTATAGGTTTTCCGCCATCAAATTGCCATGTGTCTGGTGTTGTGTAAGGTTTATCAAAAATAGGATCCGTTTCATTACTCCAAACAACGGTAGAGGTAAAATCCAATTCCGTTTCTTTTGTTTTAACAAAAAATGGATGGATGCCAAATCCACAAGGCATAGGCAATGTGTTCAAATTTTTAACGGAAATATGTATTTTGAGCTGATCATCTTTTAATTCATAAGATAAAATAGATTCATAAGAAAACGGAAAGCCTCCATCTTCTTTATTGTGAATAAGTTTTAATTCTATTTTAGTATTTGTTTGAGAAATCACTTCCCAAGATGATTTCCAACCGTCACCATGGATTGGGTCTGGAATTCCTGGATGATTTTTTTGCATTTTTCGAGTAATTCCCCAATAAACAAAAGATCCACCGCGAATGCGAGAGCAAAAAGGAACCATTACAAACATAGAACTGTTATTCGCATCATCTCCCTTACTGGATTTTTCATAAGGTCTCATAATGTCGATAAATTTATCCTTTTGATGATATTTAAAAAAAGAAACAGCGCCACCGAGCTCTGGGAGAACTCCCATCTTTATTTTCTCGGTAAAAAGGACAATCTCTTTCATTTTTTTGCTCCTTTCTTTTTAATTGTTTTATGGGTAATGTGTTTTTTTTCAAATAGAATAAGAGAATCAATGGCTTTTTGAAGAAGAGTATCAATATTTTCATTTTTGTTTTCTTTGGAGGCCAGTCCAAAATTTGCTGTTACAAAAAATGAAAATCCTTCTTTTAAGTTTTGTTCTTCAATTTTAAGTTTCAGCTGTTCGCCAAAAAATTGTGCTTTTTCAAAAGATGTTTCCGGTAATAAAATGGCAAATTCAACATCACTGATGCGGCCGATAATATCACATTCACGAATAATTTTTTTGCTAAGTTCAATAACTTGTTTTAAAACAGAATCTGTAAATTCTTCATTTTTATATTCATTAGGATTTTCAAAACAGTTTAATTTTAAAACAAGAATACTTAGTTGCCTGTTATATAAATTAGATCTTTTCAGTTCTTTGACCGCTAATTCCATAAATGTTTGACGGTTAAGAGCTGTTGTTGTTGCATCGTTAAATGTTATGGAATATAAATCATTTTCAAGTTTTTTTCTTTTTGATATATCAAAACCAACGGATTTAATTTCTTGTGGTTCATTGTTTTCATTATAAATAACTCGATTTGTCCAGGAAATCCATATTTTTTCACCGTCTTTTTTAATGTTTTCGCTTTCATGTTCCATATATAAATTTGGATTTTTAAAAATGCGGGTTATAATATTTTCTTCTAAATCCGGTTGAAAATCATGTTCTTGATAAATTGTTCCAAAAATATTCTTTCCGATAAGTTCTTCTTTACTAAACTTGAATAGCTCTAAGGCATATTCATTTGCATAAGTGATCTTATAATCTTTATTAACGGAAATGAGAATACTTCTGGCCCTTTCGTTTGCAATGGCTTGTAAATCAAAAGAGGTGTTTGTTTTTATTTGAGCAATTTCCTTTTCTTTTTCACCGATGATTTCTCTTAACTTTTGATTTTTTTTCATCAGTTTTGAAATGCGGAAAATAAGTGAGCCGGAAAAAGAAATAAACAAAATCGTTGTCATAAAAAATAATCCGTGAAATAAAGGGCTGTAATCTATATTTCCTGTCATTTCTTCTCCTTTAAAATATAAAATCTTGTGGTTAGTTTATCTCTATTTTTTTATAAAGACAAGTAAAAAATGCTTTTACTTGACAATTTAAAAAAAATAAGGCATCTTTTAGCAACAAAATAAAAGGATTTTTTTTATGTCAGAGCAAAAAACAACGATAGATGAGTTTGTCTCAAAAGAATATCAATATGGGTTTGAAACGGATATTCAATCCGAAATGGCTCCAAAGGGGTTGAGTGAAGACATTATTCGGTTTATTTCAAATAAAAAGAATGAACCGGATTGGTTGTTGGCGTTTAGGTTAAAAGCTTATCGCCATTTTATCACACTTCAAGAACCTCATTGGGGAAAATTGAATTATCAGCCGATTGATTATCAAGATTTATATTATTATGTTGCACCCAAGAAGAAAGAGGGGCCAAAAAGTTTGGATGAAGTTGATCCAGAACTTTTAAAAACATATGATAAATTAGGTATTCCGCTTAAAGAACAAGAGGCATTGGCAGGGGTTGTTGCTGTTGATGCGATTTTTGACAGTGTTTCTGTTGCAACAACTTATAAAGATCATTTGAAACAAAAGGGGATTATTTTTTGTTCTATATCAGAGGCAGTTCGCGATTATCCCGAGTTGGTTCAAAAATATCTGGGAAGTGTTGTTCCTTATACGGATAATTTTTTTGCTGCGTTAAATAGTGCTGTTTTTACGGATGGATCTTTTGTTTATATTCCAAAAGGCGTTACTTGTCCGATGGAGCTTTCAAGTTATTTCAGAATTAATGCGAAAAATTCTGGTCAATTTGAACGAACATTGATTATTGCTGATGAAAAATCAAGTGTCAGCTATTTAGAAGGGTGTACTGCACCACAAAGAGATGAAAATCAATTACATGCCGCTATTGTTGAAATTATTGTGCATGATGAAGCGTCTGTGAAATATTCCACTGTTCAAAACTGGTATCCGGGTGATAAAGAAGGAAAGGGCGGTATATATAATTTCGTGACAAAACGAGGAATTTGTCATAAAAATGCAAAGCTTTCATGGACACAGGTTGAAACAGGATCGGCTATTACATGGAAATATCCAAGTTGTATTTTAAAAGGAGATAATTCTGTTGGTGAATTTTATTCTGTTGCTTTGACAAATAATTTTCAACAGGCTGATACAGGAACAAAGATGATTCATTTAGGAAAAAACACATCATCTATCATTATTTCAAAAGGTATCTCTGCGGGTTTTTCGAGTAATGCGTATCGTGGATTGGTGAAAATTTCAAAAGGAGCAGAAAATGCCAAGAATGTGTCAAAATGTGACAGCTTATTGATTGGTGATAAGTGTAGTGCGCATACAATTCCTGTTTTAATCAACCAGAATACAACAGGTGTTATTGAACATGAAGCGTCAACGGGAAAAATATCTGAAGAACAATTGTTTTATGCGCAGACACGTGGACTTAGCCAAGAGCAAGCCATTTCTATGATTGTGAATGGTTTTTGCAAAGAAGTGATGCAAAAGTTGCCAATGGAATTTGCTGTTGAAGCAACAAAGCTGATTGGTATTAATCTTGAAGGATCTGTTGGATAATATATTTTAAGATAAGAGGAAAAAATGGCATTTTTAGAAATTAAAGATTTGCATGTTGAGGTTGCCGGAAAAGAAATTTTAAAAGGGTGTACTTTGTCGATTGAAGAAGGAGAAGTTCATGCCATTATGGGACCAAACGGTTCTGGAAAGAGTACATTGGCGAATGTTATTGCGGGCAATCCTGTTTATAAAGTCACAAAGGGATCTTTATTGTTTCGTGGGCAAAATATGTTAGAAATGTCACCGGATGAAAGAGCCAGAGCCGGTGTTTTTATGGCTTTTCAATCTCCTGTTGAATTACCAGGTGTTGGGATTGCTCAGTTTTTAAAAACGGCATTGAATGAAAAGTTAAAGTCTATGGGTAAACCGGAGTTGGATGCTGTTCAATTTATTAAACGATTAAAAACAAGGGCTCAGGCTTTAAATATTTCTGATGCAATGTTAAAGCGTTCTGTTAATGAAGGGTTTTCAGGTGGTGAAAAGAAAAAAATGGAAACCTTTCAGATGGCTTTTTTGGAACCGGATTTTTGTATTTTGGATGAAATGGATGCAGGATTGGATATTGATGCTTTAAAAACGGTTTCCGATGGTATCAATGTTATGAGGGAAAAAACAAGATCATTTTTGTTAATTACGCACTTTCAGCGGTTGTTGAATTATATTGAGCCGGATTATATTCATATTATGATTGATGGGCAGATCGTTCATTCAGGGGATAAGTTGTTAGCAAAGAGTTTGGAAGAAAAAGGTTATGATGAATACAGATAACATTTTATTAATTAAAAAAGGAGATGTTATTACGCAAAGGCATATATCTGATCAATATATGACCTTTGAACCTAATGCGTCAGAACCTCTGGAGTGTTTTTTGTTAGTTTTTAAAGGGGATACTCAAATTCAAGTAAATTTAAAAGAGGAGGGGGCGACTTGTTTGATTCAAGCTCTTTATTTAATTGATAAAGATCATAAAGCAAATATTGATATTAAGATCAGTCATTTAGGACGTGATACCAAATCTTCTCAAATAATAAAAGGGATTGCAACAGATCAGTCTAAAGTTTCATTTTTTGGGAATATTTATATTGATAATAATGCTCAAAAATCAGATGGTTATCAAAATCATCGAGCGCTGTTATTATCTGATGATGCATGTGTTCAGGCTGTTCCTGCTTTAGAAATTTATGCAGATGATGTTAAATGTTCTCATGGTTCGGCAACGGGACCTTTAGATGAAAATGCTCTTTTTTATTTGTTAAGTCGAGGAATTTCATCAAAAAGTGCTAAAAAAATATTATTAGAATCATTTGTTTCAGGAATGATTCCAACAGAATATAATTCAATAATTCAACAATGGATTGAAGATCATGTATAAAAGTCAATTCCCTATTTTTCAAAAGGAAATAATCAATTATTTAGATACGGCTGCATCAGCACAAAAACCGCGGGTTGTTATTGATGAGATGGTTCGCTTTTATCAGGAAAGTTATGCCAATGTTCATCGAGGCAGTTGTCATTTGGCTACAGAAGCGACTTTAGCTTATGAAGAGTCTAGAAAAACAGTTGCAAAGTTTATTAATGCCCCTGAAAAACAAGTGATATTTACAAAAGGTGCAACGGAAAGTTTTAATTTGATTGCGAATGGCTATCAGTCTTTATTAAAAAAAGATGATGAAATTTTAGTTTCAATTGAAGAGCATCATGCTAATTTTGTTCCATGGCAGCAGGTTGCTTTAAAGACGGGAGCAAAGTTTGTTACTTTTGATATTTTGGATAATGGGGAAATAGATATGGATGATTTTGAAAAGAAATTATCATCCAAAACAAAAATTGTTGCAATCACCCATTTATCAAATGTTTTAGGGATTGTTAATCCGATTAAACAAATTATTCAAAAAGCACATAAAGTCAATGCAAAAGTTGTTGTTGACGCGGCTCAAAGTATTGCTCATATGCCGATAGATGTTCAAGAATTGGATTGTGACTTTTTAGCATTCTCTTCTCATAAGCTTTATGGTCCAACGGGGATTGGGGTCCTCTATGGAAAAAAGGATGCGTTGGCATTATTATCTCCATATCAGTATGGGGGAGATATGGTTCAAACAGTTTTGCCTCATGAAAGTGAATTTAAGGAAATTCCGCATAAGTTTGAAGCGGGAACGCCTCCATTTGTTGAAGCAGTTGGATTAAAAAAAGCTATTGAGTTTATTGATGATATTTCAATGGAAGAAGTGTTTCGTCATGAAAGAGCATTAACGAGTTATTTAATAACGGCATTGAATAAAATAGAAGAGGTTGAGATTTTAGCTCCGAATGAAAATAAATCCGGAATTGTTGGATTTGTTGTTCATGGAATACATCCGACTGATATTGCATTTATTTTAGCACAACAAAATATCTGTATTCGCGTAGGGCATCATTGCGCTATGCCATTGCATCATCGCTTGGGGCATGAAGTTTCTATTCGGGTTTCTTTGGGTATTTATAATGAAAAAGAAGATATAGATATTTTTATTCAATCGCTTCAAAAAAGTATTTCGTTTTTTAAAAGGTAAAAGAGATGATGGATGATAAAGAAGATTTAATTGCTGAACTTGGTGAAAAGTCACCTGTTTTTGATGAGTTATTGCATGAAGAAATGTCTTTGCCGGCTGAACCTTTTAAAATATCTCTCGGAGAACCTTTAAAAGAAAATGAACCTATTGCTTTAAAAACAGCGATTATATCAGCTCTTAGAGCAGTTCAGGATCCGGAGTTAATGTTTGATATTTATAGTATGGGGCTCATCTATCAAATTGATCAAAAAGAAAATGGAGATGTGTATATTTTAATGACGCTAACATCACCTATGTGTCCAGTTGCAGGGGATATGCCTGCCATGGTTGCAAATGCGGTTTCGTCTGTTGTTGGTGTTGGTATTGTAACTGTTGAGCTAACATTTGATCCGCCTTGGAGCGTTGATCTGGTTTCTGAAGAAATCAAAATTTTGATGGGTTTTTAATTTTTGTTTTTATGTGGATAGACTAAAAGTTATATCCATTTTGATTTTTTAAACAGATAAATTGAACTGAAAAATATTTTAGTTATAAAAAAAAGACCCCAAATGGGATCTTTCTTAATGGCTCCAGCGGTAGGGCTCGAACCTACGACCGATCGGTTAACAGCCGATTGCTCTACCACTGAGCTACGCTGGAACAAATCTTTTTTGGAGGCCGGTACCGGAATTGAACCAGTATAAAAGGATTTGCAATCCTCT
>JAGCKR010000066.1 GCA_017647405.1 Alphaproteobacteria bacterium
AAAAAGGAGTTCCAAAAGAAGGAAGAGAAGCTATTCAAGTTAAACTTGAAACGCAACAGATTGAAAAAGAAACATCTGTTTTAAATTTAGGCAACCCTAAAATTATAACAGAATGGAATTTTTTAAATCAAAATATTCAAAATAAAGTTCCTCATGCAACAATTAGCGGTTGGAAAGAAAAATCTTGGGATGAAAATGTTGGTAAAGGAATTTCATCTAGTTTTATTCATTTGCCCTCCCCTGTTATTCATGACAACATGATTTATACATTGGATAGCCAATTAAAATTAACAAAAACAAGTAAAGAGGGTGATGTTATTTGGGATATGTCTTTAAGAGATGATAAAGATATGCCTGCTGTTGCTAGCATCGGTCTTGCTTATTATAATGGTTTAGTTTATGTTGTTTCTGGAGATGGAATTATTTATGCCGTTGAACCAGAAGGCGATATTATTTGGCAAAAGGATACTGAAAAGATTCTTCGTTCCTCTCCAGTTATTTATGATAACAAACTGTTTGTGCTTTCAGCCAATAATGAACTGTTAGCTTTAAGCACAAAAGATGGTGAACTTGTTTGGAATTATAAAAACTTGGAAACGGAAACAAATTTGCTTGGCATGGGAATTCCAGCTATTCAAAATAAAACAATTGTTGTTCCTTTTTCCAATGGAGAAATCATTGCCTTTAACACTGACACAGGCGAACCAAAATGGTCAAACATTTTGCTTTCTTACCGCACCTTTAATAAGATTGCAGATTTAGGGCATGTGTTAGCTTCTCCAGTTATTGAAGGCAGAGTTGTTTATTTGATTGGCAATGCGCATCAAATGGGAGCTTTCCATTTAGATACTGGTGAAGAAATTTTCACTCAACCAATTGGTGGGCAAACAACGCCTGTTATTTCAGGGGATATTCTTTTTATGATCACAAATAAGGATACCGTTGTTGCTTTAAATAAATATACTGGTAAACTTATTTGGGAAAAAGATTTATATAGCAAAACTCAAAAACAAGTTCGCTGGTTTACTCCAGTTATGGCAAATGAACATTTGCTTATTTATTCTGGCGAAGGGGATAGAATTATTTTTAACATGAAAACGGGAGAAGAAGTTTTAAAAGAATTATCCGATAAACCATTTTCAACACCAATTTGCTATGATAACCAAGTGTTGATTTATACGGATAAAGCCGATTTAATCATGTATAGATAAAGGAATAAAATGAAAACAGTTGCGATTGTAGGAAGAACAAACGTCGGAAAATCAACGCTTTTTAACAGGCTTTGCAAAAAGAAGCTTGCGATTGTTCACGATGAACCAGGCGTTACAAGAGATCGAAAAGAAGGAACAGCTACGCTCGGCGATATTTCGTTTAGAGTGATTGATACCGCTGGGCTTGAAGATTCATCATCTTTAGCAAAAGCCATGTGGCGACAAACACAAATGGCAATTGAGGAAGCTGATATCATTTTAGCTGTTGTTGATGCTAGAAGTGGATTAACAACTTTGGATGAAAAAATGGCAACTGAATTAAGAATGGTTGATAAACCAGTTATTTTACTTGCCAATAAAGCAGAAGGGCAACAACACACTGGTGATTTTTATGCGCTTGGTCTTGGATCACCACTTAAAATTTCTGGCGAACATGGCGTTGGTATCAGCGATTTATATCAAGAATTAAAAATGCTGATCAACCCTCCAAAAGAAGGTGATGAAGACGAAGATGATGAGTTTGATGAATTTTCTGATGAAGAACTTGTTGAAGAAGAACCCAAAATTAAGCCATTAAAATTAGCCATTGTTGGCCGTCCAAATGTTGGAAAGTCAACTCTTGTTAACCAACTTTTGGGGCAAGAAAGATTATTAACAGGACCAGAAGCTGGCGTTACCAGAGATGCGATTACAATTCCTTGGAACTGGAGAGGAAATGAAATTTTATTAACAGATACCGCTGGTCTTAGAAAAAGAGGGAAAGTTA
>JAGCKR010000067.1 GCA_017647405.1 Alphaproteobacteria bacterium
AAAAATAAAAAATTTTAAAAAAATTAAAATGATAACGGAAATGATGTTTGGATGATTCCGCAATCGATTTGATAGAGCCCATTTTCCCCCTCTGTTTTGTTGCTTGGTTGATTTTTTAGTCTATTAAAAAGAGCATCAGGGGTGTCAACATATGCCTGACATTTTCCGAAGTTTAAAATGGCGTTTTTTGATTTTTTTTCATTTTCAGTCGGATTAAATGATATCGATGGGGCTTTTTTCAAATTATAATCGGTTGGTATTTTTAAGTTTAATGGATTTTGAAAAAATTTTATTTCAGATATGGTTTGATTTTTAGGTGTTGGGAAAAACTCTTGCCCCTTGATATACCATAAAAAGGAAAGTAGAAAAAAAATTACAATAAAAAAAATAAAAAATAATGTTTGTTTCATATTTTTATGTATACCCGATGAAAGGGTTGTTTGTAAATAAAAAAGGCATATATTATATATTTTTTATCTGGTATGGATAAGTGATTTTATAAGCTTTTTTGATTATTTCTTTTTCTTAATTGGTTAAAAATATCCGGATATTTTTTTGAGCAACAATAATATGCCATCCCAAGTGCAATAGCGGTGCTATTTCTGAGCAAGGGATGAAATAAAAATTTTTTAATTTTAGATGCTCTTTTTTCTTTTGGGGGTGTTTGATTTGCAAGAGAGGTGATATGAACCTTTTCCTTATTCCAATATTTAAAAATAAGAGCGCCTTCTTTATTTTTAAAATAGCGAATAAAATCTTTGCGCTGTTTGTTATTTAAACTGTTACTGTTTAAGTTGCTATCCAATTCTTTTTTGATCATATCCAAAAACTGGATTGAATAGCTGTATCAATTTTCATTGTTTTTACTCTATAAAGAGATGTTAATAAATTCATTTTGTGTTCTTTTTTATTTAATAATAGATTATAATCCTTTTTGAAGTTCCTTTAAGGCATTAAATAATGCTTTTTGAACAGATTTTGGTAATCTTGCAGCTCCAGTTTTGATTTCGTGTGGAGTTAATTTTTTACCACTTTCTATCCAGTTGTTTAAAAGAACGTTTGAGTTTAAAAATAATTCATTTACTTTGTTAATTTGTTTATTCGCCGTTAGTGGATTCATGTATTGTCTTTTTTCATTGGCAGTATAGGCAAAATTTCGTTCAACAGGGGCGGTAACTTTTGCACCTAAACGAATAGCCTTGGCATATAATACGGGATTAATTGAACATTTTGAAATCAGCTCTATAAGTGTTTCTCCGATAGAGGAGGATGCTTGTTGATTTTTTGTTGGGCAGCAACTTAAATCAACAGCTTGAAGATTAATTAGTTCAGGTGTTTTTTTGATTTTTCTTTCAAATTGAGTGAGGTAAAATGAGATGTCTGATTCAACTCTTTTATAAGCAATTTGTTTGTTTTCTTCATGAGGTAATGCGTGCACTAATTCGGCTATTTCGGAAAGCATTCCTAATATGTTTTCCGAATCTTGAGAAGCAAATTCTCTTAATTGTTCAATTTCATAATCGGTCAGTTGATTATGATTCGCATTTTTTAATAATAATTTGTTTATTTCTTTTGATGTCTTCATGCTGTTGCTCATTTTGGTTTAAAAGTTTTTGAAGAAGGTTGTTGTGATAATTTGTTTTTATTTAGAAGTTTTTTAATCCTTGTTTTGTTTGATGGAGTTCTTTTTATTTTAACGGTTATGAGTGTTATCAGTTATTCTGATTGGTTTCTTTTTAAAATACCCCTTTTGTCTGAAAAAAGCAGTTGTATTGTTATACAAAAAATGATGGATAATTCCTTTTTGTGCTTTTGTTGAAAGCAATCCTTTTTGCAAAGCAAGTAAAGCAATTTTTGGATCTTTATAACAAAGATAAATTCCTTTAAATTTTAAATATTCACTCTTCATCATGTTAGTGTTTTCTTTTTTATCCAAATAACTTTGATAATAGCACATTTGACGAAAAGCTTCAGTATGATTTTTATCGATCAAATCCTGAACTTGTTTATCTTCTTTTTGATCAAAAAGGTTTTGAAGGTCTTTTAAAATTTCTTCAATACATAATCTTCTTGATTTTGACATTTGTTAAATCCTTTTATTAATTTGTTAAACATAAATGCCTCTTTTTTCTATTTTAAAATATGAGGCATTATATCATTGTTTTGTAATTATGTCAATATTTTTATATAAAACAAAAAAGAGCCGTTTTTTATAAAAGGCTCTTTTGAAATTTGGATTATTAGCTTTATTCTTTGATTTTAACTTTTTTAGGGGCTTCTTTTTCATCTGTTTTTTTAGGGATTGTTATTTTTAATACCCCATTTTTTAAATCAGCTTCAGCTTTTTCAGTTTGGCAATTTTCTGGTAAGGCAATGCATCTGTTTAAAAAACCAAAAGAGCGTTCTGAAAAATAATAACCGTTTTCACCTGTTTCTTCATGACTGTTTGTTTTTTCGCCACTAATGGTTAAAATACCGTCTTTTGAAATTTGAATATCAATATCATTGGCGTCCAGGCCGGCGAGTTCTGCTTCGATTTGAATTTCTTTATCTGTTTCAAAGATATCGATATCCGGATTTAAAATATCATTATCTTGTAAATAAGATTGTTTAGCGGGCATTAAATGTTTATCAAAAATACGGTTGATTTCATTTTGAATAGAATCAACTTCCTGACTTCTTTTTTGAAGATATTTTTTTGTGTAGGGTGTTGTTTTTTGTTTCATTGTTTTCTCCTTTAAAAATAAAAAAAACGCTTATCAATTTTCAAGATAAGCGCTTTTTATTTCCAATCAATGAAATATCAACTATTTGTCATCTGTCTTTTTGGATTTAAATTGAGCCATGTAAAGGGCATAATAAGCACCTTTATTTTTAAGCAGAGTTTCATGGTTGCCTTCCTCAATTAATTTCCCTTCATTGACAACAACAATTTTATCGGCATTTTGAATGGTTGAAAGTCTGTGAGCAATAACAAAAACGGTTCGATCGTTCATTAAATTATCAATAGCCTGTTGCACAATGGCTTCTGATTTGTTATCTAAGGCTGAAGTTGCTTCATCCAAGATAACAATCGGGGCGTCTTTTAAGAAGGCTCTTGCAATGGCAACACGTTGTTTTTGTCCTCCGGAGAGTAAAACGCCACGTTCACCGATTTCTGTATCCAATCCTTTGGGAAGTGACTTAATAAATTCATCCAAACAGGCGCTTTGAAGAGCTTTTTCAATTTCGGCATTTGTAGCGTCTGGTTTGCCTAGTAAAATATTGTCTCGGATTGTTCCGGCAAAAAGGAAGTTATCTTGAAAAACAACGGCGATTTGATTGCGCAAAGATTTTAAAGAAACTTCTTTGATATCTTTTCCGTCAATAAAAATATTTCCATTGGATATTTCATAAAATCTGGGTAATAAATTAACAAGAGTTGTTTTTCCGCCACCGGAATTTCCAACAAATGCGATTTTTTCACCTTTTTTAATGGTTAGGTTAATGTTATCTAAAACCGTTTTTTTGCCATCATAGCTAAATGTGATGTTTTTATATTCTATTTTATTCTGAATTGGTTTTAAACAAGGGGCATTTTCTTTTTCTTCAACGCTCATTTTCATTTCAAGGAAATCAAAAACGCGCTCAATAGCCATAAATGACATTTGAACGGCTGTGAAGTTTTTGCCGATATTTTTAACTGGTGTATAAAGCATTAAAAGAGCGGTCATAAAGGCAACAAAGTCACCGCTTGTAATTGTTCCTGATTTGATGAGGTAACTTCCATACCAAATAGTGCCAGCTATACCTAAAGAAATGATGATGTGCATCATTGGGGATAACCATGCGGTTTTTTGTGTGTATTTAATTTTAAGTTTAAACATTTGTTTTAACACACTTGAAAATTTTGAACTTTGATGATCTTCAAGGTTATATGAAGCAATGGTTTTTAACCCTGAAAAAGTTTCATTGAAAGCTGTTAAAACGGCACCGCCGGCCATAACGGTTGAGTTCATCACTTCTTTAATTTTTTTTCTGATTTTAGTCAGCGGATATAAAGCGGAACCTAAAACAATAATAGCGATAATTGCTAATTGCCATGATGTATAAAATAGCACAAAAATAAGTGAAAATGAAGAAAATAAACGGGTGGTGAATACTTTTAAGTTATTTAAAAGGCCAGAGCATGCTAAATTTGGATCGCTGTCGCATCTAAAAACAACGAATCCGGACGTGTTTTTATCAACAAAAGCAGATTCGCAAGTAACAAGTTTTTTATAAATTTTTTCTTTCACATTGTTGGTTATTTTTCCGCCAACCCAAGCATTTAAATAGGAGGCACCATATTCAAGAGCACTTTGGATAATTGTAAAAATAACAATAAATAACGGGATAACATAAAGTGGTAAATTGAAAGGTGTTTCGCCTCCTTTTTCCATAATGACGGTATCCATAAAAGGTTTTAATGAGAGAGCGATAACGGCATCTAATGAACCAATTGGAATGGTGATGAGTGTGGCAGCCAATGCTCGAACCCAGAAGGGTTTGATGAATGGCCACATTCTTGTATAGTTCAACACGAAGGCGTTTTTTTTCAATCGTTCTTTAATTTTTTGTTTCATGTTTTCCTCTAAAAAAATTTTTTTGTATTCTAACTGAAAGGAAAAAATTTGTCAACTGTCGGATGTATCTTATTGTAATATAAAGTTAAATTTAAAATCCGGTTATTCTTTTTTATCTTGATTTACTAAAATCAAAAAAAGAGTTTTTTTTGCTTGTAAATGATAAAAATATGTGTTAGAAAGGAAGAAGCGCTAAAAGAAACCATGTGGGGGCAAGGGTGAAGAGATTATATTTCTCATTTTCTTTATTTGCTTTTTTTTCGGTGATTTATTCAGCTGATGTTTTTGCAGCTTCGAATTCTAGTATGCAAACAAAAACGTCAAAAGTGGATTTAACGCCGCTTTTCCCTGATTATTCCTCATCTAATGATATGGATGCCGGTGATGATTATGGTATTTTAATTGATCAGTTAGATTCAGCTTTTAATGTAAATATAACAAATGCGGGAAATATCACGGCAAATGATGTTGGTTATGGTATTTGGGGAACGACTTACCCAACGCGTGGCGGAAAAGTTTTAATTGTAAACAATGGTTCAATTAAAAATATTCAACTTAAAGAATTTACAGGAACGAATATTATAAGCAAAAAGGGAACTGACGGGGATACAAGCCCTGTTCTTTCCGGTAATATTTTGCTTGGAACAGAGTCAAATATTGCTAATTATGATGGAACCGTTAATGCGGATTTAGTTTCATTTGCTTATAAAGGTCACTTTAATAACGGTGTTGAAACGATTTATTCCGTGGATCCGGAAACAGGAACTGTAAAGTTAACAGATGTTGTTTTGCATGAGTCAACTCTTCAAGGAGATACGATTCAATTTGGGACTGACGGGTTACTTTCAAATGGGCACTTGGTTAACATAGATAATGTTAAGTTTGGTGAGAATGGTTCCATTGTTAATGTTGGCGAAAATTATGAATGGTTAGAAGATGTAGATGGAGATGGCGTTGAAGATGGTGGAAACAAAGCCGGACAGGTGATGGATACATTTTCAAAATTTAATGCCGAAAATATTGTTATGGGATCGAATGGTAAAATTTCGAATGAAATGGGAACAACATTTGATGCCGGAACCATTCAAATGGGAACAGGAGCTTCCATTGTTAATGGCGCTGACTATGCTTTAAAATATGATGCTTTTTTGACATTAACAAGTAAAGAAAAGGTGACCACAACGGTAACTGATGAAGATGGAAATGAAACAACGAGTGTTGAGGAAAGTTCATCGACGGAGGATTACCAATTAAATGAAGTGCCTCACGGTTCTTCCTTTCATGCTGATAAAATAGTGTTGGGGGATAACTCAACTATTTTAAACAGAAAAGGAAGCTCATTTACAGGGCATGATATCACTTTTGGGGAGAATGGAAAGTTTGATATTCAAAGTGGGGCAGTTGAGTTATCCTCTGATGAAAATGATACGACGGCATCTTCTTTAACATTTGGTTCTGGTTCTTCTTTATATGTTAGCAGTGAATTTCAAGAAGAGGTGACGGAGCCGCAACTTTCTTATTCTGTGGATACTGATGAAAATGCGGGTACTGAAACGGAAAAATGGACAGTTGTTGATGAAGTGATTTTGCCGGAAGGTGTTTATCTCGGTGAACTTGTTGTTGATAATATCAAAATGGGAAATAATTCCTCGATTGATATTGTTGGAGGAATAGTTGAAACTGGCCTTGTTCAAATGGGGGATGGTGCTAATATCTTCATGGATCTTGAGGAGTTTGTTTTTAAGGATTCCATAGAGCCAATGCGTATTTGGGCGCAGTTAAATGCTTCAGAAGGTATTTATTTAGGCAACTCTTCGTCATTAAAAGTGATCAATGGTTTTATTGATGCCCCGATTGTTAATTTTTTAGATGATGGTAAGTTTACAACAGCTTCCAGTTTTTCGATTAATAAGTTAAATATGGGGCAACGTGCAGAAGTTACTGTTGCAGGTGTTTTAAAATCGGATGTAACCTTAGGTTCAAATTCAAATGTATATGTCACGAACCCAGTGCCTTTGGATGATCTGGAAGATTTGAAATATTATTATGAAGGTGGTGGTATTCAAGGGTCGTTGAAAAAAGCACCGGGGGCAGAAAATGTGCACGTGACGGTAAGTTCTTCCGATGATCGTTTTTATACCTTGTTAAAAGGGCAAATTGATGTTGATTCCATTTTGCTTGATCAAGGGCTTTTAGAACTTGAAGGAAATATTAAAGGGCATATTTCCTTAAATACAGATACGATTTTGCGTTTGACAGGGCGGGATCTTTATATTCATGATCCGGTCACGCGTCTTGAAGGATCCAGCAACACTACGGTTGAAGTGGCAATGCTCGATCAAGTGCTTTACCAAACAACCAATTGGATGAGCGCTGAAAATCTTCTTTTGTCAAATGGTGGTATATCCATTAATAATGCCGTTAATTTTGATAATGTGATTATGGGGGATAACACAACTGTTCGCTTAACCGGAAACTATAAAGTTGGTAATATTCGGGAAACAAACGGCGATGCTGTTAATACAACGCTTGAAATTGCAGCGGGGTTTGGGAACAGTATTAATTCCAGCGGTTCTATGCATATGGATAGAATTTTAATTTCAAGCGGTAATTTCAATGTTTTTCATGATATTTATTCATTAACAAAGTCCGGTCCGATAACTATTCCTGTTTCTCCAATTGATGGAATTGAACTGGGATCGAATGCAACGATGACAACATTTGCCAATGTTTCTGTTAATCAGGTGTTGCGCAATCAGGAATTGATTGATGATTTTAAAGAGGTCGCAAACACAACATTAACAGTCAATGCCGATCATTTTCAGGTGTTAAGAAATGTAGATATTGATAATTTGAATATGAATGGCGGTGTTTTTGAGTTTATGAATAAAGATGGCACAAATGCCGTTAATATTACAAATGACATTAAATTGAAACCTTATTCCGCATTGGCTGGTGCTGGGATTTTAAATATCAGAACAGGGCATTTGGCATTGCACGAAAATGCTCGTTTAGCTGTTTCTATGCAAGATATTGAAACGCAGCCGATTTCCGAGTTGCATGTGTTATCTTCGGATACGATTATTACGGATTCAACTTTGCCATATCAAACGAAAGAATTAACCGTTGAAACAGATTCAAGTGGTTATATTGATGTGCGTGCCAGTGGTGATAAAAATGATAAAATCATTGTTGATGGTACGGTTAATTTGGCGGATGGAACGCGGATTTTGGTCAGAGATATTCAATCAAATCAAGAATATGAAATTTTATCCGCATTTCAACTGAATGGAAATAGTGATAAATTGAGAACAACCTTCCTTTGGACTGGTGTTGAAAAGAAAATTGAAAATAATACCTTGTCGCTTTCTGTTAAGGGGGTTCAAACATTAAAAGAAGGGATTAAGATTGCAAATCATTCAAAGAATGTTGATGAACTTGCGGATACCCTTACAAAAATTCGTCAGAGCGAAGGTGCTTATAGTATAGATCCATTCTTAGACAGTGTCTTTTTTGCCGAATCAGCTGATGAGGCTGTTCGCGTGTTGGATGAATATTCTCCGGAAGGCTATTTAAATACAATGCAGGCCTCTTTGCGCATGCAAAAAGTTTTTAAAGAAAGTGTTATGGGAGAAATGAATGCAATGCGCAATTATCGCATTAAGCATCAAACAACAAGATATTATGTGAAAAATCCATATTATTATGGTCGTCCGGGGCATGAAAAGTATTATTATGGATTTAAGGAGGGACGTCGTAATCCTTATCAGGAACGTCGCTCAGACAGAGGGGGGATTTGGGCTAAGCCATTTATGATGTCTTTGACGCAAGATGATAAAGATAATCAAAGCGGATATGATTTAAATGCCTATGGATTTACGGCCGGTATTGATCGAAAAGTCGGCGTGTTTACACTTGGTTTAGCTGCACTTTATGCTTCTGGTGATATGGAACAGAATAATAAAAATATGCAGTCAGATTTAACGACTTATGGATTGGGTGTTTATGGTAGTATTACCCCTCATTATTCACGCTCTTTTATGGATTTTTATGCTTTATGGAGTCAGACCAGTGTTGAATCAAAACGAAAAATCAGTTCATTGTCTGAATCAACAAAAGCTGATTTTGATATGACAGCATTTACATTGGGTGCTGATATCGGATATGAAATCTTGGTGGCTCCAAACTTTATTTTAACACCTAAAATCGGGTTAGATTATACCTCTATTGAAATGGATGATGTAGCCGAAAGCGGAAATGGCAGAGCCAGAGTGTTGTTAAAGGGAACTGATTTAACCAGTATTCAAATGCCAGTTGAAGTAAAGGCTGCCTTTGATTTTGGTAGTCATAATTATCGTTTCCGACCGGAATTCCATGCTAGATGGACGCATGAATTTGGAGATACAGCGGCAAAATCAACGGCTAATTTTGTCAGATATGCGGCGCCGTTTGCGGTTGAAGGGTTAAATGTTGATAAAGATGTCTTTACAGTTGGTGGCTCTTTGTTGTGGCTTTATGGAATGTCTGAATTTGAATTGAAATATGACTATGATTTCTCTTCATCTTCAACCGGTCATAGTATTAATATGGGATATAAATATCTCTTCTAAAATATTCTTGATATAAACTGATTTTTTTGAAGCTTTTAGCTTGCTTTTATTTCCTAAACATTTTAGATTAAATCTATTGATTCATTATATCTAAAATAAGGAGAAAATAGATGTATGAGAATATAGAATTTATTGTGGCTTGTGCTGGAAAAAGCACGCGTAATTTTCCTCATTCAAAAGGAATTGCGCATAAGTGTTTGATGCCATTTGGGGATATTCGATTGATTGATTGTGTGCTTCAAGATGTTGTTCGCATGGGTGGGCGTCATATCACATTGGTTGTGTCGGATCAAGTGACAATTGATGCATTTAAAGAAGCTTTAAAAACAGATTTAAAAACAGAAGAAAAATTACGTAAAGGGGGAAGGGAAAGGATTGCTGATGTGTTAAGAGCAACCTTTTTACCAGAAGATATTGATTTAAAATATGTGATACAGGAAACACCAATCGGAACGGCGCAAGTTTTGGGATTGGCGCATCGTTTATCGCCTGACAGACACGCGGTTTTGATTTTTCCAGATGATTTGATTGATTCAACAAAGGCACCAGTTCCATTTGTGAAAAAAATTACGGATTCATTCTTGCAAAACACAAAACAAATTTTATTAACGGGTATTGTGAAAGAAGATGTAAGCAATAACTCGATTTTGGTTAACAATCGTTTGATTGAAAAACCAAAAAATCCAACAAGCAATATTGCCGGTTATTCCCCGTATGCTTTTCCTAAAGAATGTTTGGATTCAATTGAAAGGCAAACGACTGAAATTGAAAAAACAGGAAAAATGCCGGAAGGATTAGCACTTGGTGAATGGGTTTATACGGATGGGATTAATGCCTTTTTGGATAATGGTGGTGAAGAAGCCGGATTTTTTGCTAAAATGGAAATTTTAGATCCTGAAAAATATGAAATGATGGATACAGGAAGTTTGCCCCTTTATGAAAAAGCCTTAATCCGGGAATTGTTAACCAGATCTTTCTTTGCTGATGAAAATCGGGAATACGTCAAGAAGATTTTAAGAGATATGGAATAACTAAAAAAAATCCACCGTTTTATCGGTGGATTTTTTTTATTGTTTTAACTTAAATATTAATGTTGAGTTTTCGGTACAACCACCGTCGGAAGTTGGGCTTTCTAAATCGACATAATGAAATGATGTTTTTGAATCAAAAAGTTGTTGACAAGCAACGAGAGGAACTTTTTCATATGTGATGGTAAATGATGCTCCACTATCTGCGGAGGCAACAGAAATTGGCCCACCCCATCTGTTTTGTATGGAGTAAGAGGTTGTTCCCTCAGCAACGGCGGCTTGGCAATTATCAATGGATTTTTCGCTACACATTTCAGCAGTGTTAATCCCAGAATAATCAGTATCCCATGAATAAGTATCTGCAACATCAGCAGCTAATTTATCAACTTCTAAAATGGTGGCGTTAACTCTAAAATAAGAATCAACATATCCCATTGAGGTGATACCGCCAATACTGATAAGACCAATAATGGCAAGAACACCCAACATTTCAACCATACTGCGGCCTGATTGTTCTTTTTTGTTTGTCATAATAACTGCCCCCATTTTTATTTTATATCTCTTTTTATTATATCAGGAAATGAAAAAAATCACAAGAGATTATGAAAAAATAATATTTTTTTTAACAAAACTTGCAAAAAAATAAAAAAAATGGTTATTATAAAAGAATGATTACAACAAGTGAAGAATTAAAAGAGGTTTGTCAGCGTTTTGCGACACAGTCTTTTGTTACAATTGATACAGAATTTTTAAGAGAACATACTTTTTATTCAAAATTATGCTTAATTCAGGTGGCTAGTCTTGAAGAAGCCGTTTTGATCGATCCGTTAATTAAGGATCTAGATTTAAAACCGTTTTTTGAATTGCTTCAAAATAAAGATGTTGTGAAAGTTTTTCATTCCGGTCGACAGGATATTGAAATTTTTTATAATATGACAAAGCAGATCCCTTTTCCTGTTTTTGATACCCAAATTGCAGCCATGGTTTTGGGATATGGTGATTGCGTTGGATATCAGCAATTGGTGATGGACTTGTTGCGTATTGAAATTGATAAAGGAATGCAAATTACCGATTGGTCCAAAAGACCTTTATCTCAAGCGCAGGTGCGATATGCGTTAAGTGATGTGACTCATTTAAGAGATATTTATTTAAAGGTAAAAGAAAAGATTGAACTGCTTAATCGTTCCTCTTGGATTGAAGAAGAAATGAATGAGCTTTATGATAAGAATATTTATGAGCCATCACCTGAAAAAATTGCGTCAAAATTGAAATATAATTTTAAGTCGAAACAAGCAAAATATATTTATCAGGATCTTTATTTGTGGCGTGAAGAAAAGGCAAAAAAACATAATTTGCCCCGTCGTCAGGTTATGAAAGATGAGGTAATGCAAGATATTGCAAGGGCGCATCCCAAATCAATTGAAGAGTTATCTACATTAAGAAGTATTTTGCCGTCATTTTTGAAAAAACACAAGGCACAGGAAGTTCTTGATGTGGTTAATCTTGCGTTATCAAAAAAAGCTGAAGATTTTTATCCGTTGCCTCAAGAAAAACAAAATGTTATTGGTAATAAAAATTTAATGTCAATATTACATTTGTTGTTAGATATGATCGCCGGAAAAGAAAAAATTGCTTCTAAACTGATTGGAACACATGATGATTTATATTCTTTTGTTTATGAAATAGGTGAACCCTCCTTTATGAGTGGCTGGCGATATGATATTTTTGGTCGATATGCTGAATTAATTAAAAAAGGGAAAATGGGAATATTCTACGATCCGGAACAAAAGAGTGTCCTGTTTAGTGAAATTTAAAAATTTGTTGACAAAAAACTCTTTTTTTGTTATGATGCTCCTCATACTGTTTTTATGAGGAGCTTTTTTATGCGAAAAAAAATGATTTGTCAATCTATTGCGATTGGCAATAAAGAAGAAGTCGAAAGAGCAATTAAGGAAAAATTACCCGAGACCGTAAATGATCAGGGGGAAACCCCTTTAATGTTATCCATCAGATTTGGATATACAACTGGTGGCGATGATATTTTTAAAATGCTTTTAGATGTTGAACAGGATTTAAATAGAAAGGATTCTAACGGTTTTTCAGCTCTTTCATATGCATTATCTTTGCGCCGTCCGGTTTTTGCCAATGCACTTCTTGAAAAAGGTGTTGATGTAAATGTTCCTTGTCGAATTTCCATTGCGCCACATCCGCGCGCCTATGCGGCTCATAAAGCTGCTTTTTTAAGTAATGCTGTTATGCCGTATCCTGTTGAAACAGAACAAATTTTGCAACCTTTAAGTTTGTCTATTTATAAATCCTATGATGAATTGATTTATAAAATTGTTGATTTGGGGGCAGATCTTGATGCTATTGGTGGATTGGATATAACGGCTTTATCTATTGCTGTTCGGGCAAATAAGCTTGATATTTTGCAATATTTGCTTGAAAAAGGGGCTAATCCAAATGTGTTGCCCAAAAATTGGGAAAATTATGGTGTTAAGCCGGAAAGCATTTGCCCAGTTGCTATTAAAAAAGCTTTAAAATATGGGTGTGGGGCTTCAATCAGTTTGTTGTTAAAGGCTGGTTCAAGATTACCTAAACGTTTTTTAAGACGGGATGATTTTTATTCCACTCCTTTAACATATTTATTTTCTCAACCTAAAGAACAATTATCTGAACCATATTATTGTTTAAGAAAACTGCAAAAAAGAATTGATGTTGCAAGTTGTGATAGTGACAACAGATCGGCGCTATCCTATGCAATCGAAAATAATTTCGATGATTATTTAATTGCCTCATTAATGCATGAAAAAATTAATAATCTTTCAGATAGGTTTTTTTGTACACCAATGATATATGCGTGGATAAATCGGGATACAAAAGTGATGAAATTGTTATATGATGCCGGTGTTCCGATGGCATCAAATGCTTATGAACCAACCGGACAAACGCTTTTAATGATGTCTTTGGAAAAGAAAGATTATCAAATGGTTTCATTCCTTATGCAACATTCTCCTATGCTTTTGAATAAAGATAAGGAAGGGCGAAGTGTTTTATCCTATATTGATGAAACGGTTCCTTTTTATAAAGAAATTTCAGAAGGCTATGCTTTGCAACAGAAAAAAATGCAACAATATTTGCAACGCAATAAATAGGGTTATCCGTTTTTCTTTAATGGATTTTTATAAAACAACGCTTCTTTTACATGTAAAGATTTGATGCTGTCTGATTGGCTTAAATCGGCGATTGTTCTGGCAACGCGGATTGTTCGGTGATATCCCCGCGCTGAAAGATGAAGTTTTTGCGCGGCTGATTGTAAAAATTTAAGCGCTTCATCTTCTATACAAGCATATTTTTCAAGGAAAGAACCATCAGCTTCGGCATTTCTTAAAATGGGTGTTTCTTTAAATCGTTCTTTTGCAAACTCTAAGGCTTTTTTAACCCGATTGGCCACTGTGGCGGAATTTTCGCCGGTTGATTTTGTTAAATCCCATGGATTAACAGCCGGTACTTCGATTTGTAAATCAATTCTATCGAGTAAAGGACCTGATATTTTTGAAAGATATTCTAAACCGCATTTAGGTGCTTTTGCGCATTCATTCCCAAAAACGCCAAGATAACCGCATTTACAAGGGTTCATAGCTGTAATTAGCTGAAATCTGGCAGGATAGGAAAGGTGCGCATTTGCTCGTGCCACGGTTATAAATCCAGTTTCCATTGGTTGACGTAATGATTCTAAAACACTTCTGTTAAATTCCGGCAATTCATCTAAAAATAAAACACCGCGATGCGCCAACGATATTTCTCCTGGTCGAGCCTTTGTGCCACCTCCTGTTAAAGAAGCCATCGTTGCTGAATGATGGGGGGCTCTAAAAGGTCTTTTTGAAACAAAATGCCCCTCTTTGATCAGGCCGGCAACAGAATAAATTTGACTTACTTCAAGCATTTCATCTTTTGATAGTTCTGGTAAAAGAGAAGCTAAACGAGCTGCTAACATTGATTTCCCTGTTCCCGGCGGGCCAATCATCAGCATATTGTGTCCACCGGCAGCTGCAATTTCAAGCGCTCTTTTGGCAGATTCTTGTCCTTTAATATCAATAAGATCCGGAAGCGCCGTATGATCAGAAAAATTAATTGGTTGAGGAGAAGGTAAATGATATTCTCCTTTTAAGTGATTTAAAAGGGAAAGTAAATCCGGTGCCGCGATGATATGAGGTGCTTCTGCCCATAAAGCTTCTGAGCCTTGTTTTTCAGGACAAATAAATCCAAACCCTTCTTTTTTTGCTTCTATGGCCGCGGGTAAAATACCGGAAACAGATCGAATGGAGCCATCTAGTCCTAATTCACCCATCATAATAAAATCTTTGATTGTTTCAGCTGGAATAATTTTCATTGCCGATAAAAGAGCCATGGCAATGGGTAAATCATAGTGGGTTCCTTCTTTGAAAACATCAGCAGGCGCTAAATTAACAGTAATGCGCTGAGGTGGTAAATGTAGGTTTAATGAATGTAATGCAGCCCGAACGCGTTCGCGACTTTCTGTGATGGCTTTATCCCCAAGACCAACAATTGAAAAACTTGGTAGTCCACTTGTGATTTGAACTTCTATTTTTATTTTTAAAACATGAATGCCTAAAAAGGCAACGGTATTTGTTGAAGAAATCATTTACCACCGCGGAATATTTATATTTTCTGATTTTAATGAGGATGTTTCGGTTTTCACCGGCGCAACGGGGGCTGGTGCCGGAATAACTTCTTCATAATATGCTTCGGTATCGCTTTGCCAGATAGGGTAAGCTTCTTGACCAGAAATAACATGTGTGGGGGTATTTTGAACAGGTGGTAACTGATATGTTTCCGGTAAAATCACCTCAGCAGATTGTGATTCTGGATAATAATTATTTTGAGATGGTTGTTTTTCAATATATACAGGGGCACTTTCCTGATATTCAACATATCTTGGTGCCTGATAATTTGCAACAGGTTCTTGATAGGTTTGAGCTTGTTGTACGGACTGTTGTGTTGAAGTTGTTTGTGCCTCAAAATTCATGGAAGAATTTTGTTGGGTTTGAGGTTGATTAACCGGTGAAACAGGTGAGTTTTGAGTAGGGGCTTGAGCTGTTTGATTTTGAGCCGGTTGGTTAGGTGTTGAATAAAATGGTGCTTGTTGGATCGGTTGTTGAATCGGAGCCATAGGAGCAGGATACCCAAAAGGAGCCATTTGAGGCAAAACGATTGTTTGAAAAAATGGTGAAGATGTTCCACTTGGAGCTGCCTGAAGAATTTGAGGCATAATATTCGGACTTGTTTGAGGTAAAACAACCGGTGGTGGGGTTTGAAGAGCAGGTTGTGCACTTTGTTGAGAAGTCACTGGTTGTTGGACAGGTGCTTGAACGGGTTGTTGTATTTTTTGAGGTTCTTGCACTGTTTCTTGTTTCGCAGCGGGTTGACTTGAAACGAGAGGTGCTTTAATGGCTGCTAAAATTTCTTCTAAAATAGATTGTTCGTTATTTTTCGTTTCTGCTTCAATAATTGGCGCTTCCTCTACTTTTGGAGGCATCAATTCACTTTGAACAAATGCATCAGAAGATGGTTTTTGAATTGGCATACATGCAGATAATAATGAAAAACAACATAAAAAATACAAACGACTATTCATGGTCCCCACCTCTAAATAAACTGTTTATCTTTCTTTAAAGCACTATAACAAAAACTTTTCTAAAAAGAAAGTTATTTTTTCTTTTTTATTAATTTTTCGATTTGATGCGTTTAATTTTTGCTCCGAGCTTTGTTAGTTTCTTTTCTAATTGATAATAGCCTCTGTCAATATGATAAATGCGTTTTACAATGCTTTCTCCTTTGGCGGTTAATGCTGCCAGCACTAATGAAACACCACCTCTTAAATCTGACGACATTACCTGTGCGCCACTTAAGTTTTTAACGCCAGTTATTAAAACAGCATTATTATTTAAAACGGTAATATTTGCCCCCATGCGTTTTAACTCCGGTATATGCATAAAGCGATTTTCAAAAATGCGTTCTTCGATTAAGCTCATGCCAGGCGCCAAAGATAAAAGCGCTGATAAAGGCGCTTGCGCATCTGTTGGAAAACCGGGGTATTCAGATGTTGTTAAAGATGTTGATTTTAATGATGCTTTTGTTGCATCAACTAAGATACCGTCCTTTTCTTCTTTAAACACAACATTTGAAAGTTTTAATGGTTCAATGACGGCGGTCATTAAATTGCTTTTTGCGCCTTTTAAAAAGATTTTTCCTTTTGTCAGAGCTGCGGCAACGGCAAAGGTGGCGGCTTCAATTCTGTCGGCTACAACGTTATGTTTGGCGCCATGTAATTCGTCAACGCCTTCAATTGTTAAAACCTTTGTTCCAATGCCTGAAATTTTGGCACCCATTTTAACCAATACGTCAATTAAATCCATGACTTCTGGTTCAAGTGCCGGATTGTGAATAGTTGTTGTGCCTTTGGTTAAAACAGCAGCCATGATGGTGTTATGCGTTGCGCCAACAGAAACTTTTGGAAAAAAGATGTCTGCTCCGTGTAAAGGTCCTTTGGCGCAAACGTACCCATTTTCAACTTTGATTTCGGCGCCCATTTCTTTGAGAGCATTTAAATAAAGATCAACAGGTCTTGTTCCGATAGCGCACCCGCCTGGGAGTGAAACTTCTGCTTCGCCAAATCGGGCGAGGAGGGGGCCAAGCACCCAAAAAGAGGCACGCATTTTTGAAACAAAATTATAATCGGCATGAAAATTTGTGATTTTATCAGCTGTTAAAATGAGAGAGTTTTTTTTGGATTTAATTTTCATCCCCATACTTTTAAGAAGATCGGATAATGTGTTGACATCTGATAGGTAAGAAATATTTGACAGCTCAAGGGGTTCTTTTGTTAAAAGGGCTGCAATCATAATGGGTAAAATAGCATTTTTAGCGCCGTTAATTTCAACTTCGCCTTTCAATTGATATCCGCCTTGAATTTTAAATGCATACATCTTTTTGATCTCCTTTTTTTAGGCGTTTTCCTTTTTTTTGCGTTCTTCTTTTTGTTTTTTTCTTAATTCAATGTTTTTTTGAAGTTCACGCGCCTGTTTCGCAAATTTTTCGGCTTGTTTTTGCGTTAATTTTAAATTTTCCTTAATCATTTGAATAAGTTTATCGTCTTTTTCAATTGTGGTCATTTTTTTAGCTTTCTAAAATAAAAGTTGCAGGTCCTGAATTTTGAATTTCAACAAGCATATCAGCACCAAAAATACCGGTTTGTGTCGGAATATTTTTGGATTTTAATTCCTGAACAAATTGATTAAATAATTGATTGGCTTTTTCCGGATTTCCAGCTTTTGTAAATGATGGTCGGCGTCCATGAGAACAATCTGCCAATAAAGTAAATTGAGAAACCGCTAAAATTGAGCCGTTTATATCTGAAATGGATTTATTCATTTTTCCGTTTTCATCTTCAAAAACACGTAAAACAGAAATTTTTTCAGCCATTTTAGCAATCGACTCATGGGTGTCATTTTCTTCGATTCCGATCAATAGGCAAAACCCTTTTTGACATGAACCAACTTCACTGTTATCAACAAGAACTTTACTTGATAAAACTCTTTGTAAAACTATTTTCATGTTTAACCTCTTTACTGTTTAGAAGGGTATGTTTTTTTTTATTTAAAGTCAAGAAAAATATTGATGGAAAGCGTTGTTGAAAGACGACTGGTTTGATGTATTTTTTTGTTTCTTTTTTATTGAAAAATACTAAAAAAAAGACAACCTTTTGAGAGATTGTCTTTTTTATTTTATCTGGATAAATTACGGGACATATCTTGCAGGATAAATTTTCTTTTCAATAGGTTAGCATTGCTAATTTGTTGTGATAAATTTTCACTGCTTATTTTGTTTAATTGTTTGTTGTTATCCAAATCAGTTTGCTTTTCATGTAAGCGATAGCGATGCAATAATTCAGCAACGATAAGAAGCGGAACGATAGGTTGTAATACCTGGTTTGCGCTTTTTTTAGGTTCGGCTGTTTTGTTTCTGCTTGTTAATAAATAAAGCGTTCCTGTTGAATTTGTTTCTTCAATCAGGGATTTAATAGGTTCAATATGATGGGTGAAATTCCCTGATGGTGTTAAAAAAGAACTATTTAAACAAGCAACTGAAAAAGTTGGTTGCACTGAATTATAAATATGCGAGCAAACAGCATTTAATATATTTTGATCTTTATCTTTTGAATTAAAAAAACGCGCTGTTGGCACCAGAGAAGCGTTTTGCAAAATAGTACTTTGTTGAATACAGTCTACCGTATCTTTATAAATTTGAGTGCTTCTGTCATGCCCTAATGCTAAAATTGTTTTATCAACTAATTTACCAGAATCTAATATACGCAACCCGTTATTTTTTTCTGAAAAGTTTTTTGTTTCATTTACCTCTTGCGTTAATCCGTTTGAAACAATTAAAACAACATGTTTGCCACCTTCTTTTTTATGTGTATTTAAGGCGTTTTCAATATATGTTTGTGTGTTATTGTTTCCTCTTGTGGCGCCAAAAAAATTGGCGATGTTGAATGCGAGTTCGTTAAGTGTTGAATAGTTTTTGGTCATACATTATCCTTTATGCTAAAAGTTTTAACATTCTAACATAACAGGGTTTATTTGTCAATAGTTTCGAAAAATTAGCAGGTAAGAGCGTTTGTTGCCAGTCCGCCAAGAGATGTTTCTTTGTATTTTTTATTTAAATGCTTTCCTGTTTCATACATGGTTTTAATAACATTATCCAGACTGACAAGATGTTCTCCATCTCCTCTTAAAGCAAGTCGCGCCGCATTCACTGCTTTTGTTGCCCCCATGGCATTTCGTTCGATACAAGGGATTTGAACAAGACCTGCTATTGGATCGCATGTGAGTCCTAAATTATGTTCCATGGCGATTTCTGCAGCATTTTCAATTTGTTCAGCAGTTCCGCCCATAGCGGCAGTTAAGCCGGCAGCTGCCATGGAGCAGGCAACACCGACTTCGCCTTGACAACCAACTTCTGCACCGGAAATGGATGCGTTTGTGCGATATAAAGAGCAAATCGCTGAGGCGGTTAATAAAAAGATGCCGATGCCGATTTCTTTTTGAAAAGGGGATTTAAGGGCTGCAAATCTATCATAATATCTTAAAACCGAAGGGATAATACCCGCAGATCCCATTGTGGGTGCTGTTACGATTTTGCCACCACAGGCATTTTCTTCTGACACGGCAAAAGCCCAAAGATTAATCCAGTCAATAATCATTAAAGGATCGGAGTTGTTTTGAATAAAGTTTTCTTTTAACCGTTTATAAATTCTTGGGGCGCGCCGTTGAATATTTAATCCGCCGGGGAGTTCGCCCTTATGGTGGATGCCGGCATCAATAGCTTCTTCCATTATTTGATGAATTTTGCTGATTCCTGTTCTTATTTCATTAAAAGAGCGAAGTGCTTCCTCATTTTTCATAACGATTTGATCGATTGTCATGTTATGCTTTTTTGTTAATTCAATCAGTTCATTGCATGAATTAAAAGGATAGGGCACATACACTTCTTTTGGCGATGTTGTTTTTTTGATTTCGGCTTGTTTTTTGATACTTCCTCCGCCAATTGAAAAATATGTTTCTTCAAATAATAAGTGGTTATTTTTATCAAATGCCGAAAATTTCATTCCATTTGAATGCTCTTTTAAAAAGGTTGTTTTTTCTAAAACAATATCTGTATCAAAATCAAAAGGGATCTTTTTTTTATTGCCAAGTAGAAGACTTTTTTCATTTTTGATTTTTTCAAGCGGATTTAATGTTAAATCAATGCTTTCTGCTTCAAAACCGGCAAGCCCATAGACACAGGCATTGAGTGTTCCGTGACCAACTCCTGTTAAAGCAAGGGAACCGTAAAGTGTGACGATAACTTTTTGAACTTTTGAAATTTTTTTTTGTTGAATGAGTGTATCGCTAAACTCTTTTGCAGCCCTCATTGGTCCGACAGTGTGCGAACTGGAAGGACCGATACCGATTGAAAAAACATCAAATAATGAATGATACATGAAGACTCTCCTTTTTAACCTTTATGTTTGAATTGCGCTTGATATAAAGCAAAATAAGCCTCTTTCTTATTCAGTAGCTCTTGATGTGTTCCGCATTCGATGATTTCACCAGAGTTAATCACAATAATTTTATCAGCGTTTTGCACCGTTGACAGGCGGTGAGCAATAACAATAACGGTTCTATCTTTCATAAGGTTTTCAATGGCTTGTTGCACAATGGCTTCTGATTTATTGTCAAGCGCAGAGGTGGCTTCATCTAAAATAACAATCGGGGCATCTTTTAAAAACGCTCTTGCAATGGCAATTCGTTGTTTTTGGCCGCCGGATAACAAAACGCCACGTTCTCCGATTTCAGTATCAAGACCTTTTTCAAGTGAGTTGATAAATTCATCTAAACAGGCCATTTGTATTGCTTTTTCAACTTCTTTAGGTGTTGCATTTTGTTTTCCAAGCATAATATTATCTCTAATTGTGCCTGAAAATAAGAAATTATCTTGAAAAACAACGGCAATTTTATCCCGCAGATTGCTTAAAGAAATATCTTTTATATTTGTGCCGTCAATTAAAATTTCGCCGTTATTTACATCATAAAATCTTGGAATCAGGTTGACAACCGTTGTTTTTCCTCCGCCTGAATTACCAACCAAAGCAACGGTTTGTCCTTTTTGAATGGTTAAGTTGATGTTTTTTAAAATAGGTTTTTCATCGGTGTAAGAAAAATCAACGTTTTTAAATTCGATTTCCTTTTTTAAGGTAGATATGTTTTTTGCTTTTTTAGATTCTTTAATGCTCACTTCCATATCAATCATTTCAAAAACCCGTTCAATAGCCATTAACGAAAGTTGAACAGCGTTGAAGTTTTTGCCGATATTTTTAATTGGGGTGTAAAGCATGAGCATGGCAGTAATAAAGGCAACAAAATCACCGGCTGAAATGGTTTTACTTTTAATCAGATAACTGCCATACCAGATAGCGCCGGCCATGCCGATAGCAATGATGATATGCATAACAGGGGAAAGCCATGCTGTGCGTTGTGTATTTTTAATCGAAAGCTTAAAGCTTTGTGTTAAAATACCAAAAAATTTATTTCGTTGATAAGTGTGTAAATTATAAGATTTAATTGTTTTGCTACCGGCATAGGTTTCATTAAAAGCTGTGAGAACCTGACCATTTACAACAACGCTTTGAGCAACGATTTTTTTGATTTTTTTTCTGATTTTTGTTACCGGATAAAGGGCGGAACCTAAAACAACAATGGCGATAATGGCCAGTTGCCATGATGTATAAATCAAAACGCCGATAAGTGTTAAGGAAGAGAAAATTCTGGTCGTGAATGTTTTAACATTATTCAGTAATCCTGAACAAGCGGTATTGGCATCAGAATCAAATCTTGTGACAATTAATCCGGAAGAAATACTATCTAAAAAAGAAGTGTCCAAAGTTAAAAGTTTTTCATATAGTTTTTTCTTCATTTCTTGTGTGATCTTGCCGCCGGTCCAAGCACTTAAATAGGCTGAAGCGTATTCTAAGGCAGATTGAAAGATTGTGAATGTAATAATAAAAACAGGAATAACATATAAAGGCAAATTAAAAGGCGTTGTTCCGTTTTGGGAAACAACAACTGTATCCATAAATGGTTTTAAAGCTAATGCGATAACAGCATCTAATGCCCCGATAGGTAAAGTGATTAATGTGGCAAGTAAACATCTGAACCAATAAGGTTTGACCAGTGGCCACATGCGTTTATATGCTTCAATCAGATTAACTTTTTTAATTTCCTTGTATTTTGCCATGTTATTCTCCGATTATGATAAATGAGATTGGATAAATTTGATGATGCCATTCAGGTGTATTTCACTGATGGCATGAGGTGCAAACGGATCGATAATTTCTTTGGTGTTAAATCCATGAGTTTCAAAAAGTGGTTTGGTAAGGCTTGCGGCTTTAAGTGGAATGATGTTATCGATGCCGCCTCTTGTGATCAGAATATCCGTTTTTTGCGCATTTGATGGGATAGTTGCCGGTGGAACCGGTGACATCAAAATAAGACCGGAAAAAGTTTCTGTTTGATGAAATGCTGTTTGGCATGCCATTAAACCACCTTGTGAAAAACCACCGATGAAAATATTTTTCTCATGAAGGTTTGTTTGTTTTTTTATGTTTGATATATATTCTTGAATGAATGGCAGGGATTCTTTTGCCCGTTTGCTTAAAATATTTAGATAATCATCATCCAGATTTTCTTTTTCAAAATAATCATCAAGGCTAAACCATTCATATCCGCCACCAAATATTTTTTGGGGGGCATTTGGTGTGAAAAATGCCATTTGAGGAAAGTGTTTTTTTAAATATGGGGTGAGTGAAAATAAGTCATTTCCGTCAGCGCCGTATCCGTGAAACAAAACAAGAGCATTTTGAACATCATCGGGAATAAATGAAGGGCCACTTAACATGAAATTCTCCTTGAAAGATCGTTTTTTTTGTGTTAAACAATAGATGCACCGCAAGATGTTTTTTAGTAATCGGATTATAAAGTTTTTAAGGATAAAAAGCAATGAAAAAAAACAAGTTAATTTCCTTTTGTGTGGTCATAAGTTTTTTGATTTCAACATCTGTTTTTGCAAATAGTAGAACAATGAAAGGTGTTTCGGAAACGGAACAGTTGGGTATTTCTGCCGGTGTTGCATTGGCTTGTAAGGTGGATAAGGAACAGTTGAAAAATTATGAGATGATTGCCAGTCGGATTATTTCAAATCCGATTAGTAGCGAAAAAGCAGAAAAAGAGGCTCTTCGCCTTTATGCACAAGCAAAATTAAAAGCTTATACCGAACAAAAAAAGCAAAAATTGATGAATTGTGCGGAAGTGTTGGCAAGATTTGAGGAACAGGAAATTTTCAATTCAGTTGTTTATCGTGATGGCACGATTAAAATGCCGAATGGAAAGGTTATAAAACCGAAACGCCCATTGAAAACGAAAAAAGGAAAAAAATAAAAAAAAGGTTAAAAATGCGGCCGTCTGTTTTAAATAATTTATTTTGTCCGGTTTCTTCAATTACGGGTATTGGTCCGAAATTAAGTGCGTTGATTGAAAAAAATTGCGGTCCGTATATATCGGATGTTTTATTTTCTTTGCCCAGCGGACTATTATATCGCCCTTATGTTGAAAAAAAGAGTCAGTTAATTGCTGGGGCGTTGGCAACTCTTTTGTTTGAAGTTGTTGCTCATCAAAAACCGGCAAAAAGATCGCAGCCATATAAGGTTGTTGGTTTTTTTGATGGAAAAGAGGCAGAGTTGGTCTTTTTTAATTATCATGAAAAATATCTTTTAGATAAGTTAAAAGTTCATGAAAAATATTTTGTTTCCGGCAAAATTGAATTTTTTATGGGAAAAGTGGGGATACTTCATCCTGATTTTATCTCTAAAATAAAAGAGGATATTCCTGTTTTTGAACCGGTTTATCCATTAACGGCCGGTTTAAGTGGAAAGGTAATGACTAAAACCGTTAAAACTGTTTTGGGTATGATTCCTGATTTGCCGGAGTGGCAAGATAAAGAATTTATGAAAAAACAGGGTTTTTCAGATTGGAAAACATCCTTGATCAAAGTGCATCATCCCCAAAAGTCATCGGATTTATCTTTTGATGATGCCTTTAAAATGCGTTTGGCTTACGATGAGTTGTTGGCAAATCAATTAGCATTATTTTTGGCTCGTTCGCATCATAAAAAGCAAGCAGGAATAAAAATTAATCCACGCACTTTAGTTGAAAAGGATGTTTTGGCGCATTTACCGTTTGAATTAACGGGGGCTCAAAAAAGAGTTATTGAAGAAATTCGATGCGATTTATTATCAGCAGATAAAATGATCAGATTGTTGCAAGGGGATGTGGGCGCCGGTAAAACGGTTGTTTCATTAGCTGCGTTATTAATGGTTTATGATGCCGGCTATCAAGGTGTTTTGATGGCGCCGACTGATATTTTGGCTGGTCAACATTATTTGGCATTTGAAAAAATGCTTCAGCAAACGACTGTTCGAATTGCGCTTTTGACTGGTCGGGAAAAAGGTAAAAAAAGAGAAAAAATTTTAAAAGAACTTGCTTCGGGCGAAATTGATATTTTAATTGGAACGCATGCGGTTTTTACTGAAGATGTTGTTTATAAAAATTTAGCATTGGTTGTGATTGATGAACAGCATAAGTTTGGTGTTCAACAGCGGTTGCAGTTAACCAAAAAACAAAAGGGGGTTAATTTATTGGTGATGACCGCCACCCCTATCCCCAGAACATTGGCGCTTACTTCTTATGGGGATATGGATATTTCCATATTGGATGAAAAACCAAAAAACAGATTGCTGATTGAAACAAAGGTTATTTCTGTTGAGAAAGTTTTTGATGTGGTTGAAAAATTAAAAAATAAAATTGATTCCAGTGAAAAACAGGTGCAGGTTTATTGGGTATGCCCTTTGGTGCAAGAATCAGAAAAAATGGATTTGATGGCTGCCGAAAAACGATTTGAAGAATTGCGAGATGTTTTTGGTGACGCTGTTGGCATTGTTCATGGCAAAATGAAAGGCGCTGAAAAAGATGCCGTTATGGATCGTTTTAAAAAAGGAGAGTTATCTGTTTTGGTTTCCACAACGGTGATCGAAGTTGGTGTGGATGTGCCGTCCGCGACGGTTATGGTGATTGAACATGCGGAAAGATTTGGTTTGGCCGGTCTTCACCAGTTGCGTGGACGAGTTGGCAGAGGAGCCGAAAAGTCTGTTTGTTTGTTATTGTATGGTAAGCAACTTTCAGAAATTGGTCGGGCCAGATTAAAAGTTATGAGAGAAAGTGAAAACGGCTTTATTATTGCAGAAGAAGATTTGCGTTTACGTGGAGCCGGCGATTTGTTGGGTGTTAAACAAAGTGGGCTTCCTCAATTTAAAATGGCGGATTTGTCTGTTCATCATCATTTGTTAAAAACAGCAGCACAGGATGCAAAAACTATTTTAACATTGGACCCGCATTTGGAATCTGAACGCGGAAAAGCACTTCGCGTTTTATTGTATTTATTTCAGAAAGATTCTGAAATTTTAACATTGAAAGCAGGATAAAAATGGCATTAAAATTTACGTTACAATCGCCGGAGGTGACAAAGGCTCTGAGAAAAGAATTTGACAGACGGGATATGAATCATAAGTTTGTTAAATGGCTTTATAGGAAAGGTTTTTTGGAACAGTATAAAGATGTGATTAATTTAGAGCGTGCCAAACGTGGGAAAATTCCTCATGGATTTGATGTTCATCATATTTTGCCGCTTTCCGGTGGTGGGAATAACCATGTTTCAAATTTTTGTTTGATTGAGCGGTCTTTACATAAATTTATTAATAAAAAATGTTTTGAACCGGCTCTTCGTCATATTAAAATAGGCGAATCTGTTGAAATTGACATTCCTGATTTTCCCAAAGTTGCTTTACGTCGGGATTATAATGGTTTTATCGACCAAAAATTAAAGCATTCTCGGGATAGACAGAAATTTTATCAGTATTTGAAGCGTTGGCAAAAAGGAAAGTAAAATTTATAATCTTGCTTGTAAATATTTATAAATTTTATCGTATTGCTTTTTGGTTAAATATAAATAAGAACGATAGTTGAATCTTTTTCTTAATTCGGCATGAATGCTGTTTGGATGCCTGTTTTCTTTTATGGAAATTTGTTTGACTATTTGTTTGTAGGCAGCTTTTTCAACCGGAGAGATATATTCCTCTGAACTTTCTGAGATAGTATATTCAGATTTTGATTGAGAGGGGATCACAATAAAACTGATCACAAAACCTGCTAAAAAAATAAATAAAAATAAACAAAATTTTGATAACGCATTTTTATAGAAAAATGGCTTGTGATTTGAATTTGCATATGTTGCCTGTTTAAACAGGAAATTAATTTCATTGTCGATGTTCATATTGGAATACTTACGCTGTTTTTTCTGAAATAATATCTTGAATAAGATCTTGCAGATTTAAAGCCATATTATCATTGGAAGGCTTTTTTAAAAATTTCTCATATAAAAGCAAAATGAGTTTTGCTTTCTGTTCCGGTAAAAAATGAAGTTTTTTTTCAAGTGTTAGCTTTTCTATTGAAATAATAATCGCATTTAAGAGATTTTTATCAAAAACAGCTTCTTTTGGTTGAAATTCGGTTGGAAGCAAATCCCATTTTGATATATCTAAAATCTTTGAAATAGAAAGAATTTTATCTAGAGGGATGGGATATCCTTTTTCATATCTGTCCCAATGTTGTTGACTTACGCCGATTTTATCAGCTAAAGCTTTTTGGGATAAACCAAGAGCCATTCTTTTATCTTTTAGTAAAGTAAATTGAATAAATCCATTTTTTTTCATACTGTTATTATATCTAAAAAAAAGATTTTGTCCATAGGATTTTTTGGGTTGACATTACACATTTTATGTGTTAAATAAAAAAATATGCGGAAATTGAATTTTTATTTTAATTTTTAAATTTAACTTGAAAGGATATTTTATGTCAAAATTAACGGATACCAATATTTTGAATGCGTTACAAGAAGGTAAAACAATTGCGTTGGATGAAAATGTTATGTTAAAAGAATTGTTAAACGGGAGCGAAGGGGTTCTTTATGCGTTATATCAAGAAGAAAGTTTATGGAAACCTTATTCACCAAATGTTTGGGAACTTTCTCAGTCAAATTGGACAATAAAAAAATAAATTCTTTATCTTGCAAAAGTTTTAAATAAATGTCACATTAAAAAGGGAGGTAAAAATGAATATTATCGGAATTATGACAGGTAATTCATTAGATGCTTGTGATATTGTTTTAACAAGATTTTCAGAAGAAAGTATGACGGATCTGTCTGCAGCTTCCTTTCCTATTTCAAAAAAGCTTCAACAGGATATTTTGATTTTAAAAAAAAGAATTCAAGCAAAGGAAATAGTTCTTGAACATATTACAAAGGATTCTTTTTTTATCAGTGTTCATGAGCAATATATTAAATGGATTGCATCGAGTGTTAAGGCGTTTTTGCAAAAATATGGATATGATTTAAAAGATATTCACGCTATTGGATTTCATGGACAAACATTGGATCATAATCCCCCCAGTGTTGCGATATCGTTAAAAGATGTTTATACGCTTCAAATGGGATCTGGGGATTTGTTGAGTGATTTAACCGGTATTCCTGTTATTTCTGATTTTCGATCAGATGATATTATGAATGAAGGGGAGGGTGCCCCTCTTATTCCACCACATAATGAACATTTTGCAAAAATGTTAGGATTAGAAAACTGTATTTTTTATAATGCTGGAAATACATCTAATTTAGCGGTTATTCAAAATAAAAAAGTTATTCAAGGATTTGATGCTGGCCCTTTTAATGAATTTAGCGATTATTTGGTTAGATTATATAAGAATGATTCCTTTGATAAAGAAACCAAATGGGGGGTGCAAGGTCAGTTAGATATTAATCTTTTAGAGGCTCTTTTTAATCAAGGTGCAATTTTAAAAAATAAAGAGAATTTTTTCTTACTGCCATCACCCAAATCGGCTGACCCCTCATTATATGGCTTTAAACAAACGCTTCATCCACAGAGCGAAGAAGAATTTTATTCAATGCTTCATACGGTTCAATATTTTGCCGGTTATATAGCGGCCTATTCGTTAAAATATGTTGAAACACCGATTTTGCCTGATACTTTTGTTTTGTTTGGAGGGGGATGGAAAAATAAGGTTTCGTTAAAATCTTTTGGCGATTTATTACAAGGACAAGGGTACATACTTGAAGCGCATCAAAAAGATTTTGAAAAAATTAGATCTCGTTTTGTTAAAACGCCAACATTTTTGCAACCGGAAGGAGCTGCCTATATGGAGGCGCGATTAATGGCTGACTTAGCATATTCTTTTGAGCGTGGAAAATGCTGGACAAGTGAAAACTTAACCGGTATTAAAAAATTGGTTGTGCTTGGGCGAAAATCTTTACCTCAAAAATCCAGAGAGGCGTATACGGATTTAGTTAGTCGCGCAAATAAAGGATGGCAAGGGCTTTAAAGTAAAAGCCCTGCAATCGCTGCTGAAACATAAGAGGTTAATGTTCCGCATAATAACGCTTTATAACAAAGTTTTGCCAGATCTTTTCGTCTTGATGGTTCAAGTTCTCCAATTCCACCGATTTGCATGGCAATTGAGCCGAAATTGGCAAATCCGCATAAAGCAAATGACGCAATAATCATTCCTTTTTCAGATAAAGGCGTTGTGAGATTTGTGAGATTTAAATAGGCAATAAATTCATTAAATACCAATTTTTCGCCCATAAGCGAACCGACGGTAAAAATTTCATTAGAAGGTGTTCCCAGTAAGAAAGCAATTCCTGAAAATAAAACACCTAATATTCCGCTTAAGGAGAGTTCTTTGATGTTTAAAGGCCCAATTTTTGCGGGACAGTTAAAAACATCAACAACAAATGATCCGATTAAACTTAAACAATAATCAAATAAAGCAATCAGAGCAATTAAGCCGATAATCATGGCGATAATATTTAATGCAACTTTTAATCCCGTTGAGGCCCCGCTGGCGATCGAATCAATTAAATTAATGCCTGTTTGTTGATCGTTTAAAGCCAGATTTTGTTCCGGTTTTATTTTTTCTGTTTCTGGATAAACAATTTTTGAAATAACTAATGCGCCGGGTGCAGCCATAAAGCTGGCTGCCAGTAAATATTCGGCAGGAACTCCCATACCAATATAAACAGCCATAATGCTACCGGAGATACAGGCAAGTGAGCCGGTCATAGAGGCCAATAATTGAGAAAGAGACATTTTTTTGAGATGAGGCTGGATAAGCATTTGGGCTTCAACCTGTCCGATGAAGGCACTGGCAATGTTTGAAATGGCTTCTGCGCCTGTGATATTCATTAGTTTATACATTCCTTTGCCACAAAATAGAATAACGCGTTGCATGATGCCGTAATAGTATAAAACATTAACCAAAACCATCACAAAAATCAAAACAGGGATAAGTGTTAGTGCAAAAATAAAATCAGCACCAGGGCCTAAAACTTCATTGAGTTTTTGTGGTCGATCTGTTAAAAAACCAAAAACAAAATTACCGCCGTCTGCTGCAAAAGTTAGGATTTTTTGGATGCCGTTTCCAAGATATTTAAAAATCGCCTGACCAATGTTTGTTTTTAAAATAAAGAAGGCCAAAATAAATTGCAAAACAAGGCCGACGATGATGGTTCTGTAATTAATATTTTTTTTGTTATTTGAAATCATATAACAAAAAACAAGAATTAAAATAATACCTAAAATACCCATTTTTTTTAAATCCTATGTTAAAAGTTTCGAACGCTTATTTTGGTGATATTATCAAGCCATTGCGCACGTTCTTTTGGTGTTATTTTTTTATAATTAAATTGCGCAATGCAAAATCCTTTTGGTGCTGGAAAAATATATCCTAAAATTTGATTTTTTTGTTCATGCATATTAACTTCATACAATCTGGAAGTATCTGTTTTTGTTACAGTATCCATATCAGCGTTACTATGTTTATAATTTGTGGCCATCCATTCATTGATTTGATTGAAACTATTTTTATCTTGTTTATCTGTATATGTGCAGGTTAAATCAAGAATTTGACTCCATTTTCCGGCTTTGTAATTTTCAGATTTTAGTGCATAAACAATGTGGATGGCACTTTCTTTTTGCTCAACGAGTGAAACGCGCCATTTTCCCATGTCTAGTGGTGTAAAAATATTTGAAAGTATCTTTTCTTTTTCGGTTTCGGAAACAGACCATTCTTCTTTTTGTTTTTCTCTAAGTTCTTTTATTTTTGTATCATATTTTTTTCTGTCTTTTTTGGGAAGAAGGTCGCTTGCTTGCAAATAATAAGAAAGAGCTTCGGAGTTCTTTTTTTGTGTTTCATAATATTCCGCCAATAAAATATAAGCATTCCATTCATTTGGGAATTTTTTAATGGCTTCTTGATATGTTTGAACTCCTTTTACCGGTTCATCATTTAAAATGTAACTTAATCCTAACATGCAGTATGATTTATAAAGAGATGTATCATATCCAAGTGAGTTTTCAAATGCATAGACGGCATTTTGAAATTCATTTCTATGATATGCTTTCATTCCGGCATTATAAGCCGCCTCAGCCTCATTTAATGCAAAACAAGGCCGGTTAGATAATAAAAAAGCACAAGAAAGGCCAATTAAAAATTTGAAATACATCTTTAACTCCTTAACGTTATTTTTTTATTTCTTTTTTTTATGAGCAGCATCTAATCTGTTTTGAACTTTTTCAATAACGGTAAACAAGTCTTCCGGTGAATTGGCAAAATCGATAAAATCGGTTTTATCCTGATTAAGCGTTCCATCTTGTAACATTTTAAATAATAAAGCACCAAATGGAGCCCAAAAATTATTAAAGTTTAAAAAAATAAGAGGTTTTTTTTGAATTTCACCCGTTTGAATTGAAACGGCAAAATCGGATATTTCATCCATTGTTCCCCATCCGCCAGGGCCAGCTAAAATAACTTCTCCTAAATCCATCATTTTTCTTTTGCGGTCAGCTAAATTATCAACAACTTCAATTTCGCCCTTTTTAAATAAATTTGGATTTTTGCATTGCAAATCAAGAAGTTTTTGCGTTGTGATACCAATGACTTTTCCTTTTTTGCTGCGGACTCCTTGAAAGGCCGCCCCCATCATGCCTTCATCCCCAATGCCATAAACCATGGTAATTTTATTTTTAGCCAACAGTTGACCGACTTCATACATCGGTTCGCGATAAACTTCAGCAATACTTGGTGCTGCACCGGCCCAAACGGTTATCTTTTTATATTTTTTCATGTCTCACCTGTTTTTTTGGTTACAATATTTTTATTATACGTTCTTTTTTTGAAACTTCAATAAAAAAGAAAAGTGTTTGCAAAAATAAAAAAGGCCGTATGAAAACGGCCTTTTTTTATCTTCTTTTTTTGCCAATTTGAAGTTGCAAGACACAGTCTTTTTTCACTCCCTTAACATAAAAAGCAGAGGTGTTTGGTTTTACATATTGACTGGTATAGTTCCTAAATCCTTGTAAATCGCCGCTTGTTCCTGTAAAATTTAATAAACAAACAACGCCATTTTCGGAAAGGGCCATATCAATGTTATCAACTTTTTCCATGCCGGCACCAGCAAGAGAGGAATAGCTTTTTCCACCGGTTCCTTGTCCAGCAAGATTAATAGCTACATTTAATATTTTTGAATAATAAATGCGTTTAATAGCCAGTGTATAACCGGCGTAGCCACCAATAGATAAAATCCCAATAATAGTTAAAACAGCAAGCATTTCAACCATTGAACGACCGGATTCTTGTTTTTTCATTTTTCATCCTTTCTTGTTAAGCTATTGACCCGCAACAGTGTTTGAATTTTTTACCGGATCCGCACGGACAAGGAGCATTTCTTGAAATTTGCCCTTCCGGTGTTGAAAAAGGATCTTGTGTTGTTGGATCAACAGGGGCGGGATGGCTTTCTTTTATATCCTCTTGTTGAGAGTTTTGAAGTTGAAATTGCATTTGAGCAATAATTTCTGTTACTTGTGTTCTGACTTTTGTCAGCAATGTTTCAAATAAAATGAACGCTTCCCGTTTATATTCATTCAGAGGATTTCTTTGTCCATATGCTCTTAAATTAATAGAGGTTTTCATGAAATCCAATGTGTGAAGATGCTCTTTCCAACATTGATCAATTGTTTGAATTAAAATGCTCTTTTCAAGATTATTTCTTAAATCTTCCGGTAAGATGGCCATTTTATGTTCAATTTGTTGTTGCACTAATTCATTGACTCGTTCAACCAAAATTTCCGGAGAAATACCCGGATCATTAATCCAAGAATTAAAAGGAGCTTCAACATTAAATTTTTTCAAAATGGTTTGCGTTAATTCATCTTTATTCCAATCGGAAGGAACGGAACGCGGCGGTGCCAATTCAAAAATAATGTTTTCAATCGTGTCTAAACGCATTTCTTTGAGGGTTCCGGAAACACTTGGAGCCAGCATCAGCTCTTTTCTTTGTTCATAAATTGCAGAGCGCTGATCGTTCATGACATCATCAAATTTAAGAAGGTTTTTGCGAATATCAAAGTGATAAGTTTCCACTTTTTTCTGAGCAACAGCCAAAGCTTTTGTGATATAATTATGCGTAATCGGTTCGCCTTTTTTAAGGCCGAGACGTGTTAAAATATTTTGAATGCGTTCGGCACCAAAAATACGCATTAAATCGTCTTCTAATGAAACATAAAATTTGGATAAGCCCGGATCTCCTTGACGCCCTGAACGACCACGTAATTGATTGTCAATACGTCTGCTTTCATGGCGTTCTGATCCCAGAACAAACAATCCGCCTGCGGCTAATACCTGTTCTTTTTTTGCAGAAACTTCTTCTTTGATTTTTTCTGTCAGTGCTTCTTTATCTGCCGTTGGATCTTTTTCCAAAGCTTCTTGAAGCAACATTTCTATATTACCGCCCAGTTGAATATCGGTTCCGCGTCCGGCCATATTTGTTGCAATGGTAACAGCCCCTGGTGCACCAGCTTGAGCAATAATTTTAGCTTCTTGTTCATGGTGACGAGCGTTTAACACATTAAAAGGAATGTTTGTTTTTTGCTTCATCAGGTCAGCTAAAATTTCTGATTTTTCAATTGAGCCAGTTCCGATTAAAACCGGTTGCCCTTTTTCATGAGCTTTTTTAACATCTTCAATGATTGCTTCATATTTTTCTTCGGCAGTTCTGTAAATAACGTCATTTTCATCAATTCGTTGCGGTGTTTTATTTGTTGGAATTTCAACAACCTGCAAATGATAAATATCGTCAAATTCAGCTGCTTCTGTCATAGCTGTGCCGGTCATACCAGCCAATTTAGGATACATTCTAAAATAATTTTGGAATGTCACAGAGGCAAGTGTTTGGTTTTCCGGTTGGATTTTAACGCCTTCTTTTGCTTCAATAGCTTGATGTAATCCATCTGAATACCGGCGACCTTGCATCATACGGCCGGTGAATTCATCAATAATCACAACTTGATCATCTTTAACAATATAATCTTTATCTTTTGTGAATAAAGTGTTTGCGCGTAAAGCTTGATCAACATGATGAACAAAAGCAATATTTTGAGGATCATAAAGATTGCTTTGAATCAGTCCGGCATCCAAAAGTAATTGTTCAACGTATTCCGTTCCGGCTTCGGTGAGAGAAACGGTGCGATGTTTTTCATCTTTTTCATAGTGTTCCGGTTTAACTGTTTTAATAAGTTTATCCACACTGATATATCTTTCTGATGAATTTTCAGCTGGGCCGGAAATAATAAGAGGGGTTCTTGCCTCATCAATTAAAATAGAGTCTACTTCATCCACAATGGCATAATAGAAAGGACGTTGAACCATTTCTTTGATTTCAAAGCGCATATTGTCGCGTAAATAATCAAATCCCAGTTCATTGTTTGTTGCATATGTGATATCAGCATTATAGGCGGCTCTGCGTTCACTGGGTTCCATATCATGCGTGATACAGCCGACGGAAAGCCCTAAGAACCGGTATATTTGTCCCATCCAATCGCTATCGCGTTTTGCCAAATAATCGTTGACGGTTACAACATGAACCCCTTTACCTGTTAAAGCATTTAAATAAACAGGCATGGTAGCAACAAGGGTTTTCCCTTCGCCGGTACGCATTTCGGCAATTTGGCCATTATTTAATATGATACCACCTAATAATTGAACGTCAAACGGTCGAAGACCGAGAACGCGTTTGGAAGCTTCTCTAACACTTGCAAATGCTTCAGGTAAAATGCTTTCCAAACTTTCCCCATTTTGAATGCGGGTTTTATATTCTTGTGTTTTATCTCTTAATTGATCATCTGTTAAGAGCTTAAATGTGTCTTCTAATTCATTGATTTTGATAATTGTTTTTTTGAATTTTTTAAGATATCTGTCGTTTGCCGACCCGAAAATACTTTTTAAAAACATAACGATCCTTTCATCAGCATTTTATCGTTTTAATGATTTTTAAATAATCCATTTTTATGTTAAAGTCAAGGGTTCAAAAATTTTATTGTATGCCATTATAGATTATGTTTTAAGTCATGTTTTTAAGGGTGAATAATTTCATGATTTATAAGTGATTGACTTATTTTTAGAATATCTTGACTGGCCGGAGTATTTAGATTGAATGAGAGAAGAGATGTTTGCTCTTGTAAAGATTTTTTAACGGTAGAATCATAATGAATAATTCCACCAAGTTGAGGTTTAACATGCAAAAAAGCTTCAAGTGCCGTTAAAAATGTTTGATATGTTTGTTCTCCTTCTGCAAGTGTGTCTACCATATTCATAATGAGCTTAATATTTTTAGCCGGATCTTGATTTATGAGCAGACGGATGAATTGATAGGCATCTGTTAAAGAAGTTGGGGTATTCGTTATAAGAACCAAACATGTTTTGGCGCAGTTGGCCAGATGTATTAAATTTTCATAAATTCCGGATCCTAAATCAATAATAACCTTATCATAATAAGAAGATAAAATAAGAAGGTCATCCGCCAATAATTTTAATTGAGGACCGTTTAAATTGGATAAAGACTGATCTCCGCTGTGCCCTGTTATAATATCGCATTGAAGAGTTGATTCATGTGTGATGGCTAAATTGAGCGGGTCATTCATTTTTATCACTGTTTCAAGATTTTCATTTGGGGTGATTCCTAGATGGATATCTATATTTGAGAGACCAAGATCCCCATCAAACAGAAGCACTTTTAATCCCTGTTTGCTAAAAGCATGGGCCAATGTGACAGCCAGCGTTGTTTTTCCAACCCCACCTTTGCCGGATGCGATGGCAATTATATTATTGCCGTTTAAACGTTCTTGAATGTCTGTTAAAAATTCATGATTGTTGGCTTGATTTTCTGTCATTTAAGCGCCCTCATTTTTTGAATTTGGAAGTAAAAAAATTTTTGCAAAATTACTTGGAGATGCCTCTAAAACCGCTTCATATTCGTCGTTGGAAAAAGACATTGCTGTTAAATAGAGCTGATTATGAAGTAATGTTTGGCAAATGCCCGAGTATTTGACATGAGAATCCAATTTTGTGACCAGTAATAAGTCTGCGCCATTTTTATGAAACAAGGCTCCTTGTGCAATAGCTTCTTTTTCATCTAGTCCAGCAGGCATTGTTAAAACAAATTCCCCATCAATGAGTTCATTCTTCATTACTTTTAACTCTTTCATGTTCTCTCGATCAAAAGGGTTAAAAGCGGGCGTATCAATCAAAATATAATCACTTTGAAGTCTTGCAAGAGTAACTGCTTCATTTAAATTGTGGATGTCATCAATGAATTTTATCGGGATAAGGTTTTCATTACTAAAAGTGATTAAAGAAGGATCATGTTTTTGAATGGATAAAATTATGGGGTTAAAATTTTCTTTTTTTGCCAGATTAGCTATTTTTTTTATAGCGGTTGTTTTTCCTGCGCCTGAATTTCCGATGAAAACATAAACCTTTTTGGGTGTCATGGGATAGAGGGGTCTAAAGTGAAAAAGCTCTTCAAAGGCAATGGGGAGTAATTTATCATCATTTGGTTTAACACTTTTATTTTTTGTGGCGCGTACCAGTTGATCGATAAAGGTCTCTTCAAAAGTATGGTGTTTCAATAGATAAGAAAAATATCGTTTTTTTTCTAAGATATTATTTTGTTGATTATTAAATTCTCTTTTTTGCTGTTTAATAAAAACACTTACTTTAACTCCTTGTTCAACGCTTGTTACGGAATGGATAATGGCTTCCTTTTTATATAATGTTTCAATAATATTAAGGGCATTGACAAGATTGGGAGCAAAAAAAGATTTAATTTTCATTTTTCCTCCTGTGTATCAGATGAAATGAAAATGGTGTGGATTTGATCACCTGTTTGAGGATTAATAATATGAATTTTTTTTATTTTATTTTCAGAAGCGATTGAAAGACATAAAAAATTTTGGCAAGAAAAAGTTTCTTGAACACTTTCATTATGATTTAAAGATAAATAACTTTTTTTAGGAAGGGTGAAAACATTTTGATTATTGTTGCTTTTCAAATTGTTTTTTGCTATTTTATGAAAAATTAATCCAAAGCCGGCAATTAAAAGACCGGTTAGTAAAAAAACAATAAATTTGGCAAGAGCGAGTTTATTCATTTTTATCCTCTTAGTTTTAAGGAGTTTTAATTATGCAAGACTTTGAAGACGATTTTTCTTACGAGACAGAAACAGAATATCAAAAAAATACGCCACTTGTCACGAAAAAAGTGTCTGAAACAGAAAAAAATATGCGTCTGGATAAGTTTTTGGTTTCTTGTTTTTCCTCATTTTCCAGAAATCGATTAATTAAGTTGATTGAAACGGATTGTGTGATGTATGAGGGATGTGAAAAATATGCAGATAAGCCGGATTTAAAAGTAAAAACAGGGGATGTGTTTGTGATTAAACTGCCGGATGCCGTTCCCGCTGAACCTGAAGCCGAAGATATTTCACTTGATGTTCTTTATGAAGATGAGGATGTAATCGTTATTAATAAGCCGGCCGGTATGGTGGTTCATCCGGGGGCTGGCAATTATCAAGGCACGCTTGTGAATGCGCTTTTGTATCATTGTAAAGATTCTTTATCGGGTATTGGGGGCGTGCTTCGACCGGGAATAGTTCATCGTATTGATAAAGATACCAGTGGTATTTTGGTTGTTGCTAAAAATGATTTTGCGCATGTTCATTTATCTGAACAATTTAAAAAACATACGATTGAAAGAGTTTATCAAGCATTTGTTTGGGGTATTGTGAAACAAAAAGAAGGCGTTGTTTCTTCTTTGATTGGCAGAAGTTCTTCAAACAGACAAAAAATGGCTGTTGTTACAAATAATGGAAAGCAAGCGGTCACACATTATGAATGTATGGATATCTATCCGAAAGCGCCGGCCAGCTTAATTAAATGTGTTTTGGAAACGGGGCGAACGCATCAAATAAGAGTTCATATGACATCATTAGGGCATTCTCTGATTGGCGATAGTGTTTATGGGATGGTGCCAAAATCAGCAGCCTCTCAATTACGTTTTTTCCCAAGACAGGCCTTGCATGCTTCTTTTTTAGGATTCATTCATCCAAGAACAGGTAAGTTTCTTTCGTTTGAAGTTCCTTTGCCTCAGGACATGGCTGATTTAAAAATTTTATTGGAAAAAAATTATAAAGTATAATGATGAGATATAAAAAATGCGTGGCGCCAAGGAAGAAACACCACGCATCGCTTATTTTTAAGTGGGAGTCTTAAAAATAAAATCTTGCCGTTAATTTGACATCATGGGAGCGCATGTCTTCTTTACTACGGCCTGTGTATCCCGCTCTGGATTTAACACGGGCTTGACCTAAGTCAACATATCTGTAACCAAGATCTAAGGACATGCAATCTGTAAACATGTGTTCAATACCGGCACCGACTGTCCATGCAAAATTTGTTTTTGTTGCGCCTTTTGCATCTTTCATATCGTCCGTATTGTTCCAAGCCATACCAAGACCGGCCATCCCGTAAACATTAAAGCTGTTGTTTACCGGATATGTTGCATAAAAGTTTGCTAAAACAGGGATTGACCAAACATCTGTTTTTTTACTTCCTTCTGCTTTCATGTCTACGTCACCCCATCCGCGGTAACCGACTGTTAAATCAGTGCGGAAATAATGATTGATATGATATCCCATACCAACGCCTAAAACACCGGCATCTCCGTTTGAATCTGTTCCGAATGAATAGCCGCCTTCAGCCAAAGCATAAGGTTTTGAAAAATCATATGCTGAGGCAGATGATGCGGCAAAAAGCATCAAGGCAGCGGCAAAGCCTGATAATAAATGTTTCTTCATTTTAATCTCCTTTCTTAAAATAAACTGAAGCAATTTTACATTAGGTATGAAAAGGGGGCTTGTCTAGATAACATATTGAGTTTTAAGCGAAATAAATATAATGTTATGTTTGGTAAAGTAAAAAAAATAAGATGGTAGGTTCAAAAAATAAAAACTTGAAAATTTTTTAATGCTGTGATAGTGTGAATAAAACGATAAAAAAGGAGATGTATTCATGAGCGTAAATGATCGTATCATACAAAGTATTATTGATAAAGATGAAACCTTCCTTTGGGAAGTAACCGGCTCTATTAGGGATATTAAATTTAATCCGTTTTATTTGCTTTTAACAATTTTAACATTGGGTATTTTTGCAATAGCTTTGCATTATAATCGTATTTATCATAGTTATGTTTTAACTTCTCAACGGTTGGTTGTTATTTCTGGTATTTTTTCAAAAGATGTTGATGAAATTGAACTTTTTAGAATTGTTGATAGCTCGGCATCTCAAACAATGATAGATGTTTGGGCGGATTTGGGCGATATTTATATTAACTCAACAGATAAAACAGGATTGCTCAAAATGCATAAAATCAGAGATCCGCATAAAATCAGAGATTCGCTTCGTAAGCAATATATGGCGGCACGTCAAAGAAAGGGAACTGTTATTTTAGAGAGTATAAATTCATAACTTTTAAAGAATTATCAAAAAACATACAATTATATTTGACAATTTGATGAAAAAAGATGTAATGTTTACCTGTTAAACCAAATGAAAGGATTTTAAAATGAAAAAAGTATTGATGATTGCAGCTCTTGTTTTGGCTGTTTCAACATTGTCTGGTTGTATGGGTGAACGTGGTCGTGTCGGTGGACAAAAAGTTTGTACAAATCAATATTTGTTCGGCGTATTATCACTTGCTGAAATTGTTTCACCTTGTGGTAAATAAGTTTAAAAAGCGGTGTATAAAATGCACCGCTTTTTCTTTTTAATAAAAAAAATGAGAGTTGTAAAAAAAAGAACTTGCATTTTAAAAAAAAGTTATTTATAATGCATCTACATTTTGCGGTTATGGCGGAATTGGTAGACGCGCAGCGTTGAGGTCGCTGTGGAGAGATCCGTGGAAGTTCGAGTCTTCTTAACCGCACCATAAAATAAACTCCCTTTGGGGAGTTTTTTTTATTGTTTGGTAACGAAGACTATGGCCCGATTTTCTAATCTCTTTTTTTATCCTGTTGGTTAAAAAAGTCGATAAGAAACTTTGGGGGCTTGCAGACAAAAACTTGCCATTCAAGGCAACTTTTTGCTTAGCGCTTCTTAACCGCACCATAAAATAAACTCCCTTTGGGGAGTTTTTTTATTGTTTGGTAACGAAGATTATGGCCCGATTTTCTAATCTCTTTTTTTGTTGATTTTTCCGTTTCTTATGGCTTTTTTTCTATTTGACAAGTTGTTTAAAATATGTTAAACTTCCGCCGTTTGTAGTATAAAAATTAATTCATGCGTGAGGAAAAATATTTATGAATATCAGGGACGCTTATATAGAGTTTTTTAAAGAAAGAGATCATGCTCAAATTCCATCGGCGCCAATTGTGCCGGAAAATGATCCATCGGTGCTTTTTAATACAGCGGGTATGCAACCGTTAGTTCCTTATTTAAAAGGAGCAGAACATCCGAATGGAACAAGATTGTGTGATTATCAAAAATGTTTAAGAACCAATGACTTGGATGAGGTTGGGGATACAGTGCATCATACTTTCTTTGAAATGCTCGGTAACTGGAGTTTAGGGGATTATTTTAAAAAAGAAAGTTTGACTTGGAGTTTTGAATTTTTAACAAAAAGTTTGAATGTGCCGGTGGAAAAATTAGCTGTCAGCGTTTTTGCCGGAAATGAAGTTGTTCCTGCTGATGAAGAAAGTATTGAAATTTGGAAATCTTTGGGCCTGCCTGAAAAACGCATTAAAATGTTGCAAGATAACTGGTGGCCGAACATGGAAGCTACGGGTCCTTGTGGTCCGGATTCGGAAATTTTTTATTGGAGTAGTACAGAGCCTGTTCCGGAAGAATTTGACCCGAATGATGAAACTTGGGTTGAAATTTGGAATAACGTGTTTATGCAATGTATGCATCATGAAGATGGTTCTTTCTCGAATTTGCCGAAAAAGAATGTGGATACCGGTATGGGTCTTGAACGAATCACGGCGGTTTTAGAAGGTGTTAAAGATAACTATCAATCTTCTGTTTGGAAAGATGTGATTGCCAAAATCGTTGAAATTGCCGATTGCCCTTATGAAGGAAATGAGCGCGAAATGCGTATTATTGCCGATCATATCAGAAGTGCCGTGTTTATCAGTGCAGATCCGGCCGGTATTAAACCAAGTAATACGGATCAGGGATATATTTTGCGCCGTTTAATCAGAAGAACAATTAGATATGCCAAATCTTTGGGTATTGATTTAAATTCAAATTGGGAAGTTGAATTAGCTCAATTAATTGTTTCTAAATTCGGTAAATATTATCCTGAATTGGAAAGAAATGCTCAGGTTGTTTATGATGTATTGACAACGGAAAAAGTAAAATTTGGTAAAACGCTTGATAACGGGCTGAAAGAATTTGCCAAGATTACTGAAAATTTAACGGATAAAAAGTTAAATAAAGATTTAGCTTTTAAACTTTATGATACTTATGGCTTCCCATTGGAATTAACGGTTGAATTATCTCAAGAAAAAGGGATTGAAGTTGATACCGAAGGGTTTAAAGAAAAATTTGAAGAGCATAAGGCAAAAAGCCGTCAAGGAGCAGAACAAAAGTTTAAAGGCGGTTTAGCTAGCTCTGGTGAAACAGAAGCCAAATATCATACAGCAACGCACTTATTGAATGCGGCTTTGAAACAAATCGTTAATGAAAATATTCATCAAAAAGGTTCAAATATCACGGCGGAACGTATGCGTTTTGACTTTAACTGTGACCATAAGTTGACAGATGAAGAAAAATCGAAAGTTGAAGCTTTAGTGAATGAATGGATTCAAGCTGGTCTTGACGTAACGATTCAACAAATGAGCAAAGCTGATGCGATTGCAAGTGGGGCAGAAGCTTCCTTTATTGAAAGATATCCGGATCCGGTAACGGTTTATAGTATTGGAGATGTTTCAAGAGAAGTTTGTGGTGGTCCGCATGCAACGAATACAAACATCCTTGGAACTTTCAAAATTAAGAAAGAAGAGGCTGTTGCTTCCGGTATTCGTCGTATCAAAGCTGTTTTAACAGACTAAATTAAGTTGATGTAAAAATGAAAAAGCGAGCCGTTTGGCTCGCTTTTTTTTGATTAAAAATAAATTGGTTTGATTGTTTAAGATTTTGTTAAGTGATTCTTTTTTTTTAGATATAATTTTAAAGGCGCATTTTTATTTTTTAGCATAGATTTAAAAAATTGTCAAGTATTGCAAAACCTATTGATTTTTATAATTTTTCTTTGTTTTTTTCTTTTGTTTATGATATAGTTTTACTAACTTGAAATAATCAAGTTGCTATTTTAAATTTAAAGGAGGAAAAATGATTTTTGAATGTGTTTATCGTGAAAAAGAGCCGAATAAAGAAGATTTTAAATTGCCGACTGGGGAATATAATTATGAAGCTTATCAACAGGCGTGTAACAAGTATGAAATGAGTACCCATGATTATAAAAAGATTTGGAAGGATGAAAAAACAGGTCAGCCTTTATTTACGGAGCACCTTCATTTTACAGAGGGACCTTATTATCATGAAAATGGGCAAGGGGAGTGGGCATCAACTTATAAGGCTCATTTTCCGATAAATACATGGGAAACCGCTGAAGAAGTTTTTCGGATTAAACAAAAAGCAGATATGGAAAAACAGCCATTTCAACATAAAATTATCCCAATAGCAGGGGAGATAAAGGCATTTTCCCCAGCTATTCAACAAAAGTGGGAAAATACTCTTACAGAAATCAAGAAAAATGAACCAATTGATTTATATCAACAGTTTGCAAAAGAGCAAAAAGAATTTCTCATAAAAGCAAAAAAATGGCAAAAGTTAGAAGAGATTAAAGCGATGGTGCAAAAAAGGAATCAAGATCCTGTTTGGATTTCGATGAAATTGATGGCGCGTGTGATGGTTAAATCTCAACAAAAGAGTATGGCTCGTGCATTGATTAAAGAATATCTGAATCATACAAAAGTTTAAAAGATAAGAAATTGTTTTTTAAGTGTTGATATGATTTTTATATATCGAAAAGCTCCATTTTTTGGGGCTTTTTTTATGCATTAAAAAATGAAAAATAATGGATATTTGTTTTTTTACTTAACGACTTATTTCAAATTTGAAAGTCGGAAATTTAAGGGTCGTTAAAATAGCTGGTTTTTTGGCATAAAATGTTGCTTTAAAATAGGCTATTTTTTGCTTTATTTTTGAG
>JAGCKR010000007.1 GCA_017647405.1 Alphaproteobacteria bacterium
AGAGAGAGAGAGAGAGAGAGCTGGTTTTATAAGAATCACCCCAATGGTCTTTACAGACCCTCTCATCAAGTCCTCAATCACCTTTGTCCAAATATTCAAAGCATAGACGCACACATCCCTTTTGAATTATTACTTATTGCCGGATTTGAGCCCGCTAAAGTTTCAGGCTATTCTTCTAGTTTATTTTTCAATCAATCCCATACCCAAATAGGCATATACATCCCTAGAGTCAATGATCCCTACGTTAGTATTTTAGAAATAGAAAAAGACCTTAAAGAAGAACAGATATTAACTTTTGAAAAACAAAAAAAAGAATTACAAGAGAGTCAAGTTTTCGAACTTGTTTATGATCCAGAAAAAAATCAATCGCATTGGTATTTAAAAACAGATAACAAAACACTGTTAAACATTTTTACAAATAAAAAACTCAAAATTATTGAGGAAACAGAAAATAAAATTGTTATTGAAACAAATGAAAATGGAAAAAAAATACAAACTTACATTCAAAAAGACTTTTATCGCTATATTCTTTTAAACACAGAAAAAAAACCTTAAAACCCATTTTTTACTTGCGTTTTAAAATGAATTTAAGTATGATGGCCTTATGTCTGATTTATTTAACGCTACACAACAAAAAAATGAGTATTCCGCAAGAGATATTGAAGTCCTTGAGGGATTGGAGCCAGTTCGCAAACGACCAGGGATGTATATCGGCGGTATTGATGAACGCGCCTATCATCACCTGGTTGCGGAAATTATTGATAATGCCATGGATGAAGCCGTTGCTGGTTATGCCACAAATATTGAGGTAAACGTAACGGCGGACGGATATGTAACCGTCAAAGATAATGGGCGAGGTATTCCTGTTGATCCACATCCCAAATATCCGGACAAATCCGCATTGGAAGTGATTACAACAACACTTCATTCCGGCGGTAAATTCGGTGGCGGTGCTTATGGTGTTTCCGGCGGGTTACACGGGGTTGGTTTATCTGCCGTTAATGCGTTATCTTCTCATATGATCATTGAAGTTGCCCGAGAAAAGAAACTTTACCGTCAAGAATATAGACAAGGTAAACCGGTAACAGAATTAACCTGTGTTGGAGCTGTCAGTAACCGACGAGGTACAAGTGTTAGCTTTATTCCGGATACGGAAATTTTCGGAGAAACAACAAAATTTAAACCATCCACCTTATTCAGAATGAGCCGAACAAAGGCCTTTTTATTCAGGGGGGTTGAAATTCGTTGGTCTTGCGATCCTTCATTAATTGGTCCGGATGATAAAACACCAACCGAACATATTTTAAAATTCCCTAACGGTGTTGCCGACTTTTTAGATTATTTAACGAAAGACAGATCTGTTGTCACTCCTAAACCATTTACAGGACGCATTGAATTACCGGATAATGAAGGTGCTGTGGAATGGGCCATTTGTTGGATGGATGATTTTAAAGACGGCTTCTCATATTCTTACTGTAACACAGTGGTCACACCACTTGGGGGAACCCATGAAACAGGTTTAAGAGCCGGTTTAACAAAATCACTCAGAGCATACGCCGAAATGTCCGGCAATAAGAAAGCTGCCGATATCACAGCAGACGATATTTTAAATACTGCTGGTGTTATGCTCTCTGTTTTCATTAAAGATCCGCAATTTCAAGGGCAAACAAAAGAAAAACTGGTTACAACCAGTGCTGCTCGCTTAGTAGAAAATGCCATCAAAGATCCTTTTGATCACTGGCTTAGTCGCGATATTAAATCATCAAATATTTTACTTGATTATATTGTTGAAAAAGCCGAAGAAAGAAAAAGAAAGAAAAAAACGCTCGAAACTGCCAGAGCAAGTGCAACAAAAAAACTGCGTCTTCCCGGCAAATTAGCTGATTGTTCTCATGGCAAAACGGTTGGTACCGAACTCTTTTTGGTTGAAGGGGATTCTGCCGGTGGTTCAGCTAAACAGGCACGCAACAGAGAAACTCAAGCCATTTTACCGCTTCGCGGAAAAATTTTAAATGTTATCAGTGCTTCAAATGATAAAATTTTGGCTAATGAAGAAATTAAAGATATGACCGAGGCTTTGGGTTGTGGTCGACGTGATAAATATAATGAAGATGCCCTTCGGTATGAAAAAATCATTATTATGACAGATGCCGACGTTGATGGTGCTCATATTGCTTCATTATTAATGTCTTTCTTCTATCAGGAAATGCCTAAACTAATCGAAAACGGTCATTTATATTTAGCACTTCCACCGCTTTATCGTTTGACCCAAGGTGGAAAATCCGTTTATGCAGCTGATGATGAAGAAAAAGAAAAAGTTTTAAAAACAGTGTTTAAAAATGCGAAAAACGTCGATATCTCGCGCTTTAAAGGATTGGGAGAAATGCCTCCACAACAATTAAAAGAAACAACAATGGATCCAAAGAAAAGAACATTGCTTAAAGTGGTTGTACCACATAAAGCAACTGAAGAGGAAGCCGAAGAAGCTGTCTACACAAAAAACATTGTTTCAAGATTGATGGGGACCAAACCTGAATATCGTTTTCAATTCATTCAGGAACATGCCCGTTTTGTTGAAAATTTAGATATTTAAACGGATAAAAAAATGAATTTTATCATCTCTCTTTCCGGACAACTTGGTAGTGGCAAATCAACTGTTGGAAAATTGTTAGCACAAAAACTTGGATACACATTTTATTCAACAGGTAATGCTCAAAGAAAAATTGCAGCAGAACGCGGTATTACAACATTAGAACTCAATAAACTTTCCATGACAGACACAAGTATTGATAAACAAATAGATTCTGTCTTTAAAAATTTAGTTCGACAAGAAGAAAACTTTGTTGTTGATTCGAGATTAGCGTTCTTTTTTATTCCCTCATCATTAAAAGTAAAATTAAATGTACAAACAAAAGTGGCCGCCGAAAGAATTTTTAATGATCCATCACGTTCTGAAGAAAAAAAATATACCTCCATTAAAGAGGCCGAACAATCATTATTGGATCGAAGAGCTTTAGAAGTTGAGAGATTTAAAACATTATATCACGTTGATATTGATAACGAAGCAAACTTTGATTTTATTATTGATACAACAGATAAAACACCACAAGAAATCGTTGACTTAATCATTGAAAAGTTTTATAAATTTCAAAAAAGGCGATTAAAAGAAAGTTAAAAAAACATAAAGGGGGACAAATACATGAAGGTAATTCTTCTGAAGATTTTGGTGATTCTCACCATTCTTTCTTTCGTGTATAAAACATCTTTACCCCCGAAAATACATATTTATTATGATCCGGCAACATCAGCAGCATTGCTTCAAATGACTAATTTTATCAAGGTGGAGAAACGGGATTTTAAATTTATTTTTTGGCCACGATATGATCGATTTATTCAAAATAAAAAGTCGTATCCCAACACTTTTTTTTCAACAAATTGGGATACCCTGTTCAAAAGAATACAAGAAGTTTCTGATGCACATCCAGATTCAAAAATTATTTTACACCACAATATCCATCATAATTATTTTTTCGATCATTTCATTTCCGTTTTTGGTAAAAGTAAAATCGCAGAAATCCACACTTATGAAGATGCATCAAATTATGTTTGGTGGACAACACGAAACCAATATATTATTTATGACAACCCCGACATAAAACATAAAGTGCATATATGGGGAGATATTGATAAATTATGTTCTGGCGATGATAAACTGAAACATTGTCCAGAAATAAAAAAACTCCAAAAACATGCAACAATTATTCCTGTTGATTATTATGAAATCAGAAAAAAACTTTCTAAATCAGATCATAAAAAACTTGCTCAAATTATTGGGGTTGATTTTGACAGATATGAAAAACTTTTAAAAGGGAAAAAAACAGGCGTCTACCTTTTAGGTTTTATTGCAGGCTCAAATCAGGAAATCTTTCAACTACCTATTTTAAAAAAGGTTTGCGATTTCTATCAGGATACTGTTTGGTTCTATAAACCACATCCAACAACGATGGGAACACCAAACTCAAAAGTTTTAAATTATCTTTGTCCAAATATCCAACGCTTAGACCCATATGTTCCCTTCGAATTTTTAATTTTAACAAAATTAAATCCAAAATATGTTGCTGGTATGGGGTCTTCAACCTTTTTTAATTTAAAACCGGAAAATATATTAGCCTATGTTCAACGAGGATATTATGATTTTTATGTTCCAACACTTAAAAAGGCAGGACTTATCTCAAAACCCCGAAAATTAATTACCCCCGAACAATCAACTAAAAATTTAATTGATATGAATATCATTAATATCAGTCAGCATGGTTGGTATATAAAAATAGCAAATGAATACTGTTCAGTTTACGGAAATAACTGTTACAATATTATTTCCGATGAAAAAACATTAAAAACATTAAAAAAATCAAATGGAGATATTTTTAAAACCTCATTAAGCAATTCCTATAATTGGACAGCCTTAGAACCGGTTAGCGAATAAAATTCGTCATTTCTTTTTTTTCATTTTGTGGTGGCAAAATGTTGTTATTTTTCCCAAGCTCAATCAATTTTAAAAAATAAGCCATATTCTTTGCTAAATGTCTCATCGTTTGTAAACCTTCCGTATCTTTTAAAACATCTTGCGGATTTGTTCCATGAACCATATTCCAATAACTGGAAGAAATTACCGGCATTTGATTGATCATAAAATATTTATTAATCACATCTAAACTAGCAGATGTCCCTGCCCGTCTGGCCGAAACAACAGCAGCAGCTGGTTTATGTGCAAAATATTTTGAACCAGCATAAAAAAGCCTATCTAAAACACTTAATAATCGTCCTGAAGGATGCGCATAATAAACCGGAGAACCAAAAATAAAACCATCAGCTTCTTTTGCCTGCTGAATTATTTCATTCACAATATCATCATAAACACAATAGCCATTTAATTCTTTTCGACACAATCCACAGCCAGTACAATCATGATATTCCTGTGCTCCCAAGTGGATAATTTGCGTTTCAACGCCTTCTTCATTTAATGTTTGAGCTATTTTTGTTAATGCTGTAAACGTACAACCTTGTTTATTTGAAGAGCCATTAATCAATAAAACTTTCATCACAAACCTCTATTTCTTTCTTAATAAAACAGCATAAAAACCATCTTGTTCACCATTAACATTTGGCAATACCTGTACTGCCCCAAATTCATTTAAAAAGGGATTTAAATCCTTATTCGAAGGAGTTATCCGTTCCATATCTATATGGTCATTTAAAAAGGATTGAACAAGAGCTTCATTTTCCTCTTGTTGAAGAGAACATGTTGAATAAACCAATTCACCACCTTTTTTCAGAAATGAACAGGCTTTTTCAAGCATTTCTTTTTGCAATTCTGATAAACGAAAAACATCCTCTTCTTTCCTTAAATACATCAAATCCGGATGACGTTTCATTGTCCCTGTTGCAGAGCATGGAGCATCTAATAAAACAAAATCATAACTTTCCTTTTCTTCAATATACAGTGTATCAGAGCAAATAACCCTCACCTTATCTTCTAAACGAAGGCGTTTTAAATTTTCTTTCAATCGCTCCAATCTGTTTTCTGAAATATCATAGGCATCAACAAAAGCACCTTGAGAAGCAAGTGCCGCTGTTTTTCCACCTGGAGCAGCACATAAATCAGCTCCTTTTTTACCACAAACAGTTGAAAATAATCTTACCGGCAAGGCGGCAGAAGCTTCCTGAACCCACCATTCCCCATCTTCAAATCCAGGTAAAGAAGGAATATTTTCCGTAAAAGAACAGCGAATTGTTTTTTGATTTACAACCTTTCCATTCAATTTTTCTGCCCATTTTTCAGGATTTCCTTTGACAGAAATATCCAAAATCGGATCGGAATTAAAATATTTTATAAACCCTCTTGTTTTTTCTTCCCCATAAACAGATAACCAATTTTCTTTTAACCAAATCGGTAAATTTAACAATTCATCCGGTAATTCATTAGTCATTTTATTGCAAACGGCATGTAAAACACCATTCACAAATCCAGAAAAAAACTTTAATCGCAAAACTTTTGTCAGTTCAACTGAGGTGTCAACAACGGCATGAGGTGGTGTTTTTAAAAAATACAGCTGAACAATAGCTAAAATTAAAATCCGCTCCACTTCCTTTTTTTTGCCTGAAAACTTTTTTTTCACATAGGAAGATAAAATTGCTTTTGCCTGTCCATATCTTCTTAATGAAGTTAAAACAAGAAGCCTTGTGAACTTTTCATCCGCCGGCGTCATTTCTTTTAAACTTTTACATTTTGCAAAAGAAAGAGTAACCGTTATCTTTTTATCAAAAACATCTTTTAAAATTTCAAGAGCTGATGCTCTTGTTTGAAGAGAAGGTTTCATCTGAGATTCATCCTATAAAAAAGAGAGGCTGGAGCCTCTCTTCTATTTCTTAAAATTTAGCCCCGTCTTAAAAATGCCGGCAAGTCATCCGTATCAAACGGATTATCAGCATTTTGATCATCACCTATATGTCCGTTAGAAGGCATAATGGAAGAAGCTGCCATAGCGCCTTGCATTTTATTTTTCTTACCGGAATTAAACAATGTATCAATCCAACCGGATTTCACATGCTTCACATTAGCATCTGCTTTTTTGGATTCAACATTAATTGGCGGTTGAATATCTGTTTTTAACGGAATTTGAACAGCCGGTTTAATATTTGGAACTTCATCATTAATTAAAAGCGGTTGCTCACTTGTTGGCTTTTCGGAAAGTTCAACAGCAAGTTCAACGCCTTTATATGCTTCATCACCAACAGCCGCTCTAACAGCACTTTCAAACTGTTCTTCTTCTGGCAATTCTTCCGAATCATTAATTAAAGATAATTGTTCCGGTTTTGAATCAAATGACTGTTTCAAATTTTGGCCTGCTGTTTCGTCAACAGGAACAGCCACGATTTGTTCTTGAACCGGCGACGTATTTGTTTGAACAGATTGTTCCTGAGTTGTTAATTCATCAATACCGGTTGCCACAATTGAAATACGAATCATTCCGTGCAAAGCTTCATCTGCACACGTACCAAAAATAATGTTCGCATCTTCTTCACCCAATTCTTCTCTGATTCGTTCGGCTGCCAAATCAACTTCAGCCAATGTTAAATCCAAACCACCTGAAATATTCAGAAGAACACTCTTAGCTCCTCTGATAGATGAATCATCCAAAAGCGGATTTGAAATTGCTTTTTCAACCGCAACTTCTGCTCTGTTTTCGCCGGTTGCTTCACCGGTTCCCATCATGGCTCTACCCATTGAAGAAAGAACTGTTTTTACGTCAGCAAAATCAAGGTTAATCATCCCTGGACGAATAATCAAATCAGTGATCGAACGAACCCCTTGACACAAAACGCCATCCGCCGTTTTAAATGCATCTGCAAAAGTGGTGCTATTTGAAACAACTCTAAATAAATTTTGATTTGGAATAACAAGAAGCGTATCAACATATTTTTTCAACTCGGCTAACCCATTATTTGCCGTACGCATACGCTTATTGCCTTCAAATTGGAATGGTTTTGAAACAACACCAACCGTTAAAATCCCCATTTCTTTGGCAATTCTTGCAATCACAGGTGCAGCTCCTGTTCCCGTTCCACCGCCCATACCAGCAGTGATAAACAACAAGTGTAATCCTTTTAAACATTCGGAAATACGTTCAACTGTTTCTTCGGCAGCTGCCCGACCAACTTCCGGATTAGCACCGGCACCCAATCCTTGTGTTAAAGCAACCCCCAATTGAATGCGCTCAGAAACAAGCGATCTTGAAAGTGCTTGAGCATCTGTATTTGCAACAAAAAAGGAAACACCGCTCAGTTCACTTGCAACCATATTATTTACCGCATTACCACCGGCACCACCAACACCAATCACACCAATATTCGGAGTTAACAAAACTTCAGGTGGTGGTGTAACCAACCCGATTGACAAGCTGTTTTCATTTGAATCTAAAAATTCTGAACTAACCATTGTGAAACCTTTCCAATTAAACCCTTTTTTTGCTCACCTTGTGTTGAAAAATTTTCATTCAACAAACTTTTCTCTTTTATCATTACATATTTTAACAGTCCAATGCAAGTGGAAAATGTATATGGTTCAAATTGTTTGGGCAATCCACGTATATTATCTGGTTTTCCTTGTCTTGCAATACCTCCAAACGTGTTTAAAACCTTATCTTTAAGCCCCAAAAGCATACTTCCGCCCCCATTTAAAACAATGTGTTTGGTGGCAATAACGAATCGGGGATATTTTTGAAAAACTTTACCAACGTTTTCCAAGATTTCATCCAATCTCGGTAAAATGATTGAAATCAAATCCGATTTTGGCACTTGAACATTTTGATTTTCTTCACCCAAAACAGGAACAATCAATCGATCCATGCTATCTCTGATTGATTCAAACGCCGCTCCATGCAATGTTTTTAACCGCTCAGCAACCGAAAATGAACATCCCAAACCTCTGGCAATATCTTTTGAAAAAATTGTTCCGCCTTGTGGCACGATATCTAAATGAACCAAACCCCCTTCTAAAAAAATAGCAACGGATGTTGTCCCTGCCCCGAAATCAACCACTGTTGCGCCGATTTCCTTTTCTTCATCCGTTATGGTTGCCAGCGCCGATGCATAAGGTGTTGCCACTTTCATATCAATGGAAACATGGTGTCTATCCAATGCTGCAACTAAATTTCTTGACTGACTTTCCGGCAAAACTATCACATGCATATGCACACCCAGTTTATGCCCATATAATCCACGAGGATCCGAAATTCCCGGTTCTTTATCTACTGTGTAACTAAGAGGAAATGCATGAATCACCTCATCTCCATCTGAAAGACAAGAAGCCACTACTCCATCCACCAATCGTTTCACATCATGGGCCGAAATCGGTCGTCCATCACTGATATCAACTTCTTTATGAATATGACGGGACTTTAATTGGGTTGATGAAATATTCACAACAACACTACCAACTTGACGTTCAGTTTGTTTTTCCAGCTCAGATAAAGCGGCACGAATAGATTCTGCCGCCAAATCAAGATTTACAATAGCCCCAGCGTTAATACCACGTGCCGGCGCATATCCCGTTCCAATCACTTCAGGATGACCATCTGATGAAAAACGAACCGACATACAACAAATTTTACTTGTTCCAACATCTAAAAGCGTTACAACCGACTTTAATTTATTCTTTTTCCCCATTTTTTCTCTCTTTTTTATTTCATTGTTCCACTGCTTTTAACAATTAAACGATCCGGTAATTTTAAGTCAATCACCTTAATATCTCTGTTTAAAATATCTCCTTCTTCCTTAAATTTTTTCAATCGTGCCAAAGCTTCTTTAATTCCGGTTTCCGGCAACCTTATTTCCAAGCCGTTTTCAGCATCATTCAAATAAAGATTCCACCGTCTTTTTCCCACTCGAACAGCTGACCGTGTTACAGAAGCAATATCCGGATATTCATTTAAAAGAGCCATTAATTCCGGAGTATGCTCAGGCGCATCTTCACCAACAACCAACAAAACATTTTTAAGCAATGTCTTATCATCTAAAATCGCCTGTCCATTTTCATCAATTGGCCAATATGTCTTTTTATTTTGCCAAACAGCAATCGGTGTTTTCTCCGTAACGCTTATTAAAATTTGCGTCGGCAAATGCCGTTCAATACGAACAGTTTTAATCCAAGGTAATTCCAAAACAGACTGTTTTTCTTTTTCAAGATCAATTTCAAAAATCGGCATTCCCTGTCTTAAATTCAATTTAGCATTTAAATCATTCAATTTGGTTCTGATATGCCCTTCAACCACAACCCGTTCCAAATTAAAATGCGCTTTTTGGGCACATGATTCAACAACATTTTTCCCAATCTTTTGAACATCCTTTCCAAGTGGCGAAAAATAAAGAGCTACCAACGATATCAAAAAACTGAAACCGACAAACCCCATAATTTTTAACTTTAAAAATTTATTCGTTTTTTTCTTTTGTCTTCTTTTTTTCATTTTTCAAAATCCGCTTTTGTTATAAGATATTCAACCAATTCATTATATGAAATGCCTTTTTGAAGGGCAATTTCCGGCACAAGAGATAAATCCGTCATTCCAGGATGCGTATTAATTTCTAAAAAAACAATCCGATTTAACTCTTCATCATATCGAAAATCACTTCTTGAAACACCCTTACACCCTAAAAATCGATGCATTTTTAAAGCAGCATCACAAAGCTTTTCAACTGTTTGAACAGATAAATCCGTTGGAATCACATGTTTTGTTTTTCCTTTTCTATATTTATGCTCATAATCATAAAAACCATCTTGAGGAATCAACTCAATCATACCTAAAACTTCTTCATCGGTAACGGCTACTGAAAACTCTCGTCCCTTAATATATTCTTCAACAACAAACGATTTTCCATTCAAAGCCTCTTCTTTCAAAGAAGTGGGTATTGGATCACATTTTTTCAAAATCACAACACCGACGGATGAACCTTCCTGATTTGGCTTAATAACCGCATCAAAATCTGATTTTTCATTTTTTAAAATCCATTCTTTTGCAGACAAAATACCCTTTGGAATATCAATATCCAAAGAAGAGGCTATGGCTTTACTGGCTGTTTTATTCATGCCAAGCGCCGAAGCAAAAAGTCCTGAATGAGTATAGGGAATTTTAAGCATATTCAAAAGAGCTGGCACATGTCCATTTTCTCCCCAACCACCATGTAACGCATTAAATATGCAAAAGGGTTTTTCTCTTTCAATCAATGTTTTTAATGCATCAATTCCTTTTTTCATATCAAAAGATAAAACACTATACCCCAGTTGATGTAATGCATTTTGAACACTAGCAGCACTTTTAAAGGAAATTTCCCTCTCAGCAGATAAACCTCCTTCAAGAACCAAAACAGGAGCTTTGTTTTTTATTTTACTCATCTTCCACTCCTAATTTTTTTACTTCCCATTCCAAGGAAACACCTTCTTTTTCAAATACTTTTTGACGGATTTTTTCTCCCAATGTTTCAATATCTTTGGCAGTTGCCTTACCGGTATTAATTAAAAAATTGGCATGTTTGTCACTCACAACAGCCCCCCCCACTTTCGCATTTTTCATTCCGGACTTTTCAATTAATTGCCAAGCAGATAATCCTTGTGGATTTTTAAATGTTGAACCAGCGGTGCGCACACCTTTTGGCTGACCTGCTTCTCGTTTTTGTTTATTTAAATTCATTCTTTCAGTAATAATCTGGCTATCCGTTTCTTTTTTACCTTTTAAAACAGCCTCCAAAAAAATCCAATCACTCGGTAAATGACAACATCTGTATGAAAACGCATCAAAAAGTTCCTCTTTTTGAAATTCCTTTACATGTCCTTCCTTTGTTAAAACAGTGATACTTTCTAACACATCAAAAAGAGATGAACCATACGCACCGGCATTCATGCGAATCCCCCCCCCAAGCGATCCTGGAATACCACATAAAAATTCAAATCCACTAATTGAATTTTTTTGAGCCATTCTGGAAATTTCCATTACCAATGCTCCAGCTTTCACTCGAAATTTATCTTCACCAATCAATTCAATCGTTGAAAAAGACTTGCCAAGCCGAATAGTTACACCTGGGATTCCGCCATCTCTGATTAAAACGTTACTGCCTGCACCAAGAATTGTTATCGGAACTGATTTTAGATTAGAAATCATCACTTTTAAATCATCCGTATCTGCCGGTTCAAAATAAACTTCAGCCGGTCCCCCAACCCCAAACCAATTTTTCTTTGAAAGCGGTTCATTAAATAATAAAACACCTCTAACTTTCGGCAATGAAGCAATCAGCGAATCATTTTTCTTTTTAAAATTCTTTAAAACGCGTTTCAAAAAAAAGTGTTCAGCCATTATTTTTTCAACCCCTTCTCTTTTTTCAACAGTTGTGTAATTTCAGCAGAAATTGAACCTGCCCCTAAACAAACAACAGTATCCGCTTTGGTTAATGATGAAACCTTTTCTTTCAACCCTTCAACAGAAACAAGATATGAAGAGCGTTTATCTTTTAATTCAAGTGCTTGAACAAATGCCGGAGCCGTCACCCCTGAAATAAGTGTTTCACCAGCAGCATAAACATCCATCACCAAAACTTCATCAGCCTCTTCAAAACAGGTTAAAAAATCATCCCATAAATCGCTAAAACGTGAGTATCGGTGTGGTTGAAAAACAGCAATGATTTTTCCTTTAACTGAACTTTTAAGGGCATTAAGCGTTGCTTTAATTTCAATTGGATGATGCGCATAATCATCATAAATCTTAACCCCATTTAATGTACCTCTTAATGTTAATCGACGCTGAATCCCTTCAAATTTTTCAAGTGCCTTTTTAATGACAGATTCAGAAATCCCTAATCGAAGAGAAACGGCAATCGCCGCCAAAGCATTTAAAACGTTATGCTTTCCAAACATAGCTAATCGCACATCTTTAATCTTTTTAAATTTAGCACCATTTTTTACAAAAACATCAAAAATAATCCCATCACTATCCGTTCTGATATGATCAGCATGGACATCTGCTTTTTTATTTAGCCCATATGAAACAATGCGTCTTGTTTCAATATCAGCAATCACTTCCCGAACCGTTTCATGATCCGTACAAACAACGGAAAAACCATAAAAAGCCGTATTTTGAATAAAAAGCCGATATGCTTTTTTCATATTGTCAAAAGTTTTATAATGATCCATATGTTCCGGATCAATATTGGTTACAACACTAATCGTTGTCGGCAATTTTAAAAAAGATCCATCAGATTCATCCGCTTCCACAACAACATAATCACCTTTACCCAATCTGGCATTGGATGATTGGGAATTTAAAATACCACCAATAACAAAACTTGGTTTTAATTTTGCCTGCATCAAAATACTGGCAAGAAGAGAAGATGTTGTGGTTTTTCCATGTGTTCCCGAAACACAAATACTTCTTTTATAATTTAAAATTTCTGCTAACATTTCTGATCGGTGCCCAACAGGAATCCCTTGTTTTTTAGCTTCAAGCAATTCCGGATTATCTGGTTTGATGGCGCTTGAAATAACAACAGCATCAACACCTTTTAAGTTTTCTTTTTTATGCCCGATAAAAACCGGAATCCCACTTTTTTGAACACGCTTTGTATTTGCGCTTTCTTTTGCATCAGAACCTTGAACGAAAAGGCCTAAATCAGCCAACATTTCCGCAATAGCGCTCATACCGATACCACCGATACCGATAAAATGAATCTTTTTAAGAGGACAAGAAAGTTTCATTTAGTTTACTCCCTCTTTCGAATTGCCTTCTATAATTTTTTTAACTTCGGCAACAACGCTTTCAGCCGCATGTGGCATTGCTCGTGCATAACTTTGCGTTGCAGCAATACTAAGCTCTTTTGGATTTTTCATTAATTCAGCTAATTGTTCTGAAACACGCAGTGAACTAAATCCTTTTTCAGGAATCAGCCATCCGGCCCCACTATCACAAAAACCAGCAGCATTTTCCGTTTGATGATCATCAGCTGCCGTTGGCAACGGAACAATCATGGCTGGACGACCAACAATTTCAAGTTCAGTAATTGTAGAAGCACCACCTCTACAAACAACCAAATTAGCCTTTTCCAATAGTTCCGGCATATTATCAAAAAAGGATTCAACCGTTACTTTTTTAAATGGCTGACCTTTATAAATATTTCGAACATACTCAATATCTTCTGGTCTTGCCTGTTGTGTTAATACAAGTTTTTCTTTCAATTCATTCGGTAACTGCAATAACACTTCCGGAAAAGTCCGACTGAAAAATGAAGCTCCCTGACTTCCCCCAAACACAAGCAGATTAAAATCATTACCTTTAGGTGGATATGAAGAATTTTCTTTTTTTAAAATTTGATTTCTTGCCGGCATACCAACACGTAACTGTGGAATATTTGAAGGAATTCTTTTTGTTGGCATAAATGAAGTAGCAATCAAACGTGACCCTTTTGCCAAAATTCGATTAGCCCGACCAAGAACGGCATTTTGCTCATGCAAAACAACCGGAATACTCCATAAATGAGCGGCCAAAACAGCCGGAAATGAAGCATATCCTCCAACACCGATCACAACAGCCGGTTTTAATTTTTGAAGCAAACAAAGGGCTTGAACCGACCCAAAAAAGAGTTTCATTACCGCAACCCCTTTATGAAATAATGTTCTTCTTGCAACAGCCTCAGACATCAGTTTATACGTTTCAACCCCTGGCAATGAAGCAAAAGCCTTTCCACGCTTATCCGTCACAAAAGCTACTTGATACCCATTTTTTAACAATGCCGAACAAATTGATTCAGCCGGAAAAATATGGCCACCACTCCCACCGGTTGTTACAACAATCAGTGGTGTTTTTTTCTTCTCATGAGTTTTTTTCTTTGTTTGATTTCTGTATCGTTTATTTCCCATTTTTGAACCTCATATTAATAAATTACTCTAACCCACGAGAAAGTGTATGACATCTGGTTAACCCTAAAATAATGCCAAACGCAAACCCAATCGAAACCAATGATGAACCACCATATGAAATAAACGGAAGAGTCATTCCTTTGGTTGGCAACAGATTCAACGTTGATCCCATATTAACAATAGCCTGAATTGCAATTTGTGTCAACAGACCAGCCACTGCAATTTGACAAAAATGATTATTTGCCTGTCTTAAAAGACGAAATCCTTTTAAAACAATAAAAGCAAAAACCAAAATTAACAATGTTGTTAAAATAAAACCAAACTCTTCAGCCGCCACTGCCAAAATAAAATCCGTATGCGCATCAGGCAATTCATATTTTACAATACCTTCACCGGGGCCTTTACCAAACCAACCGGCATTTCGAAGCGTTTCCATTGATTTTTCAACCTGATAGGCTTCCTGCCCTTCAATCGGATTTAAAAATCTATTAACACGCGCATGTACGTGATCAAACATAAAATATGCAAAAATCCCCAAACTGACAGCCCCTGAAACCAAGAAAGAAACAACCAACATCGGAATTCCCGATAAAAAGAGCTGTACACCAAATATCGCTGTCACTGTAACCAACATACCAATATCCGGTTGTCCCATCAACAAAAGCGCAATGACACCATAAAGACCAAAAGCCAACCAATAGCCAGGGAATTGTTTAATTAATCTGCCAGATGCCAATAACCAAGCACAAACAACCGCAAATGCCGGTTTCATAAACTCAGAAGGTTGTAACCCAATACCTAAAAAATAAAGCCAACGTCTTGCCCCTTGGATTTCTGTTCCAAACAACACAACATAAACCATGCAAACAAGCGAGGCAATCAACACCAAACCGGATAATCGTCTGATATGTTTAAATGACAAAAAGGCCGCCCCAAACAAAACCAAAATAGTTGGAAACAAAAAAACAAGCTGTCTGTTAATAAAATAAAATGTTTCTCTGTTTGTCCGATAAGCAACACCTGGACTTGCTGCAAAAATTAAAAAAATACCATATAAAATCAAAACGATAGCTGCATAAAGCAACTGCCGATTAATATCTCTGAACCGCTCGGAAAAAAAGAGTCTTGTTTTTTCAAGAAACCCTGTCATTTTATTCTCCTATCTGATTTTAAGTGTTGATAATGCAATAATCGCAAGTAAAACAGAAATAATCCAAAATCTAACAACAACCGTTGTTTCTGACCATCCTTTTTTCTCAAAATGGTGGTGCAATGGAGCCATCAAAAAAACACGTTTTTTTCTAAGCTTATATGAACCAATTTGAATAATATCAGAAAGTGCTTCTGCCACAAAAACACCCCCTGCAATCGCCAATAAAAGTTCTTGTTTAGTGGCAACACTTAACGCACCTAAAACACCACCCAAAGCTAAAGAACCTGTATCCCCCATAAAAACTTGTGCCGGATGTGCATTAAACCACAAAAATCCCAAAGTTGCCCCAATAATCGCTCCACAAAAAACAGCCATTTCACCAGCGCCAGCCACATAATGGATATGAAGGTAAGCACTATAATCCACACGCCCAACCAAATAAGCAATTACCATAAACACAAAACAACACATAATCACCGGCAAAGAAACCAATCCATCCAAACCATCCGTTAAATTAACAGCATTGGAGCTTCCAACCATTACAACCAAAACAAATGGAATATAAAAATACATTAAATCTATTGATAAATCCTTAAAGAAAGGAATTGTTAATGTTGTTCCCATTGGACCTGTTTCCAAACAAATCATCCAAAGACATGCAACCAAACTGATTAAAAATTGCAAAAATAATTTTTGCTTAGCCGAAATCCCGTTTGAAGAATTTTTCGTTAATTTTTTATAATCATCAAAAAATCCGGCTAATCCAAATCCAGACAACACAAAAACCATCACCCAGATATATGCATTCGTTAATTGAGCCCAAAGCAACGAAGAAAACAAAATCGCAACAATAATTAAAAGACCTCCCATACAAGGCGTTCCGCGTTTCACAAAATGCGTTTCAGGTCCATCTTGGCGAATAGGTTGCCCCTCTCCTTGTTTACTTTTAAGCCAAGAAATAAACCTTGGCCCAAAAAAAATCATAATCAAAAATGAAGTTGCAAGAGCACCACCTGCCCTAAACGTAATATATTTAAAGATATTTAAAAATCCAAAATCCGATGATAACAACGATAGCAAATATAACATTTTTTCTCCCTAACACTTCTCTTGCAACATTTTAACAAATCTGTTTAAACCGACACTATTCGATCCTTTGACCAAAATAATATCATTTTCATTTATTTCTGAATAAATATTTTGCATCATCTCCTCAACCGTTTCAAAGTAACCTCCTTGAACGGATGATGGTAATAATTCATATAAATATTTCATCAGTGTTCCTATGGTATATACCCGATCAATTTGATTTTCAAGAATATTTTTTAATAAATCTTTATGCATTTGCACGGCTTCATCACCAAGCTCCAACATTTGCCCTAAAACAGCTACTTTGCGACCACCAGTCTGTTTTGATAAAACAGCCAGCGATGCCTGCATTGAAGAAGGATTTGCATTATAACAATCATCAATTAAAGTGATGCTTTTATGATCTTTAAAAATCAACTTTTTCATCAAACCCCGCCCTTGAATCGGCGCTGTTGTTTTCATCACATCCAAAATCTCTTCATATGGCAATCCAAGTGCTTCAACACCGGCTAAAACAGCCAAGGAATTCATAGCAAAATGACGACCAAGGAAATTAATTTCAAATGAATATTTTTGATTTTTTCGCTCAAACAACACTTTGCACTTATCCGTAATTTCAGCTAAGTTCAATTTGAAATCAGCTTCTTCACATCCACCAAATGAAACGACTGTTAATCCTGCTTCAAACGCTTTTCTTTCCATCGTTTTAAAAAATGGCGATTCTTTATTTAAAACGGCAACAGCCCCTTTTTTCTGACCTTCAAAAATTTCAGATTTTGCCAACGCAATTTCTTCTTCCGATTTAAAAAATTCTCTATGAGCGGAACCAACCATCGTGATAATACTCACATCAGGTTTAACAAGTTTTGTTAATTTTGAAATCTCACCTTTATGATTCATGCCAAGTTCGATTACACCATATTTTGCCTCTGGATGCATTGAAGCCAACGTAATCGGAACACCTATTTCATTATTGAAGTTTCCCTTAGTTGCATGCGTTAAGCCAAATTTTGACAGACAGGTTTTAAGCATTTCTTTTGTTGTTGTTTTACCTGAACTTCCCGTTATACCAACAAATAAGGCTTTACTTTTTTCTCTTCTGTATTCTGCCAATTTTTCAAGAGCATTAAGAACATCTGGCACAATGATTTGTCTTTCTTTTTGAACGCCTTCTACTTCTTTTTCAACCAAACAGGCGCCGGCTCCTTTTTGAATGGCGATTTTAACAAATTTATGCCCATCAACCTTTTCCCCCTTTAATGCTAAAAATAGATCCCCGGGCTTCAAGCTTCTGGTATCAATTGAAATACCTGAAAGACGAATATTTTCATCAACAAAGACTTGTAGAGCTTCTTCCAATGAAGATTTTTCCCAAATAATTTGCTTCTCCTGTGTATTTAAAGCGGCCAATGCTTCATTTTTATCTGAAAAAGGATAACAAACCCCATTCACCAATTGTCCCGATTCATGACCTTTTCCACAAATAATTAATGTATCCATTGGGTTCAAAGAAACAATTGCCTGATAAATGGCTTCTTTTCTATTAGGAATAACAACAGCTTTGGGACATGTCTCAAAAATCATCTCTCTAATCAAAGATGGCTCTTCAAATCGTGGATTATCATCCGTTATAAAAACGGCATCCGCTTCTTTTTGCGCAATATCACCCATCAAATATCTTTTTCCCGTATCCCGATTACCACCACAACCAATCAACGCAACCAAACGACCCTTTGTGTGTACTCTTAATGATTTTAAAACGTTATAAAGAGCATCTGGTGTATGGGCATAGTCAACAAAAATATTGGCGCCATTTTTATATCCCACACATTCCAAACGACCAGCCGGCGCTTTTAACTTCGGCAAATAATCAATCAAATCATCTATTTTTAATCCCAACTTGGCAACAAGACCCAAGGCACATAAAATGTTATGCACCTGAAAAGCCCCAAAAATATTTAAATGAATTTCTTTTTTCTTCCCCTGATAATTGAGTACAAGGCTTTGTCCATTTGAAAGTGGTTCTAATTTTTCAATTTTCAAATCATCGCCCTTAAATCCATATGAAAAGAATTTAATATTTCTTTCTTTCAAACTAAAACTTAAAGCCTCAAATGTTTCATCATCGGCATTTAAAACACCAAGACCATCTTGCTTTAATAATTTTTGAAATAATATCTTTTTAGCCTTAAAATATTCTTCCATAGATCCATGATAATCCAAATGGTCACGCGTTAAATTTGTAAACCCAGCCGATTCAAATGAAAAAGAAGCCAATCTATTTTGAACCAATCCGTGACTAGAAGCTTCTAAAACAACATACTCAACTTGTTTTTCTTCAAGATCAAACAGTGTTTTTGCCAAAGAAATACTATCCGGCGTTGTCATTTTCCCATCAATCAACACATCATCAATATAAACACCCAATGTTCCGATGGAAGCAGTTTTATATCCAAATGCATTTAAAAGTTGGTAAACATAATAAGCCGTTGATGTTTTTCCATTGGTCCCGGTAACAGCAATCGTTTTTATTTTTTTTGTTGGATACAATACACTCGCTATTTTTGCCCTATCCACACTTAAATTTTTACTTTTAATCATTGGCAGTGCTGTTTCAATTTCCCGATCCGATAAAACAGCTACAGCTCCTTTTTCAATCGCTTCATTTAAAAAATCAAGACCATCTGATTTTGCCCCCTTAATCGGCACAAAAATATCCCCAGCATTTACCTCTTTAGACGAAACCGCAATACCGGTTACTTCAATATCTTTTTTTAAATCACATTCAAGAGAAACTTCTTTTAACAAACAGGATAACTGCATTTTTTACCTTCTTCTTCTTTTTTTATCCGCTTCTTGCGATAACTCAATTGATTTTTTCATATAAGATGGCTGTATCCATTCTGGTTGAGCGGCCACTCCTAAATATGAGGCAATTTCTGTTACAATTTGAAGCCCCGTCGGTTTTGCATTCCAACCGGCCGTATTTGCAAAATCATCACCCCATTTTTTAGGATTTTCAAGAACAACTAAAACAGCATATTTGGGCTGATTCATCGGAAACGCACAAACAAATGTTGTTCTGAGCGTTCCTTCTGTATATGTTCCATTAACCAGCATTTCAGCCGATCCCGTTTTACCACCAACATGATACTTTTTAACAGGATTTGTGTCCTTCATATTCCAGTTAATCACGCCCCACATCATATGACGAATTTGTTCTGAAACTTTTTGAGAAATAACCTGATATTCGGCTTTCCCTTTGTTTCCATCTTTAATAAACGTCGGCACTCGATAGTACCCACCATTTACAAGAGCACTCACAGCTGAAATTAAATGAAGCGGCGACACAGCAATACCATACCCATATGAAATGGTTGCACTTGTCATATCTCCCCATTTTGAAGCTGTTGGATACTGTGTTCTTGTTTTTTCCGGCAACTGAATAGGTAATGGATTATAAAAACCAAAACGGGATAAAAATTCTTTCTGTTTTTCATAACCGGCCTTTAAAGCAATTCTAACAGAACCAATATTTGATGAATGAATTAAAATTTCAGGCACCATTAACGGTCTTTTTTGCCCACGATAATCTTCAATTGTTTTACGTCCGATTTTAAATGAGTTTGTTGCATCAAAAACATCATGCGGTCGAATCACTTTATTTTCAAGGGCCATAGCCGTATTAAATAATTTAAATACAGACCCAAACTCATAAGCACCCAATGTTGCTTTATTAAATCTGGCATCACTATCTGCTTCTTTAGCTATGTTTGGATTATAATCCGGCAAAGAAACACTGGCCAACACTTCTCCCGTCTGAACATCCATAACAATACTTGTTCCACCTAACGCCCTGTATTTTTGAATATTTTCAGAAAGAACTCTTGCAACCATTTCTTGAACTGATATATCAAGCGATAAAGTTAAATCATTTTCCTGCAACTCTTTTTCATAGGATTTTTCAAGACCTGCCGTGCCTTTATTATCAATATCCACACTTCCTAATAAATGCGCGAATAAAGATCCTTGCGGATAAACACGTTTTTCCCCATCCGTTTCCTCTAAAAAGTAATACCCCAGCCAATTAACATCTTTTTGTTCAACTGGCGTAATATTACGTTTAATATATCGAAAAGAACCACCCTGAGTAATCTTTTTTAATACATCTTCTTTTGAAACACCCGGCAAAACTTTTGATAAATTTTCCGCAACAATTAACCTATCTTTAGGTTTTACTTCTTTAGGATTAATTGATAAATCTTTTGTTGGCACACTGGTTGCTAAAATCATACCATTTCGATCTAAAATGTTATGTCTAGCAATATTTAAATCCATCTTTAAAACAGATGGAGTAAATGTTCTTGATTGATAAGACAAAACCGTCATATAAAACAATTTTCCAACAATCACCAAAAAACAACAAGAAAAAACAAACATTAAAAAGGCAATTCGACCACTTGCTTTTTGAAGAACTCCTTTTGTTGCATCATCCAGACATTTATATCTATCCACTGATGTTAATGGCGGAACTTCAAGCCCTGCATAATAAAAAGTTTCTTTCTTACGCTTAAACATTTATTCCGTTTCCTTCCCCTGTGTTGTTTTTTCTTCCGGTTCTTCTAATTTAATCGGCAAGTCATCAACCCTGACCAATTGCTCAGCTTTAATCACTTTCCAATCTGTTTGATTTGTCACAATAGCCTTTAACCGTTTAGGATCATTCAAATGCGCCCACTCTGCTTCCAGCATATGCAAATCTCTCTTTGTTTTTAAAATATTTGCATGGATTCTCTTAAGTTCTGTTTCCTTTTCTTTTACTTGATATTTAAGGGTAAACAATCCAACTCCTGATAAAACAGCCACCAGTAAAAAAAGAATATTAATCAAAAACTTTTTCATCCATCCCCCTTATTTTTTTCAAAGAAAAAGCGCCGCTCGCAACTTTGCTGAATGCGATCTTTGATTTTGTTTAAGTTCCTCTTGCGAAGGCAAAACAGCTTTTTTCGTTAACACCTTAAAAATAGGTTTTTCCTGATGAATAAAACTCATCACATCATGCCTATTTTGATTGGGTTTTAAATCAGAATTTTGAATCATGAAATTTTTAACAATTCTATCTTCCAACGAATGGAAAGTCACAATAACTAATCGACCATTCGGTTTCAAAACTTTTTTTGATGATTCCAAAACACGCTCTAATTCCCCCAATTCATCATTCACAAAAATACGTAATGCTTGAAACGAACGCATAGCACTATCTGATCCATCTTTTGGTTTAGGCATCACCTGATGAATAATTTCAGCAAGCTCTCCTGTTGTTTCAATTTCTTTTTGTCCACGCGATTTAACAATATTTTTAGCAATCCGACGCGAAGCTTTTTCTTCACCATACTTAAATAAAATATCCGCAATATCAGATTCTTTAAACGTGTTTACCACCTCTTTTGCAGACAATCCTTCCCCACTCATCCGCATATCTAACGGTCCTGAAAATCTGAAAGAAAAACCTCTTTCTCGCTCATCAATCTGCATGGATGAAACACCCAAATCAAGAACCAACCCATCTAATGGCTCTGTTAAATGATTTTCAAGGTTTGAAAAACAATCATTAATAAATTCAAATCGATTACCATATTCTTTTTTTACCTGCTCAACCGTTGATTGGACCGTTGGATCCCTATCAAAAGAAATGACTCGATTTTCTTTGTTTGCATTTAAAATAGCTTTTGTATATCCGCCGGCACCAAAAGTTCCATCCATATAAAGACCACTTTTAAAACAATCCAAATATGTTAAAACCTCATTAAGCAAAACCGGAAAATGTAACTCAAAATCCATTTTAATCCCCTTTTTATTAAAAAAAGCCGAGCTATCGCTTTCGCTTCACCCAGCTTTTTTTATTATCCACATAAGGCTTAGCCAACAATTTCATTCTGACTGAACCATTGAGCAATTTCTCTTTGCGCTGAAGCAGGTGAATCAGAACCATGAACGGAATTACGACCTTTACTTTCAGCAAATTCAGCACGAATTGTTCCTTTATCAGCTTCGGCCGGATCCGTTTTACCCATAACCGTGCGATATTTAACAATCGCATCTTCACCTTCTAAAACCTGAACAATAATTGGTGCAGAACTCATAAATTCAACCAATTCTTCAAAAAACGGACGACCATTATGTTCAGCATAAAAAGTTTCAGCTTGTTTTCTTGTCATCCAAACTCTTTTTTGAGCAACAATACGAAGACCTGCTTCTTCAATTTTTGCATTGATTGCACCAGTTAAATTTCTTGCTGTTGCATCTGGTTTAATCATTGAAAATGTTCTTTCAATAGCCATAAAAAACTCCTTTTCGTTTTAATCAATCCTAAATTAGCTTTATTCGGGTTAAAACTAGCATATTTCAAAAATCCCGTCAAGTCATCTTTAAGAAATTTTTAACTTTTTTAAACAATACTGTTTCTTAAAATAGGAAGCTGTTTAAGCCCAGCATGATTAAGCAAAAAATAAGCCGTTGTATTTAATCCTGCAAGTAATGCTTCTTTATCCACTTCTTCACAATCTGTATGCATAAATTTTGGCAACGGCAATAACTTATCTTTATAAGGTTCACCCATTTTTCTTGAAACTGCCCGCCCACTTTTAGGTGATACATAAGCTAAATCGGTTGAATCGCCTCCACCGGCACATTTTGAAAAATCAAGGGCAAAACCAAGAGCTTCTAAAAGACTTTTTTCCCATAAAACATAACGAGCCTGAAAATCAGGTTGTGTCAAACTATTAAAAAAATCTACTGTCTTAATATAAAAAAATTCATATTCCACCCGTTCAGGCAATAGCACATCTAATAAAAAACAAACGGAACTCAAAGCACTTAATCTTTTGGCATCATCCAAAAAAGAAAGATGAGTTGAATGCTCATCTTCAATATAATAAGCTCCCATTTGTTCAATTAATCGCGCTTGCCATCTGCCAGATAAAAACGAAGCTGTCATCGGGGGCGTTTTTTTCTTTACAATCCCCAAATGTTTACCCTTTTCCTTTGTAAACAAACTTACAATAAATTTTTTATCCCCCAAAGGCTTTACACTCAAAACAAGCGCTTTTGAAAAAGAAAACTCAGGCATTAAAATCCAAACCCCAATCCTTATATTGCGAAGGATCTTGACGCCAGTTTTCTTTAACTTTTACAAACAAAAACAAATGCACTTTTGTTTCAAAAAGTTTTTCAAGTTCCCGTCTTGACGATTCACCGATTTTTTTAATCATCTGACCATTTTTCCCCAAAACAATCGGCTTCAATCCTTCTCGTTCAACATAAATTGTTTGCTCAATGCGAATACCTTTTTCCGTTTCTTTATAACTTGTTGTTTCAACAGACAATGTATACGGCAATTCCTTTTGGAGCATTAAAAAAAGCTTTTCTCTCGTTACTTCTGCCGCAAACAAACGATTAGGCAAATCAGTCAACTGATCTGGTGGAAACATCCAAATACCTTTCGGCGCTTTTTTAATTAAAAAGTTTTTAAGCTCATCAACCTGCTCCCCTGTTTTGGCTGAAATCATAAACGTATCCGTAAAAATCTTAAACCCGTTTAATTTTTCAATTAACGGCAATAAGTTAGCTTTTTGAATCATTTCAATTTTGTTTAAAACCAAAACAGCTTTTTTCTTTTCCTGTTGCAAACGCATAATGATTTTTTCGGTATTTTTATCCAATCCTTTTTGCGCATCAATTAATAATAACCGTTGATCCGCATCATCCGATTCAGTCCACGCAGAAGCCACCATAGCCCGCTCAAATCTGGCCGAAGCAGAAAAAATACCCGGCGTATCAACCAAAACCAACTGCGTATTGCCTTCAACAAAAATTCCTCTAATTCTGGATCTTGTTGTTTGAACCTTCGGTGAAACAATACTGACTTTTGATCCAATTAAACGATTAACCAGTGTTGATTTACCCGCATTTGGAGCCCCTAAAACAGCAACAAATCCAAACTTCATTTCATTATCCGTCATTATTTTTTTCTCTTTTCTTTTTTTAGGTTCAATTTTGAACATTCTTCTAATAACAAACGTGCCGCATTAGCCATGGCTTCTTTTTTATTAGCCCCCGTTGCGCGTTTAGCTCCCACATCCGGAACAACAACTTCCACCTCAAAAATAGGACTATGAGCCAGCCCTTTTTGCGATACAAGATTATACACCGGAATAATTTTTTTATTTCGCTGAGCCCATTCTTGCAACCGACTTTTAGGATCTTTTTCACTTAAAAACTTTTGTTCAAAAAACGGAGCCCACAAATCCTCAACAAATTTTTTCACCGTTTCAAGGCCTTTTTCAAGATAAATAACTCCCAAAATGGCTTCACACACATCCGATAAAATGGAATCATTTTTTCTTAAATAATCTTCATTTGTAATCAAATATTCATTTAATTTCAAATTCTTAGCCACAAGCGCCAAAGCATATTCCCGAACCAAATAAGTGAAACGAACAGCCCATTCCCCTTCTTTTTCTTTTGGAAATCGATGATAAATTTGATCAGCGATTACCAAACCTAATACCCGATCACCCAAAAACTCAAGTTGTTCATATTCAGCACCCTTCGAACCATTTGCCAAAGTTAATGCTTTTTTATAATTTGGTGAATTTTGAATTTCTTTTAAAATTGCTTCTGCTTGTTCAGACATATATCCTCTTATTTAATTTTTGTAAACAAACGTTCCGTTCTGATAAATTCAGGCCATTTCCAAAATTGCCAGAAAGCTCCCAATCCATTATTTGAGTAAAAAATCACTTCAGCTCTACCCTCTAAATGCACAAGGGGAACAACACCAAAAAAACGACTATCATATGAATTATCCCGATTATCGCCCATTGCAAAGAAATATCCTTCCGGCACTTTAATCTCTGGCGTATCATCTGACTTCATCATATCATTAATTTCATAAATTTCATGTTCCACACCATTAGGCAGGGTTTCAAGATATTTTGTATAAAGAATTTCTTTTCCTTCAATTTCCGTTTTAACAGTTGAAAGATATTTTCTTTCAACTTCTTTTGAATTTAAATATAACCGACCATTTTTCATTTGGACCGTATCCCCAGGAAGAGCTACAACACGTTTAATATAGTCAACAGAAGATTCTAAGGACGGCATTAATTCCGGCGTTACTCTAAAAACAACGACATCCCCCACTTTTGGATCTTTTGAAAAAATACGCCCTTTAGGGATAATCGGTAGTGAAAATGCAAATGAATGCCTTGAATATCCATAAGCATATTTTGAAATAAACAAATGGTCACCGACCAAAAGCGTCGGAAACATAGAGCCAGAGGGAATATTATAAGGTTCAAAGGTAAATGATCTTAATACCAAAGCCAATAAAACAGCTAAAATAAGTCCCCCGACCTGAGACAAGAATGATCCCGTTGTCTTTTCTTTTTTCATTGATATTTTATCTCCAATATGATACAATAATTAAAAATTAAAAAAGAGTTTAACACAGAAAGAAGATTTTGTCCATGCTAAAATTTCAAATTAAAAACACTCAAAAAAATGCTCGCAGAGGAGAACTTGAAACTGCTCATGGTACAGTTCAGACACCGGCCTTTATGCCTGTTGGAACTGTTGGAACCGTGAAAGCAATGCTTCCGGAATCCGTTAAACAAACGGGGGCCGAAATTATTTTGGGGAATACGTATCATTTAATGCTTCGCCCCACTGCTGAACGCGTAGCATCTTTTGGCGGACTTCATAAATTCATGAATTGGAATGGCCCAATTTTAACAGATTCCGGTGGATTTCAAGTAATGAGTCTTTCTTCCCTTCGTTCCATTAATGAAGATGGCGTTACCTTTCAATCACACATCAATGGCGCCAAACATGTTTTAACGCCTGAACGCTCTATGGAAATTCAGCATCTTTTAGATGCCAATATCACCATGGCTTTTGATGAATGTGTTAAATTCCCATCCCCTAAAGATGTGGTTAAAAAATCGATGGAAAGATCCATGCGGTGGGCACAACGATCAAAAGATGCTTTTATTGATCGAGAAGGATATGGCCTTTTTGGAATCGTTCAAGGCGGAATGCATGAAGATTTAAGAAAAGAATCCATTAAAGCGCTCACCGATATTGGGTTTGATGGATATGCCATTGGCGGTCTTGCTGTCGGAGAAGGTCAGGAAATCATGTTTAGCGTTTTAGATTACACAGCCCCTGCCCTACCAACGGATAAACCAAGATATCTGATGGGAGTTGGCAGACCAAGCGATATCGTTGGCGCCGTTAAAAGAGGCGTTGATATGTTTGACTGTGTGATGCCATCCAGATCAGGTCGAACCGGACAAGCATTTACTTCGCACGGTGTTTTAAATATTCATAATGCCTGTCACAGAGATGATCATTCACCGTTAGATGCCTCTTGCGATTGTCCTTGTTGCAAAAATTACACAAGAGGCTATATGCATCACTTATTCAAAGCCGGCGAAATTTTAGGTTCAATGTTGCTTACATGGCATAATATCCGCTTTTACCAACGATTAATGCAAGATATCAGAACCGCCATTGAAGAAAATCGTTTCGATTCTTTTCATGATGATTTTATGAATAAATACCAACACGATAAGAAAATGTAAAAAAAATGCCAGTCAGAAATCAAAAAGATATACCTACGGGCGAAAGACGACGTTCCTTTGAAGGTCTTGAAAAACTAACAATGGAAATAAAACGATTAACTCAACCCATTTTAGGGCAACGCGGTTTTGCCGGAACGGATATTTTGGAATATTGGAATGATATTGTTGGTGAAAACTTATCCCAAGGTATCCGCCCTGAAAAGCTTACATTCGAAAAAGATAACAGAACAAACGGTACTCTTCATGTTAAAAGTGCCGGTGGTGCTTTTGCCATTTTGTTTGAACATCAAAAACAAAAAGTTATTGAACGAATTAACACTTTTTTTGGATATTCCGCTGTTGCAAGAATTAAAATTACACAAGGAAAATTAAGTTTAAAAAAACAACCCCTTCCCAAACCCAAAAAATATATCAGCGATCGCGAAAAAGATATTTTAAAGGCAAAAGTTGCTGATATTGATGATCGGGAATTAAGAACTCTTGTATATCAAATGGGATTGACTCGTTTAGAAAAAAAATAATCCATTTTATTTTCAAAGAATTTTAACATAATAAAACCCCCAAAAAAGATTTTTCTCTTTCGGGGGTAAAATTATTATTTCCAATAATCTAAAATCCATTTGCTTGGCAACACATGTTTATAAATTTTCTTATAACCACGCGGATACTTTCTATCATTCGGATTGGAACACCAAATCCCATTAATTGCATCTTGAAGACCGGGATTCCCATGAAAAGCAATCATTTTCATCCCATCAACTTTCGGCATTTTAGGCGTTAAAAAATATCTAAACAATGGGAACGGTAAACAATGGAAGCGAAAACTTTTAAACCAATTATCCGGCCAAAAATTCAAATGACCCCATTTTTCAATAACTTTCGAGGACAGATATTCTTGTGATGCCGTAAAAAATTTATCCACCACTTCTTTTGGGTGATCTTCAAAATATTTTTTAATAAACCCAAGCGTACCCACAACCCAAGAATAACAACTCGCCTGACCAACATGATGCCCATTGGTATGCCAATCGTCAATAATATAAAATTTTTCAGCTTGCGGATATTCAAAAAATTCATCCAAATTACCAACAATCAAAGAATCTAAATCAAAAAAGAAAACTCTTTGCCCGTTTAAACCACCTAAATTATCATCACAAAGAGCAGCTTCTTTTCGGTAGGCATATTTCATTGAGTATTCTTCTTCACCCTTCTTAACATTTACAAAAACAGGTAAAGGCTTCACGATCACATCATCACGAAGCCCTTCTGTTTTATCCGTAAAACAATAAAAATCAATTTCATGAGAAGTGTTTCTCTTAACCATAGAGCAGAGATTATTCACATCTTTTGCCGTATAAAACGTTCCCCATTTAATGCATATTACATTATATTTTGCCATAATTACTCCTTTTAAAAAGGTTATCAATAAGAAACAACTACCACCTTTTTAAATTTTTGGCAAGAATATTTTTTTAGCTCATATGCGAACCAAATGCACCTCAATTAATGGTTTTTTCCCATAAAATTCTTTCAGGAAGCGACGAACAGCCGTCCGCACGGCATTTTCAGCCAAATCATCACGCAACACATCATCTCCCAATGATTGAACTTCCGTAATAATTTCTTTTTTAACACGTTCTTCATCATCCGTTCCATCTTCAATTAACCCAAAAGATGAAATTTTCGGAGCGCCTAAAACGGTTCCTGCTCCATCCAATACCAACGTTACAACCAAAGTTCCATCTTCAATCATTTTACGTCGTTTGCGAATTACTTCAGCACCCAAAGAGAGAATCTTTTTCCCATCAACCGCTAAAATACCACTCTCAACTTCACCTAAAATAATGGGCTTATCCGCCAACTCTAAAACTTCCCCATCTTCCAATGCAAAGGCATATTTAGCCCCCCACTTAAGCGCCAAAGAAACATGCTCATTCAATTCTCTTGCTTCCCCATGAACTGGCAAAGCAATCTTTGGTTTTATCCATTTATACATTTGTTGCAAATCTTTACCAGAAAAGTGCCCAGACACATGAATATCTGCATCTTTATTCGTGATAATTTCAACATCTTTTGTTTTAAACCGTTTTTGCAACAACGCAATAGCTTTTTCATTCCCCGGAATAATACGTGATGAAAAAATCACCACATCTTCCGGCGCAAAGAAAACAGCATTTTTTTGTGGTGTTAAACTTGATAAATTACTTAAAGCAGACCGAGGTTCGCCTTGTGACCCCGTACAAATAAACAAAACAGATCCTTTCGGTTGCTCTAATGCTTCGGATTCAGATAAAAATTCCGGCACATCATCAAAATATCCGCAAGCTCTGGCAGCCGCATCCATACGCCATAAACTGCGTCCCATCAAACAAACCTGCCTATTATTTTTCTTAGCCGCAAAATAAATGCTTTTCACCCGACTCACATTTGATGCAAAACAGGCAACGGCAATTTGTTTTCCTTCATATTTTGCAATCAACTTTTCAAGTTCTTTCCTTACATCCATTTCTGTTAGCTTATTTTCACCGCTAAAAACATTAGTTGAATCACAAACAAGTGCTAAAACGCCCTCTTTACCAATTTCTTTTAAACGTTTTTCATCTGTTTTTTGATTCAACACCGTATCCGGTACAAGCTTCCAGTCACCGGTATGCAAAACCAAACCTTTATCTGTTTTAATCCGCAATGCATTAGCTTCCGGAATAGAGTGACTCATTGAAACAAATTCAACTTCAAACGGCTTTAAATCAATAACGGAACCTAATTCACAAACATTCACTTCAGCACGTCCAAGCAATGAATTTTCAACCAACTTGCTTTCCAGTAATTCTGCCGCAAATGCCGTCACATAAATCGGACACTGCAATGAACGCCACAAATGCCCAACGGCACCTAAGTGATCCTCATGTGCATGCGTAATCACAAGGCCCAAAATATCTTTTTTGTTTTTTTCCAAAAATGATACATCCGGCAATAACACATCAACACCTGGCAATCCATCTCCCGGAAAACCGACCCCCAAATCAACGATCAACCATTTGCCCTTATACCCATAAGCAAAGCAATTCATTCCCACACCGGTTGCTCCACCAATAGGAACAAAAACAAATTTATCCTTGTCAATGACAATATCTTTTGTTTCTTCAATCATTCTTTTTTTCTTTCATCTAAAAAAAACACATCTCCCGCCGTTATCAAACGACAGCATAAATCATTAGTTCGAAGCTGAACGGCACCCTCATCCGTCAACCCGACAAATTCTCCCTTTACTTTTTCATTTGGCAAGCAAATGACAATTTCTTTTCCCACCCCTTTTGAATAGGATAACCATTTTTCTTTAATCTTTTGAAAGCCTTCTGTTTCAAAAAGCATCATATTTAAATCAAATGCATCTAAAATATTTTGCAATAAAATATTATTTTCTATCTCACCGTTTAGTGACGTTGTTGGATAAAGAACATCCGTTATTGGGGCATTTTGCGTGTTAATTCCAACACCAGCGACCACCGTTTCCCCTAAATTTTCAAGCAAAATACCACAAACCTTTTTACCGTCTATCAATACATCGTTCGGCCATTTAATTTTTGCATCAAATTTTTTCAAAACTTCGGCAATACTGAGAGATAAAACAAATGAAAGCATCGGCGTCTGCGCGCCATAACTTTTAAGCACAAGAGAAAAAAACAAATTTCCTCTCAATGAAATCCATTTGCGTCCCATCCTCCCACGCGCTTTTGTCTGCTCTTTTGCAACAACACAAGATCCACGTGGCAACGAAGCTGCCACATCATTTGTGCTCTCAACCTTATCTAAAAAAATCAAATTCCATTTCATTTAAAAGGGCTTATAACATAAAATAAAAAAAAAATAAAGAAAAACATTGATTTTATTTTTTTTTCGTTCAAAAATAGGCAAAAATAAAACAAAATGATGATTTTACGGACAATAATATGACAAAAGATGAATTATTTGAAAATTTTTCCTATCTTTCAACATGGGAAGAAAAATATAGTTATCTGATTGATCTTGGCAATCAGCTTCCTCCTTTTAAAGAAGAGGATAAAACAGATCAAAACAAAGTTGAAGGATGCATGTCTCAAGTTTGGTTCACCCATAAAAAAAAAGAAGGAAAAAATTATTTTAATGCCACAAGCGATGCTCTCATTGTGAAAGGACTTGAAGCTGTTTTAATCTATCTGATTAATGAAAAAACAGATGAAGAAATTTTAAATCTTGACCTTGTTCAAATTTTTGAAGAACTGGGCTTAAAAGATCATCTTTCACCAACCAGACGAAACGGATTTTTCGCTATGATTGAGCGAATTTTCAACTTAATAAAAAAATAAGAAATAAACACCCTTTTGCTTGACCGATATAACAAAATATGGTATCCTCTTTCAAAAGGTTTAAAAGGATCTAAAATGAAAAATTCGTCACACGTGTTAGCCAGAAAATACAGACCGCAGGTTTTTGATGATTTGGTTGGTCAGGAAGCGCTTGTTCAAACATTTAAAAATGCCATTGAACACAACCGTTTAGCACATGCTTATATGCTCACGGGAATCAGAGGTGTTGGCAAAACAAGTTCGGCTCGAATTATTGCAAAAGGCTTAAACTGTATCGGAGAAGATGGAAACGGCAATATGACTGCTAACCCTTGTGGTAAATGCAAACATTGTCTGGAAATTGCCTCTGATTCGCATATTGACGTTATCGAAATCGATGCCGCCAGTAACACAGGCGTTGATAATATCAGGGAAATTATTGAAAGTGCAAAATATAACCCTGTTTCCGCCAGATTTAAAATTTATATCATCGATGAAGTTCACATGCTTTCAAAAGCTGCCTTTAATGCTCTTTTAAAAACATTGGAAGAACCGCCTGCACGCATCAAATTTATTTTGGCAACAACTGAAATTCGAAAAGTTCCGATTACGATTTTATCCAGATGCCAACGTTTTGATTTAAAACGTTTAGATGAAAATCTGTTAACACAGCACCTTCAAAAAATTGCTCAAAATGAAAATATTGAAGCCGAAGAAGAAGCTTTGCGTTTAATTGCCAGAGCCGGTGATGGATCTTGCCGCGATTCTCTTTCGCTTTTAGATCAAGCCATGACGCAATTTAATTATCATTTAGAAGCAAAAGATATTCGTCAAATGCTGGGCGTAACCGATCGAACACATCTTTTTGACTTATATCAAGCCATTATGAAAGGAGATGTTAAATCAGCTCTTTCTTATTTAGAAATTCAACATGCTTCGGGTTCCGATCCATTAATGACGGCTCAAGATTTGCTTTCTCTGACTCATTGGTTAACCCGTGTTAAAATCGTTCCAGAACTTATCGAAGACAAAACCGTTCCTGAAGCAGAACGGTCACGAGGGAAAGAACTTGCAAACACGCTTTCAATGGTCTCTTTAACAAGCGCTTGGCAAATTTTGCTAAAAGGATTAACTGAAATCAAAATGGCAGATAATCCGGTTATGGCACTGGAAATGATTTTAATTCGATTAGCATTTTTAAGTGAAATCCCTTCCTTAAATAATTTAATAACTGATATAAAAAAAAACACTTTAACGGTTGATCAAGCTCCAAATTTCTCACAAAAAAAACAAGAAACAACACCTGCACCAACAGTGCAAAATACCAATCCTTTGCCAACTGTTTCAGCACAAGAACAACCGACACAATCATCCGTAACCATCAACACATTAACGGATATTTCAAATCTTGCCAAACACCATAAAGAACGATTACTCGCATTTAATATTGAAAGCTATATTCGTCCAATCAGCATTGAACCTGGAAAACTTGTATGTGCATTTACAAATGATTCTCCCAGAGGATTCAGTGCAGAACTTGCAAAATTTTTAACAGCTAAAACAGGCATCCAATGGGAAATCACAATCAAACAAGACTCTTCTAGTCAAACATTAAAGGAAAATAAAGCCGAAAAAGCAGGTCTTGTTTTAGATGAGCTTAAAAAATCAGAACCACTTAAAAGTGTTTTAACCGTTTTCCCAAAAGCGATTGTTGGACGTGTAAAAGAACCGCTCGAAGCAGAACAATCTGAATCTGATTTGGAAGAACCGCTTTAAAAAAAATCCCGAAATGAAAACTTTTCTTTCGGGATTTTTTATTGTTTAACGGTTATTATTTTTGAAAATAAGGCGCTATTTCTTTTAAACGTTCAGCAAATTCATTTGACCACCCAACAAAATGCTTATCCTTCACAATAAAAAGAGGTGTTGCAATTTGATTTCCAAGATTATAAAGCTGAACAGCCTTAATTAATTTTTTGTATCCATCTTCTTTTGAAATATCAATCATTTCAACACGTACTGTTGGCATTTCATTGTTAAAATATTCAATAGCATGATGACAATGCGAACATCCCGGTTGCCAGAACAAATAAATCGTATCAGAACGAAATTCTTTTTTTTGACAGGCCATCAAACTTAAAAAACAAAAAATAACCAATGTAAAATAAAAAAAGTTTTTTATAGGATTTAATAATTTCAACATAAACATTCTCTCCTTTTTTAACTTATCAAGTTTTTACTAGCATAATTATCTAAAATTAACAACTTTTTTATCTAAAAAACAGATAACATTCTTTTTTATTTGACCTTTTTCAAAAAAAACAGTATGATATATCGATAGTTAAAAAGGATAATAAAATGAAGTTTTTAGATGAAGCAAAAATTTATATTAAGGCTGGTGACGGCGGTAACGGCGCTTGTTCATTCCGACACGAAAAATTTCTTGAATTCGGCGGGCCGGACGGCGGTAACGGCGGTAACGGTGGCGATATTGTTTTTAAAGCCGTTGAAAATTTAAACACATTAATTGATTTTCGTTATCAACAACACTTTAAAGCCATGCGTGGCAAAAATGGTGCCGGCAGAAATTGCACCGGTGCCTCGGGCGATGATTTAATTATCAAAGTTCCTGTTGGTACGCAAATTATGGATGAAACCGGCTCAATTGTTTTAGCAGATATGCTCCATGATGGTGACACGTTTGTTGCAGCAAAAGGCGGCAAAGGTGGTCGTGGAAATGATTCATATAAATCTTCCACCAATCAGGCACCGGAACAAGCTGATCCCGGTACGCCTGGTGAAGAATTATGGGTTTGGCTTAAACTCAAAATTATTGCTGATGCCGGTTTAATTGGCCTTCCAAACGCGGGTAAATCAACATTTTTATCCGTTATTAGTCGCGCAAAACCTAAAATTGCCGATTACCCGTTTACAACAATTCATCCAAATCTTGGCATGGCAATGGTTGATGATAACGGTGTTTTGGTTGCAGATATTCCCGGCCTTATTGAAGGCGCCTCAATGGGAATTGGTCTTGGAACCAAATTTTTAAAACACGTTGAACGCTGCAAAGTACTTATTCATTTGATTGATGCCACACAAGAAGACGTTGTAACCCCTTACAAAACCATTCGTGCCGAACTTAAAAAGTATAGTCCTGAACTAGCAAAAAAATCGGAAATTGTTGCTTTAAATAAAATCGATGCTCTTTTAGAAGAAGAAATCAATAACAAAGTTGCCGAACTTAAAAAAGTAACAAGAAAAAAAGTTCACACAATTTCAGGTGTTGCCCGAATTGGCATTACAGATATTTTAAGATTGGCGTATAAAGAAATTTTAAAAGCAAAAGAAGGAGAAGAATAAATGCCGAAGGGATTGAAAAAATCATCCATCAGTTCAACACAGGCTGCAGCAAAAAAACAAGCGCAAAAAAATGAAGAGCGTTTAACAAAAGAAGAAGTTAAGAAAGCACCGGCTAAAAGAAAACCTTGTGCAAAAAAAACAACAACCAAAGCAAAAAAAGCCGTTTTACCAACAGCTCCCGGTGCTCTTTCCAAAGCACAGATTAAAGAATTAATTGCCTTTGTTGAACAAAAATTAGATGCCGGTAAAGCTGAAAATATTGTAACTATTGATTTGAAAGGTAAAAGTTCCTTCACTGATTTTATTATCATTGCAAACGGAACATCCGGCCGTCATTTGAATGGTTTAGCAAATAATTTAATTCAGGAAATCAAAAAAGCCGGTTATAGAGCCCGCATTTCAGGCGATAATTCAGATACTGGATGGATTGTTATCGACTTGATTGACGTGATGATTCATTTATTCACAGGCGAAATGCGTGATTTCTATGATTTAGAAGGTATGTGGAAAGAACAGTTAAAATAACAAATAAAAAAAGGGGGCCAAAATGCAAAAAAGCATTCTTATGTTTTTATGTTCATTACTGTTAACTTTTTTTATCAAAACAAACGTTTTGGCCACCGAACCACTTCCTAAAGAATTTGAAGCTGTTTATGAAGAAATTTTAAACGATCCAAGTTATGCCTCACTGGGAAACCCCAAAGGGACCTATGTTATTATTGACTTTTTTGACTATCGTTGTGGTTTTTGCAAACAGCTTCATAAAGACCTTTATAATTTAGTCCATTCAAAAGAAGGGCAAAATATTCGTTGGATTTCAATTGAAACACCTGTTTTTGGATATAAACATAATCAATTTTCCGATCTTGTTTTAGCAACCCGCAAATATGGTGTTTATAATAAAATTTTTGATGAAATGGCTAAATTTGGTTTAATGTCAACTGAGCAAGTTCTTCAACTATTTGAAGGTTTTGGCCATGATCCGAAACAACTTGTCCAAGAAGCCGAAAAAACATCTTTTCGCCCTATATACAAAAAACATTTTAACCTTTATTTTTATTTCAATACAAAAGCCGTTCCCGTTGTAATTGTGAATAAAAAATATCAGACTGGAGTGTTAAAAGAAGAACAATTACAACAAATCATCAAAGAAGCTAAACCATCCCCCGCTTGGCGCACTCCTTTTCTTAGATTTTTTTAGCTTCCAGAATATTTAAAATATAGGTATCAGCTTTTGATTTAAAACTATTATCCTTTCGGGCCTTATCAAAATCAGGCATCCGCATTAGATTAATTTTTTTCACCTCATCAAAAAGACGGGCGCTTCTAATTTGAGCTGAATCTAAATTATCAAATTCTTGCTGTTCCAATAATTTTCCACGCCCATATACATCCGCTTTACAAACAAGAAAAAGATTTTCTAAACTTTCTTTTCGTTTAAAGCCACGACTAATTTTCGAAACAAAACAATAAAGATCTATTAAGGGCATATTTCCGGCTTTGCGAGCCACCATATGATATTCAGAGGCCAACGCTGCTAACATTTCATATTTTTTCGGAACTTTTAATCTGGCACAAATCTCTTTAATTAATTCAACCCCTTTTGCATCATGCCCATAATGACTTGGCAAAATAATTTGCGGAGTCAAAAGCTTACCAACATCATGCAGTAAAACAGCAAATTTAACAATGGGAGAATATGATGACCCTTCTTTTAATGCCAAAAGCGTGTGATCTCCAGTATTTTTTTCCGGATGAAAATCCTCTTTTTCAGGAATCGCAAAAAGACCATCTATTTCCGGCAAAATTTCTTTTAATGCGCCACATTCACGCATCTTTGAAATAAAAATATCAAATCCTTGTGTTGAAAGAGCTTTCTCAAATTCATTAAAAACACGTTCTTTACTTAAATATGAAAGAGCACCCTCCTGAACCATTTCTTTTGCCAACTGCATCGTTTCTTCATCAATTTCAAAATTTAATGAAGCAGCGAAACGACACATTCTTAAAACACGCAATGGGTCTTCTTTAAAATGCTCCGCATGAATATGACGAATGATTTTATTCTCAATATCTTTTTTACCACCGACATAATCGATTATTTCACCTGTTTCTTCATCCATCGCAAGTGCATTCATCCGAAAATCACGTCGCATAACATCTTCTTCTAACGTGATCGTTTCATCAAATATAAACTCAAAATCAGAATGTTTATTTCCAGTTTTGATTTCTTTACGCGCCAAGGCATATTCATGTTTTGTTTTTGGATGCAAAAACACGGGGAAATTTTTTCCCACCGATAAAAAACCCTTTTGAATTAATTCGTCCGGATTACTTCCGACAACAACATAATCAAAATCTTTTGGCTCTTTGCCTAATAGGCTGTCCCGAACGGCACCGCCAACCTGATATATCTTCATTTTAAATCCCATTAAAAACGTTTTTAAAGCTTTTAACAGGATTTGTTTAAAATTTCAACACTTCAAAAGCATTTTTTTTAGTTTTATTGCGATTGTTTTAAAAATTTTTCAATATAAGGCATAATATTCTTAACCATCAGGGCAATTCCATGCACATTTGGATGCACTTTATCAGCCAATGTATATTTAGAAACCGGCGCACCATTTTCAATTTGAATCAACCCTTTCATAAAAAATGGGTATAACATCAGATGATATTTAGAGGCCAACTTTTCATACAAACCATTAAATTCCTTTTGATATAAAATGCTAGCATAAAGTGGAGCCTTCATACCAACTAACAAAACGGATATATCTCGTTCTTGACACATTTTAATCATTCTTTCTAGATTAGATTCAATTAATGAAATAGAACTTCCACGCAAAACATCATTAATCCCCAATTCAAGTAAAACACCGTTTGGTTTAACGGAATCTAATGCTTTTTTTAAGCGAGATAAACCACCCGAAGTTGTTTCGCCAGATTTACTTTGATTAATAACCCGAACGTTCTTATATCCCTTTTTAATTAACTCTTTTTGCAAAATAGAGGCAAAAGAATTTTTTTCACCCACACCATATCCGGCACTTAAACTATCTCCAAAAACTAACAACCGATAATTTGTTTTCGCGAATGAAACCGATGAAATCATAAAGATTGTCACACTCAAAATAAAGTAAATTAAATGTTTTTTCATAAGCCACCTCCGTTATTTATTATAGAGAAGAAATCACCCCAGCGCCACATTTATTTTGCATATAAACTTCTTTCTCAGACATAAACAACATATTTGTTCCAATAAGTTTATCATCTTTTTGGATAGATTCTATTTAATTAGATTAATATTACATTCACTATCACAAACATTGCTTTTTCAAATTTGACAACAAAAAAACTACGACAAATTTCTTGATATAAAAAAAAGAGCTTTTCAAAAGCTCTTTTTTTCATCCTTATATCAACGGCAATTTCAAAGCCTTTCGAAGGGCATTTTCAATCATCACGGGATCCGCCGTTTGTTCTTCAATCGGCGTTGTGCGATAATTGGCAACGCTTTTCACCGTGCTGAAATAGGTTGGATATTCAATGATAACCGTTTTTGTCATCTGTCTGGTTACAGACCCATCTTCATGATAAATCACTTCCATATTCGCAAATTTTTCTTCGCGACGTTGTTCTTCGGCATACGGTCTTTCAACAGGTTTCGGCGCATAAAGAGGGGTTAAAACAGAATGTTTTTTAGGTTCTTGAAGAGTTGGTCTTGTTTGATTAAAATCAGAAGCATCCACCAAAACCTTTTTTGTTTTCTGACTAACAGCCTCTTTTGATTTTAATTCAGCCAATTCTTTTTTAACTGTTTTTAATTCAGCCAATAACTCACTTTGAAGCTTGAAAGCTTTTTTAGCAATTTCACGTTCTCTGGCCAAAAGCTTTTTCTGAGTTGCCAAAATTTCTTGTGTTGCTTTACGTTCTGATTTTAACAAAAGCTTTTGTTCCACCAACTCATCTTTTAAAACTTTTCTTTCAGCTTCCAATAATTTAATAGCTGCTTTTTGACGAACAATTACTTTATCCATGCTGTCTTTTGTTTTTTCAAAATCAACACGTAACTGTTTAATTTCAATTTCAAGCTTTTTATTTTCTTGTTTTTGCGCAGCTAATTCTTTTTTTGTATTTTCCAATATCACATTATTGAAAACGGCATCTAACGACTCTTTTGCCTCTTCAAAGGCAACATCTTTTTGTTCACCTTCTTCATTTTTTTGAAGAGCGGCTTCTTTATCAGCGATCTCTTTTGCATTTTCAAGATGTTGGGTCACCAACTCATCAGAAACATTTTCTTTTTCGTTCATCGTATTTTTAACGAAATTATCATTATTTTTTTCTTGAGAAATTGGATACACAACTTCTTTTTCCGCTTTTTTATCTTCTTGTTCAACAGGTTGTTTTTCATCTGTTGCAACAGCAGCTAAATTTTGAACAGGATGCACTTTGATTAAAGAAATTTCACTTGGGGCAAACAAGCGCATTTGTGGACCCCATTGACCAGCGCCTCTTGTCACATAAAGGAATGTTTTTCCTTCATGATAAAGCCCTGATAAATATCCGTTTATTACTTTTGAAACCATATGGAACGGGAAAATCTGACCACCGTGCGTATGCGCTGCAACTAATAAATCAACACCTTTGTTCTTAGCGTATTTCATTGTTGCCGGACGATGAGAAAGCAAAATTTTATAATCTGTATTTTTAGCGCCCATTAACGATTTTTCAATCCCTTGTTGAACTTTTACCTTCCCACGCCCTTTATCATCAATAATTCCGGCCAAATAAACATTTTTTTTCACCGACACCCCTTCATCCGCAAGATAATGAATGCCCGTCATCATAAATGCTGTTTTTACCTGATCATCACCAACATAAAATTCATGATTACCGGAAACAGAATACATTCCTTTAAACGCACGAATATTTTTTAATTCTTTTAACATCGGCTCAATGAAAAAGATATCATCATCAACTGTATCGCCTGGGAATAAAACAATATCCGGATTTAATGCGTTGACTTTCTCAACAATTTTTTTCACTTTCGCAAGACTCGTTGTGCGTTTTAAATGCATATCCCCTAAAACAACGATATGAAGCGGTTCTTCAATTTTATTGGATGATAAAATCGTTTCCTTAACAACCGGTGTTTTTAAACCAGAATATAAACTTAAAACAGATAAAGCAAAAGCCAAAACCATCAAGATATAATTGGTTCTCTTTAAAAACAACGGATTTTTCCATTGATATTTTCTTGGCAAAATATTTTTGGCCATTTCCCTCACACAAAGGAAAAACCAAATGACATCACGAACAATGATCAAACAGAAAAAAAGTGCCCCCAAAATAAAAAGAAAATAGGCACTAACATAAATAAATGAATAAATCGCTCCGGAACAATCTGAAATTCTTTTAAGAAGAAAAGGAATTGAAAACAAAAACAATGACCCCAATAAAATCAATAATTTTTGTTTCAATGAATATGTTCCCTGCCCAATCAAACGATATGCCGTATAAAGAGCAGCAATGAAGCAAACAATCAAAATGGATAAAAACATCTCTTCACTCCTTTTTTAGGTCTTCACATAGAAATGACTATACAATATTTTTTATAAAAAAGAAAGCGTTTTTTTACCTCTTATAAAAAATAATAGACAGAGCAAAAAAACAAGTTGCATTTTATAAATAAAAAATGATATATTTCAATTTTCTTTTCATAAAGAGGTATTTATGCGTTATTTAGTGTTTTTCATTTGTTTTTTAACCTGTTACACAGCTTTTTCTCAAAATATTATTTTAATGATCGGTGATGGCATGGGAAAAAATCATCTTTCCTGCGTACATGAAAAACACCCTCTTTTTTTAAAAAAATTAACACCAAAAGGGGAAATTAAAACATATTCTGCCGATAATAAGATAACAGATTCGGCCGCCAGCGCAACTGCTTATTCCTGTGGCATCAAAACAAATAACGGTTTTTTAGGATTAACCCCCTTTAAAGAAAAATGCGAAACATTGGCTGAAACAGCTCTTTTAAAAAAATATCAAGTTTTTATCCGAACAACCGACGTGATAACAGGCGCAACACCTTCCGCCTTTTATGCGCACCAAAAATCCCGTCATAACACAAAAAATATTTTAAAAGATTTGGAAAAAGCAAAAACAAAAATGAATATCGAAGCTGTTCAAGATATTGAATCGGAAACAAAAAAGCTTTTATCCTCTCTTGAAACAACTCAACAACACTTCTTTATTATGATTGAAGAATCCGAAATTGACAAACAATCTCATTTAAATAATTTTGATAAAATGAGCCAAGCCCTTGTTCGCTTTGACAAAGCCGTGGAAACTGCCATCAATTTTGCAAAAAAAAGAGCAGACACAACCGTTATCATTGTTGCAGATCACGAAACCGGCGGGCTAACATCTCACTGCAAGTACACAAAACTCAAACACACCGGCTCAAATGTTTTTTATTATGTTGAAGGTAAACAGCCTCTTTCCTCTTATTCAAAAGAAATTGAAAATACCGATATTCATTTCATGATTAAAAATATATTGTTACCCTAAAAAAGAGAGCCAAAAGCTTTTACCATTTTTTAAAAATCTCGCCCATGCCCATATTTTTTTTCAAGCATAAGCTGATTAATATCCACTCCCGGATGCGCTTTTATTAAACGTTCTTCTTCCAACTGTCGTTTAGACTTTGGCATCTCTTCATAAAAATTTTCAAGTGTTTGTCCCTGCGCTTGAATACGGTCCATATACATTCCTTCACGCCAATGAGAATCTCCCATGTCAAGCCCTTGATAATATCTGAAAATCAAATTTTGCAAATTTTTATCATCACCGGCAAGCTCTAACTGTTTAGCCAAAGTCGTTAATTTTTCCATTTTATAATTCCCTTTGCCTTGAAATAATCATGTCTTTTGGATTCTTTTTCAAATTTTTTGAAGCACTCACTTTTTTTGGCGTCAATACCCTCGCCCCAAATCCACTTAATTCCTGAATGGCATATTTTAAATTTTCATATCCTTTTGTGCCAGTTTCATATTTTTTTATCCGATCAAACAAATAAGAAAGCGGTGTTTTCCCTGCCTTATTTGTTAAATTAATATTTGCACCCTGTTTAATTAAGGCATATGCCACATCGAATAAATGACAAGTTACCCCTTTTTGAAAAAAGTCGGTTAAAATTGTTTCTCCATCCGAATAAACGCGATTTAAAAACTTTTTATCTGTTTGTTCAATTAAAGGGATTGCATATCCATTCAACTGATGTGCATTAAATTTAATCGCAGGCTCCTCCTTCTTATTCAAGATATCTGCTTTTGCCCCTTTTGTTATTAAATATTCAGAAAAAGGAACAAAATATGCCGAAATCGCCAAATAATGGAGCAATGTGTTACCATCTTCATCTTGCTGATTCAAATCAATTTCTGACTTATCCGAATATGGATTCTTAAAAAATTCCTTTGGATTTTCAGTTTCATTCACTAAATAAAAAAAGGTTGGATACATAATGGCTTTGCCCGTTTTGGCTAAATAAAAAGCCTTTTGAAGACGCGTTTGAACATCAACCGGATAAGAAGGTCCCGTCAACTCCTTATTAATCAAAGAAAGAACTTTTTGCTCAATCATTTCTCCCTGTTGATACTCATTTTCATTCAAATTCTTTTTTAAATTTTCCATCAAAAGCCTTTCTTATCCTTCATTTTGATACGATTGAATCAACCGTCGAGACGAAACGGGTTGTTTAACAATCAACCGTGAATTAAATGCTGAGTTAGCCATACTCTGCCCTGCCACGTCAAGCGCCAAAAATTTAGATATCGTTTTTTCATTTTCGTTTCGCAGTTCTTGTTGGGCTGTTTTCTTTTTTCGTTTTTCTTCCCATTCAAAAACACTTTGATATTTCCCAAACAACTGATAAAAATAACTTTCTTTATTTTGAAAAAGATCCAATGCCTTCCCTTGCTCAATAATTTTTCCTTCATCCATTATAATAACGCGATCAGCCATAGCCACTTCTTCGGGCGAATGCGTTGCCATTAAAACGGTTTTTCCATCAAAAAGCTCATCCAAATTTGCCAAAATATCAGATTTTGTTTCCGGATCAAGATTACTTGTTATTTCATCCAAAATCACAATCGGTGCATCATATAAAAGCGTTCCTGCTAAACGAAGCCGTTGTTTTTGCCCCATGGAAAGTTCATCCGGCTTGCTTCCAAGACCCTTTTCACTTGCAAGCACCCCATCTAATTTAACTTTTTTGAAAACATCCATAATCTCTTCATCGGTAACATCTTTTTTGTAATGACGCAAATTATATCTGATATCCTGCGTTTCAAAAAACTGCGCTTCATTAATCATAGATGAAATATTTTTGGCAACAGCATCCGCTTCTAAGTCACGAACATCTTGACCATCAATTTGATACATCCCCTCTTGGAATTCAAATTTTCTTGAAACGATGGATAAAACAGTTGATTTACCAGAACCGCTTTTACCGATAATGGCAACTTTTTCACCCGGCATAACCTCAAAATCAAAATTTGATAAAACACGTTGCGCCTTCATTTGCCCTTCGGCATCTTGAATATATGAAAAATCAAGCCCTTTTATACAAATATGCCCTTGGGCTTTTGATAACCCTTTTTCACCAACCCGAACATTGCATTTGCCATTATCATAAAGAATCTTTTCAGCGGCAGCCCCTTGCCCTAAAGAAGCCATAACACCCTGAACATCACGAACAACCCGAGAGCCCGCCATCATACCTCTGGCACTGGAGCCAACGGTTATCGTATAAAGCCCAATATCGCGCACCAAATCAAAATTATATAACCCCATTAAAGAAAAACCAACAACAGATATAAGATCCATTCCTAAATTAATGGTATTCCATTTTTCGCGACTTTTTTCCAAATCAACTCTTTTTTTATGGCATTCATTTGTTTTTCGGATAGCTTCATTATGAATTTCAATTTTTCTTTGACTCGAAACCGCATTAATCATCTCTCCATTTTTTGAAAAATCGGAAATCATTGCAACAGAAGCAGCCCTTAATTCTTCAAGTTCTTTTTGACGATAAACAATTTTGCCCTCAATAAATTTGCTAACACCTAATTTACAGGCCGTTAAACCCAACACAATAGCGGCATTTGAAAGCGAAACACAAGCCAACACCCCTAAGGCTGATAAAAACATCACGCTTGAACCACCTAACCCCATCATAAAAGAAAGGTAATTATTTGATGCTTCGGCTATTGAAGCAGAGGCACCTTCTAAAACTTTATTACCTTTTGATTGGCGCGTTAATGCCGGAAGGTCCAAAATCCGCCCCATATTGCGAACTTTAACAAAATCAGCAACACGGGATCGAAAAACACCGGAAATTTTTTCGCCAATACCATAGCTAAAATTAATCACAACTTCAAAAATCCCCGGCATTGAGGCAATCACCCCATTTAACACGCCGAAAGCTAATACTTTTGAATCAATGGTGGATTGTAACATACTCATAACCCAACCATTAACCAACGAGCAAGCCCCAATTCCGGCAGATAATAAAATCATCGTGCCAGTCGCCACTAAACCAACTTTTTTATTTTTTTTGACGCCTTCTAAAATATCACTTATAAACCAAGAGGAGTCTCGCGTTTTTAATATTTTATTTGTTGCAACAGGCAAAATTTGATTTGATTTTGCTTCTTTGCCCTTTTTTTGAAAAAAAAGCATCATTCCTCCTTTTAAAAAATTTCAACCATTATACCATATTTTTAACATTTTGTAAACTATTTTTTAAATAATTAGACAAAAGAAATATCCTTATAAATTGAAAGACATTTAAAAAAAATTCAAAAAAAATAAAAAAAAGATGTTGACAAGCCTTTATTTATTGTTTAACCTCAAACTTAGGAGGGGTTTCATCTTCTCCTTTATATGGGAAAACCCATAAACAGTGGTTTTGTTCAGAGAACAGAATTATTTTATAATTATAATTATAGGAGACTAAAAAATGAGAAAAAATGAATCAGGTCGTTCAATGGTTGAAATGCTCGGCGTTTTGGCAATTATCGGTGTTCTTTCAATTGGTGGTATTGCCGGTTACACATTGTCAATGAACCGTTATCGTGCAAACGCTGTTGTTGATGTTGCCAACAAATTGGCTGGTGTTGCTTATGGTTCATGCATGGGCGAAATCGCTCAAGATAATACCAAGACCACATCAACTTGTACAGCTGTTTCAAGTGGCTCAAACACAGCTGAATATTATGGTTTAGGTACACCAGAAGGCTTAACATTAACAGTTACAGCAATTGACGCAACAAACGGTGTTACAGTTAAATCAAGTGAGATTACTGATACTAAACTCAAAGATGCAATCAAATCCATTATTGGCGATATTTCAGGTACTAATGGTGTTACAATCAAACAAAACTAATTTGTTTGATTTAAACATCAAAAAACCGGAGAGCAATCTCCGGTTTTTTTTATTTATTAAAAAAGAGATTGACAAGATTTTTTATATTGGCTACCTTAATGTCAAGAAGGGGTATTTTTTATAACATCTTTAAAAATAAAATCATTTGTAAAGAATAAGATTTATTTTTTAATCATAGGGGGATAAAATGAAAAAGCAAGAATCCGGTCGATCAATGATTGAAATGCTTGGCGTTTTAGCGATTATCGGTGTTCTTTCCATTGGAGGCATTGCGGGATATACTTTATCAATGAACCGTTTTCGTGCAAATAAAATTGCCGATGTAGCCAATAAATTAGCCTCTTTAGCTTATAGTGAATGCATGAGTCAACTTGCAACTGGTAGCGTTACATCAGAAGCCAACTGCAATGCCCTTAAAGTTGGAAAAAACACAGCGGAACATTTTGGCCTTGGAACACCGGAAAACACAATCCTAACCGTCACAGCTATCAACCGCACAAACGGCGTTACCATCACCGCGGTTAACATTCCCGAAAACCTTATCAACGCTTACAAATCAATCACCAATGCAAATGATCAAGGCGTTGTTACCATTAAACAAAACTAATTTGTTTGATTTAAACATCAAAAAACCGGAGAGCAATCTCCGGTTTTTTATATAAAAAAGATATATATCGAAATAACAAATTTAAATCTTTAACAACCGATATTTTTAAGAAAAACAAATCATAAAATATCACAAACTCCGATATTTTTTTTATCACTCACCAATAACTGAATTTATTTCCTTTGTTTGACATTTCATTAAAATACCTGTATCTTGATATAAATTCAGGAGACCTATATGAAAAAAATTATTCTTTCTTTATTAATCGCATTAATTATCATCATTCCGATCGGTGGATATTTTTCAATTAAACAAGAACAAAAAAGAATGTTTGATATCTTTTTTAATAACAACACTATAAATATATTGAAGTTTAATAGTATAGAATTATTAAATTTTCATAAAAGTTTTTATAGTATATTAAAAATGCAAAAAAGCAATGATGATATAAAAAAATATAATATCTGTCTCTTCAAAGAAGAAATTTTAAAACAAAATAAAAAACTTTTCATTTTTGATCAAAAACAACTTGATACAACCTTGAACACCCACTGCAATAATTCAAAATTTATTCTAGATAATGAAGAATATTATTTAAATTTATCATACAGTTGCACATTAGAAAAAAAATGCAAAAGAGCAGTTTTATCTTTTGATGATATTTATCTTTTTGACACAAAAGAAGCATACCAAAAAAAAGATAAATTTTCAACAAAAATTGATTTTAATGATTTTTTATCTAAAAAATTAAATATTAACAACCCGGAAGAAATTTTGTTTTTTTTCGTTGATAAAAAAAATGGAATCGGCAATCAATTGTCTCAATATTGGGGGGCACATATATATGCACTAAAAAAAGGGAAAAAAACCATTCCTCTTCAAGAAACAAAACTCAATGATGTTTTTAATTTTGAAAAACCTTCTAATAAAATTCAACAATTTAAAAATATACTAGTTGATTTTGAATTTTATAATTATTGGATTGATTTTAACAAAGATACTTTTGTCTTTACACAAAACCCAGTTTCTGCAAAAAACTTTAAAGGATATGAATCATATATTCAAGAAAACACAAAGTTTAAAACAAAATTAACTGGCAAAAATAAAAAAATCTCTGAAAAAATGAAAAATGAAATTTCAATTGCAGTTCATATCAGAAGAGGAGATTTTAAAACATATAACATAATATTAGATAAAAAATATTATGATCAAGCTATGACTTTAATGAAATATAAATTTAAAACTCCACATTTTTATATTTTCTCAAATGATATCAAATGGGTCAAAGAAAACTTTGAAATTAACGATTACACAACCATTATAGATTGGACAACTTCTGCTGAAGAAGATTTGCACCTGATGACAAAATGCAAACATTATATTATCGCTAATTCAAGTTTTTCATGGTGGGGGGCTTTCTTATCAGACAATCCAAATAAAATTGTATTATTTCCACCCAATGGACTTTATGATTTAGGTGCAGATGAAATGGCTGTTAATAGCAATTGGATACCTGTAAATGACTCTCTTTTTGAAAAAATAATGAGCCATAACAATAATAAAACAGATTTATAATACTATTTAAAGAAAAAGCATCATGTTTCATTTTGATAAAAAACAATATTTTTGCAAAATCATTTTAAAATCAGTTAAAAAAATGAAAAAATTTCTTTTTTTTGTATTTGCTATAGTTTCAATAACCTTGTTATCTGCTGGATACAATAAATTAAAAAAATATCAAGAAAAAAATTATGAATATTTTTTAAGCAATCCTCAGACAAATATTTTTCGAAAAGATTCCCTCACAAATTTAATAATATATGATTTTTTCAAACTTATACACAGAAGAAAACCTATTGATTTAATTAACAAAAAACACATCTGTTTATTTAAACATGAAATTTTTAATGCAAACAAAATTTGGAATGCTTTTAATCAAACACAACTAGAAACAACATTCAATGAGACCTGTGGTAATTTCTTACTAAAAACAGACCATGAGGAATATTATTTTCATAACTGGAATTTCTGTTCAAATAAAAATAACTGTATAAAAATAGACTTTCATGTAGATGGTTATTTCTTTAGCAAACAAAATAAAGTCGTTCAACAACTTAAGAACAATAAACTTGTTATTCATGATTATTATTCATTTATGAAAAAGCAATTTAATATAACAGATCCTGAAAAAATTGTTTTTTTAAGTATCAATCCATCAGGCATTGGCAATCAACTTTTTCAATATATCTGTGCTGAAATATTTGCCGAACAACATAAAATGCAAATAATTTCTCTTCAAAAAAGAAAAATATATGATATCTTTAACATATCTTATAACAATTTATCCACATATTCACATGCCGAAACAATCTATTTTATTCCAGATAGAAAATTTGATTATAATAAAAAGTATTTTCATATAGTAAGCAATCCAGTCTCTTTTTTAAACATTAAGGGCCATGAAGAAAAAATAAAGAATTTATTAAAATTCAAAAAGGAACTAACTGGTAAAAGCAAAGAAATTTCACTTCAAATGCAAAATGAAAATTCCGTTTCAATTCACATTCGTCGTGGAGATTTTACAACTCTAAATTATCATCTTTTAAGCATTTCTTATTATCAAAATGCGATACAATATATGAAAGAAAAAATTTAAAAATCCGCATTTTTATGTTTTTTCAGATGACATTCAATGGGCGAAAGAAAATTTAAAAACAGATGAAAAGATCACCTTTGTTGATTGGACCACTTCTGCTGAAGAAGACTTGCACCTGATGACAAAAACAAAGCATAACATTGTTGCAAACTCAAGCTTTTCTTGGTGGGGTGCATTTTTAAATCCTAATAAAGAAAAAATTGTTATCATTCCTGAAACAGGCTTTTATAACGAAGGCTGGGAACATATGAAAGTTAATGATAATTGGATTGTGATTAAAGAATAACGTTTTGTTTAATCAACAAACAAGATATAAAAAAAATAAAACATTCTCAATGAGTTCAATGCCAAACACAAATAATTCATTCAATTAAAGATCAAAATCTTAAATATTTTGTTACCGAACGGGAACAAAATAGATGTTATATTTTTAAAATCAAAAACAAAAAAAACGCCCCAAAGATTTCCCTTTGAGGCGCTTTTTTTATTTTAATCTATCCCAAATATGGAAACAATGGATCCGGCACAATAACCTTCCCTACCCCCAATGCTTTCGGGTTAAATTCAGCCGTTAATTTTTCATTATCAGCTGACAAGGATTTTAAAATTGAATGTGCCACGTTTGGCATCAACGGATAAATAGCTGTTGCAATTAAACGAAGAGCATCAAGCGTTGTATATACAACTTGTTTAAATCTTTCCATCTTCGTTTCATCTTTTACCAAACCCCATGGTTCATTATTAGCAAAATACATGTTTAATTTATTGCAGGCTTGCATAATGCAATCTGATAATTCAATAGCTGTTTCAAGATCAATATCTTTTTTATAAACATCAGCAAAGCTTTTTGAAACAGATTCCAAAACCTCCATATCTTCGGCCAACAAAGAAACATCGGAAGGAATCTCCCCTTGAAGGTTTTTATCCACCATTTTAATCACACGCATTTGAAGGTTTCCAAGTGCATTGGCTAATTGTTTATATCCTTGCTTTAAAAGAGAAATACTAATTGGAGAATCGCTTGAAATACTCATTGCATTAATCAAGTAAAAGCGAAGCGGTTCAACCCCCATCATATCAATCACTTCATTCGGATCAACAACATTGCCAAGTGATTTAGACATTTTAACACCACCTTCGCCAATCCAATATCCATGCACAATGCATTTGCCAACCGGTTCAATACCAATGGCTTTCAACATAATCGGCCAATAAATGCAGTGTGGTTTTAAAATATCTTTGGCAAGCAAGTGATAAGAATTTGCCCAATAAGAATTAAAGTCTGGATTCGAACCAAATTTCAATGTTGAAATATAGTTAATCAGCGCATCAAACCAAATATAGGTGACAAAATCTTTATCAAACGGCAATTCAATACCAAGCCAAACCCTTGATTTCGGACGAGAAATACATAAATCATCCAACGGTTCTTCAAGCATTTTTAAAACTTCTTTGGCATAATTTTGCGGTTTAATCCAATCCGGATGCAACTGGATATACTCTCTGAGCCATTCGCGATAAGGTTCCAAACGGAAGAAATAGTTTTCCTCTAAAATTAATTTCGGTGCTTTTTTATGATCCGGACAAAGACCATTTTCATCCAAATCAGATTCTTTTTTGAATTGTTCACACCCTTCGCAATAAAGCCCTTCATAAGACTTTTTAATAATCATCCCTCTATCATATAAATCTGTTAAAATAGAGCGAACAACTTCTTTATGTGGTTCACCGGAAGTTCTGACAAAATAATCATAATCGATACCCATCCGATCAAAAACAGCCTGAAACAAGCCACTTTGTTTTTCAAGAAAAACATCTATCGGTAAACCGGCAGCTTCACACGTATGTTGATTTTTTTGCCCATGCTCATCCGTTCCCGTTGAAAAGAAAACATCATTTCCTTTCATTTGCTCAAACTTTTTAAAAACATCAGCTAAAATCGTTGTATACGCGTGCCCGATATGTGGCGCACCGTTTGTGTAATAAATCGGCGTTGTAATATATTTTTTCATTTATTTTACCCTTTCAATTTTTTTTGAAAGCATACTCTTTTTTTGCCAAATAATCAAGATGTTTTTAAAAAGCAAAAAAAATACACTAAAAATCAAAAAATGTGGTATAATAGATATATACAACGCAAATGCTAGAAATGAAAATAATGGAGGGGTTCATGTTTGAGGGTATATCAAATTCAATTCGAAACGGCATTAATAGAGTACAACAATCAACCTCTGGATTCATTGAAGCATCAGGCGAAAGAATCCGCCAAATGGTCCGCGAATACATCACTGAGAGCATCCCAGAAGGCGTTACGGATGTTGCCGTTAAACCCATTCAAACCGCTCAGGTTGATTCTGATGAATTAAGAGGATTAACGCAAGATCCCTCTCTTGAAAATTTCACAAAACTGACCAATCAGATTGGTGGCATGTTCACAAGAACCAGAGATCATGAAAGTTATTCCTTAATCATTCAACATTTAAAAGGAAATACCACAGAAGAAAAAGCAGCCAATTTTAGACGGCTTTTCAAACCGAAAGCCAAAGAAGACGGCTCTGTTGCCCTTGTTTTTGCCCCAACAAATAGAGATATATCCGACTGTTTAACTGAAAACAACAGTCGTATTCGCGCAGCTTGTTTAGAACTTCAAAACGCAACCAGATATGCTGCCATTGGCTCAGGGGATCCAACAATTATCGGATCTTTGGTTGCTATCGGCTATGGAACGGCAGAATTAGGCGCCCAAGTCAATGCAAAATTACGCCAAATCGGAACAGCCATATCCGAACTGATACCCGAACAAGAAACCCAACAACATCAAACGGGAGGAAATCGTAATGAAAGATAAAAAACAAGACTATCGTAAAAATCCCGGTTTCTTTTCCAATATATGGGATAAAACAAAAGCAGCTTTAAAAGGAAGCGCAACTCCTGTTAAATATACAGCGGCGGCAGCTGCCGGCATGTGGTTGGGTGGCACTCTTTTAAACTTTGGACTTTTTGAAAATTTTATTGGTAACAATAATTTAGGTTCATTAGTTCAAGATGCCTTTTGGGGAAATCAATTAGAACTTGTGCCTTTTTTTAGCAAATTTTCATTTTTTCCCGTTGGGGTTATTCCTTCAACCATTATGGGCATAACAGCTCTTTGCTCCATACCAAAAGCTATCAAAAATTATCGAGAATATAAACACCAACATCAAAAAGGTCGAATTGCCGTTCGCAAAAGAGCCATAGATTTGATGGAAGAATGTTTAAATTCCAATCAAAAATATCAACAAATCAAAAAACAATTTGATACTCAAGAATCCGAATTTAAAACTATTCATAACGACTATCTTGAAGAGAAAAAAGCAAAATGGCAAGAAGATGATAAAAAAGGTGTTGTTCGCGAATTCATCGATAAAACATTAACAAGTATCCCGATTGTCGGGGGTGTTTTGGCTATTGCCATTGATAAAACAATCGATGGGGCAAAAGGATTTTTCTTTCCGTCAGTCGCCGAAAAAATCCGCAAAGAAAATAATGATTTCACAATGAATTCCTTAACCAGACAAGAAGCTTTACAAAATGAATTTTTGGATTCTTTAAGTCCTGAAGAAAAACAAACAATTTTAACAAATTTTCATAAAAAACAAGATCAAATTAATTGGAAAGGCGTTCGCAAAAATGCTGAAAAAATGGCCGAAAAAATTAAAGTGCCTAAAAAAGGACGCTCTTTAAAAGAATTTGAAAACGAAATTAAAAATCAACCTGATGTCGCGCAGGCAAAAGAATATAAAAAACAACTTGAAGCAAAAACAGATACCGTTGATAAAAAAATAACGCTTTCTGATCCGCATCAATTACTGAAAATGAGCAAACAATACGGCAAGAAAAAAGATGAAAAAAATTATGCTTTGGCTTATAGACGAAATCAAAAAGATCAAAATGTTGCTTAAAACATCAAACAACTCCCTCTTTGGGAGTTGTTTGATTTTATGTGACTCACATTAGGAAATGTGAAAACTTATTATTAAAAAAGTTGATATTTTTTTATTTTCGAGCCAAGAGCTTTCCCTTCCCCAGCAACTAAAAAAAGTCACCCTCCTAATTTCAGAAATTATATTTTAACAAAAAAATCTTTTTCCTTTTAAACATCAAGAATGCCCCAAAATCAAGGGGCATTCATTGAATAAATAATTATGATTTTTGGCGTGTGTTTTTCTTTTTATTCAATCGTTTTTGAAGTGAAATCAACTTTTTACTTTCTTTTTCATCAACAACACGTTCAAATAAAGGCACCCAAACATTCACAATTTCAGCCGGCTCTTCTTTTGCAACCTGATATAAACCACCCATCAAAGCCAACTGCTGAATTAAAGCAAAATCTTTACCACGTGGATTTAGTTTGACTTTCTTTGTTAAATTCTTTACCTGATTAGCAAGCTCTTTTACATCCGGCGTATATCCAAGAACCATTGTAGCTTTCTTTTTTTCTTCCAAAAGCATTTGTTCAGCCATCAATTTTGCAGTTTCTTTAATACGTTTTTCTTCTTCCAATAACTTTTCACGTTCAGCTTGCAAGGCCTTTTCTGCTTCTGCTTTCAACCGTTGTTGTTCAACCTCTTTTCTTTTTTTCTCTGCCACTTTTTCTTCAATTAACCAAACTTTTTTTAATATTTGATAACGAGACTCAAAGAGATTATCCCTAAACATATCATAAACATTTTTTTTCGTTGGATCATCAATCACATCGTTAACAAAAACCAATCTTTCTTGAGCATTCCAATCTGCACAATACCATTTATGAGTATCAAATTTTTTATTTTTATAATTCGATAAATGCCAATAAAAAACTGCATCCGTTAAACTTACCCCATGATGCATAAAAATAGAGACCATGTTGATATCATCATTTTCAATAGCCTCAGCCATTCCTCTCACAGCAGTATGTAACGCACCAAAATAGCTTGGTAATTTATACTTAACAGTTGCATTATGGGTAATTAACCAATCTAATAACTTAGCATTTCCACTTTTAACAGCACCAATTATTTCATCATTAATGCTTAAATCTTTATGAAAATACATATTTCTATAAGGATCACTAAAATCAAGGCTCACATCAAGGCTCACAATCGGAAGCTTTTGTTTTTGATCTAACTCTCTAAACTTTGCCCCATTAAGATACAAAAAACGAACCATGCTTAAATCGCCCTTTTCAGCTGCCATAGCTATATGAGAATGTAATTTTACATGCAATAATTTATCCAGCTTTGATATACCGCCTTTTTTTCTCAAATCGGACAACAAAAAGTCCTTCTTTTCTTTTTTGTAATGAGGCCGAAAGATTTCTTCATACTTAAAATTATTCAAACAATCAGCATTTGCAACCATCAATAAGTATATCATTTTCGTTATCGTTGAAACACTTTTAAGTGGCTCTTTATCCAAAGACTTTACAGCATGCTGAAAAACAACTGAATGAGGAATTTCCTTATTATTTTGAACATCACTAGCCAAAATAATTTGCGATCCTGAATAATTGAAAAAGTGAGATATGTTTCGCCCCGTACCACTTGATATTGATAATGCGGTCGTCATGCCCGTATTATCTTCTGCGGATGAGGTTAATCTTAATTGCGAAGGATCAACTTTATTTTCAAAAGATATATCCTCCATATTTATATCAGAAAGCAATTTGGAAATTTCAGAATTTTTGCCATCATTAGAATCATAATACATTTCCATAGCTTTATGAAGGGGACTTGTATATTTTTTTATACTACAATATTGGACAACATCATCCACATATACTTGATCATCAAATTTAAAAACAGGAGTAATCCTTACATCAAGACCAGAAAAGATACTCACATCTGTTTTAACATTTCTCTCCAAAAGCTTTATAAAAATATCCAAATTTTTTGTTTCAATTGCAGCTAGTAAAGGATGCCCCTCACTTTCCAAATTCGCATTTCCATTTGGATTTGCACCAGCTTCAAGCAACAACTCTATTATTCGCATATCGTTTTTTTGGATGGCTATTGCAAGCAAATTATTACTTGTTCCATCATAACTGGTTGCCATACCGTCAGGAGAAACACCCGCAATTAAACACAATTTCACCAAATCGTAACATTGATTTTGAACGCCTTTTAAAAGTGTTTTTGAGTTCAAATTATCTAACATAACCTGAGCATCAAATTCTTTGGTTTTCCCATCAGTTAAGAGTTCCATAATAACTGACAATTCATCACTTTCTCCAATAAATGAAAAAACATCATCCTCTTGAAAAGGAGATAATTCATTTTTTATCTCAACATCAATGACTTCATTTTTATCATCGTTTACCATCAATTTATTTGAAGTTATCATTGCATTTAATTGATTTTCATATTTTCTTGCCATTTGGTTTCCCTTATACTTTTTATAAAAGCGCTAGCCATTATATAGTATTTTGAATTATTTGTCAATTATTTTTTATAATATATTTGCTGTTTAAACAACCATTTATTATAAATAATAAAAAGTTATAAAACAGATATAAATCTATTTTATTTATATACAAAACTTAATCGAATCTAAAACCACTTATTGCAATAAACTTACTATACAATAAATATTTTTTAACAAAAGAATTTAGAAGGAACAAAAATCCAACAAATAAACATATACCATTTAAATGGATATAGTATTTTAGATAAACTGGAATCTACTCTTAACAATTATCCAAATAATCGCTCAAATCATCCGTTTGTCACAAAGTCTTCTTAAATTCATTTACATTCTAAAAGGTTTACATCTTTTAGGAATATACCAAATATTTTCATCAAGTTTTTCACAATTATCCAATGAAAAATCA
>JAGCKR010000068.1 GCA_017647405.1 Alphaproteobacteria bacterium
ACTATAAATGGAGGAGATTTTTATTTTATTTTTATCAACTCATTAATTAAAACATATACAACGCCGATACCAAAGGAGGTGAGATTACAAAAAGTTGCAAGGCGGAATGGATTTATTTTTTTGTCAAAAAGCAAAAGTTTATAAAAAAAAGTTTCAGCCATTAAAACAAAGAGTTCGCCAAAGAAAAGATATAATCCATAAAGAAGCGCATTGTTTTGAATATAAATAAAAAGAACACATAAATTGATGAGTGGATTTGTAATAACTTGAGCAAGAATAATAACACCAAAATCTTTTATTGTTCGAACTTGATAACAAAAAGAAACAATGACTTCAATAAAAATAGTTAACAAAAGCGGCTGTAACAGATAAAAAAAAGTGTTCATCATTTATTCCTTACTGGTTTTGAATAATCCGCACAAAAGCAGGGCTAATGAGAGTAAAATAAGGAAGCTTAATCCAATTGGCGAAAAAAATGGAGATGGAAAGTTTAAAAGTGTGGGTAGGGCTCCTAAAAAGAGCATAAATGTTAACAATCCAAAAGCCATACCTTTTTGTTTTGGCATTAAATTGGATAAGGCTGTTAATGTGATTGGCATAGTCATATTAAAAAGTAAAACCCCCAATGTCCCAAAGAAAAAGCCGATCATATTGTTTTGAAAAGATAAGTAAAAACAAAGTGCTGAGAAGGTTAAAGAAAAGATGGATGTTTGTTTCATTCCGAATTTATCACTTAAAATGCCTCCCAACATTTTTCCAAGAATAATGCCTAAAGTAAAACAAAGAGTAATTTCAAATCCTTTTTTCCATTCAAATGCGAAAAGGAATCCGGTATAAGAACGAAGAAAAACAGTTAAGCATAAGCAAAAAATTATGAAAATATTAAGTTTTGAAAGTGTTAAGGGTTGATATAGTGTGTTTTTAAATTTGTGTTTGAATTTTTGATATATATATAGGGAAAGAATGGCGCCAATAATCAAGCATCCAATAAAAATAAGGTGAGTGTATGTTTGATCTAAAAATTTTTGAGTTCCTAAAAAAATACCAAGTGCGCCAGAAGAAACAAAAATACCGGGAAGGGATGCTTTTCCTTTTGAAAGATTTAAAATATCAATGCCACCTCCAATGTGAAAACAGGCATTTCCAATACCAGCTGTAATTGCTGAAAAAATGCCGAGTGGGGCCAATGAATAAGCCAATGCAACAAGTAAACATCCTATAGCGGCAAAATATGCATTTTTATTTATAAAATCAGCTAAAATTCCAATCGGAAATTGAACGGCAAAGGCAAAAAAATTATAAAGTAAGAAAGCATAAAAAACTTCAACAGGGCTTGTTATCATTGGATAAATCAGATGATAAAGCAAGTGAGCACAGGCCAAATCAACTAAAAAATGCAAAATTGTATAAATACTGACAACTGTTTTTCTCATTATATGTTCCCATGATATGTTTGGTTATTATGTTATGGAATGTAAAAAAAATCAATAAAAAAACAAATGTTATAAAAATAAATTTTTTAGAGATTGTATCTCGTGTGATTTTTAATGTTTGACAATAGGTTAGGTTTATTTCTTGTTGTTTCATAGTAACAAATTGCTAATTTTTTTTGCCTTATCTTCGTTATTTTATATCAAGAAGTTTTTTTAATGATTTTTTTATCGTTTTTTATAAAAAAGAGTTTGACATAATATTTTATTTGTGTGTAATAATAAAATATATCATATGATGAAGGGGGACTATCATGAGATTAAGAATTCTTTTTTTGGGAACAGCACTTTTTCTTTCGGGGTGTGCTGCTTCAAGTGATCAAGAATCTGATTTTCAAATTAAAAAAGCAATTTATTCTGTTCACCAAGAAGTTGTTGATATGTTAAAAACAACGCCAACAAAACAGCCAGTTTGTGAAGGAAGTATTGTAAAAGGGTGCCAACCTGTTCTTTATTTTGACCTAAATTCGGTTACACTGACGGATGAGACTATGCAAAGTCTGGATTGGACTGTTTCAAAAATGTTACATTATGATAGATACAACATTTCATTAACAGGCCATTCGGATCAGACGGGTGATACAAAAGATAATTTAAAATTATCTGAAAAAAGAGCAAAAGCTATTCGTGATTATCTTGTTGACAAAGGTATCGATGAGCAACGAATTGAAGTTGCCTTTAAAGGGGATAGTGAACCTGTTTGTTCCGAAGAAGAAATGTGCAATGAATTAAACAGACGGGTTGAAGCGAAAATTTATTCTGTTAATACGGATTTATCGGATTTTGCCGATTTTGTGACAACAAATATATTTCATAATCAAAAAAATGAGGAGTAAATGATGACATTGAAATTATCAAAAACAGCTTTAAGAGAATTAAAGGCTTTATACCGTATCGCCTTGTTGGCGGGTATTTTTGGCGGGGCAATGTTATCAGCTCAGCCCGCAGTTTCAGCAGAAGGAGATATTACTGTTAAAACAGATGGAACTGTTGTGAATAATGGTGGAAGCGAAATTTCGGTAAACTTAAAACAAATTGAAACAAATACGGCAGCTATTACTGATAAAGCAAATCAGTCTGATTTGACAGCAATTGAAACAAGGGTTACCAGTGCTGAAGGAAAAATTTCTGCTGTTGAAACATCGGTGGCTGATTTAGGAACGAGAACAACTAATTTAGATACACGGGTGACCAATGTGGAGGGAAAAATTATATCTCTTGAAAATTCAAAAGCAAACCAATCTGATTTAACAGCATTGGATACACGTGTTGGAACTGCTGAAGGCGAGATTGATACGTTGCAAGCTACTGTTGCTGCTACCGGTAGTGCTGTTACTGATTTGCAAGGAAGAGTTACTACAAATGAATCAAAACTTAATACTGTTGAAGGAAAGGTAACAGCTGCTGAAAGTAAAATTAATTCATTGGAAACAACTCTGACAACAAAAGCAAACCAATCTGATTTAAAAGCATTGGATACACGTGTTGGAACTGCCGAAGGCGAGATTGATACGTTGCAAGCTACTGTTGCTGCTACCGGTAGTGCTGTTACTGATTTGCAAGGAAGAGTTACTACAAATGAATCAAAACTTAATACTGTTGAAGGAAAGGTAACAGCTACTGAAAGTAAAATTAATTCATTGGAAACAACTTTGACAACAAAAGCAAACCAATCTGATTTAACAGCTTTAACAGCAAAAGTTGGTATAAATGAGGCAACAGTTGACGGATTACAAGCTGATGTTTCAAAAGTTCAAGATGATATTGGTGCTGTAACATTTGATAATGATAAAAATTTATCAGGGGCCAGTGACTTAACAATGGCTGTTAATGCGTTGGATACGGCTGTGGGTAAATTAAAAGAAAATGGGAATACAATCAAAACCACCAATACGGTGAATGAGAATTTATCAGCATTAGATAGTGCCGTTCAAACGAATGCTACAAATATTTCAAAAAATGCGGATGATATTTCTGCCTTAGATGGTCGGATGACAACTGCCGAAGGAAATATCCAAACAAATGCTGGTAAGATTGCTGATAATACTGCTGCAATTAACACGAATGCCGCGAATATTTCAAAAAATGCGGATGATATTTCTGCCTTAGATGGTCGAATGACAACTGCCGAAGGAAATATTCAAACAAATGCTACGAATATTTCAAAAAATGCAGATGATATTGCTAAAAATTTAACAGCGATAAATCAAAATAAAACAGATATTCAAAAGAATGCTTCGGATATTACGGCATTAGATACACGTGTAACAGGGAATACCAGTGAAATTAATACAAATAAAACAGCTATTGCAAATTTAGATACACGTGTAAATTCCGCATTAGGTGGTGATTTGTTTAAAGCTGATGGATCTTGGGCAGCAACAGTGGAAGCAACCGCCTCAAATGGATATGCTTATACAGAAGCCTCTAATGTGATGGCCGCGATTAATCAGGTGGCTGGCAATATTGGAACGGCGGACCATTTAACAACGGCCGGCACAAATGGCGTTTCCCCTTCAAATACCGTTAATCAAAACATTGATGCTGTTAATGCTGCTGTTGGTGATCGCACTTATACGGCACAACACAATGTTTCTTCAGGAGAATCGGTAACACACTCTGTTGATAAATTGGATCGGGCAATCGGTAATCGTCAATATGCCAGTGAAAGATATATTTCTTCCGGCTCAAATTTAACAACGGCAATGGGTATTTTAGACAGTAATTTGGCCAGAGTTGAAGGTAAAGTGGATGCTTTGGAAGATAGAACCAATAAAATGCACCATGAAATGAAATCCGGTTTTGCAAGTTTGGCAGCTATGTCTGCTTTGGTTCCGAACGCCAGAGCAACCGGTAACACTCAAATTTCATTTGGTACAGGCCACTATCGTGGTACAACAGGGTTTGCCGTTGGTGGGTTCCATTATTTGAATGATGATGTTTTGTTGAACGCTGGTGCCGCTTATGCTGGAAATGGTTCGGCAACATTCAAGAGTGGTGTTACTTTTGGTTTCTAAGCATAAAAAAATGCAAGCTAAAAAGAGCAGGGAGGTTTTGCCTCCCTGTTTTTTTTATTGTCGTTCTTTTTCTTGTTGATTATCTTTTGTTGGTGGAATCCACTGGCTAATAGGTTTAGGATCGTTGAGTTGATATCCGAATTTTGAAAGAACGGTTTGAAAAGAAGCTCCTCTATGCATGTTATCAATAGCAACTGAGCAATAACGGACGGCACTTTGGATGTCTCGCGCCTGAATTTTATTCGGTAAAAAAGGATTTTTTTGTTGTATCTCTTGGTAAAGATGAAGAATTTCATCAAATTTGCCTTGATTATAAAGATCGGTTATCTGTTGAACCATTTGATGATTTACATTATAAACCGCTTGGAATAAAGGGGGTAAATTTTCTCTTTCCGGATAGATTGAGGGTGAGATACTAAAACTTTCAGCAATATCTTTTGAAAAAATATGTGATGGTGAAAGGGATAGGTGTAAACCTGTTTTGTTGAGCCAACGCTCTTCAAGTTCTTTGATGATATTTATATCTGTATTTGAGTTTTCTTCACTTTTGGGGGCATAATAAATTGTTCTTGGATAATAATAATTACGCCAATATTCGACGTGTTCAGCCAGTTTCTTGAAAAGAAATGATGATAAATGGATATTATTTTTGTTTAAAAAGTTGTATATTTTTATTCTTGAAGATTGCAGATAGATCTGACAAATAAGGTCTAACACATTTTCATATGCTTCAATTTGAATATATCTGAGTGTGGCGCCTATTTTTTCTTCTTTTGATAAATTATGTGAATAAGGCACTAAAGAGGGGTTTTTAACCGTATCAAGTGCTTTCTTTTGAATTGTTTGTTCGACTATAGATGAAATAAAATCTTTTTTTTGTGAACATATAATTAATTCATAAGCTTTTGCTTCAGCTTCACCAGTGAGTGTATCCAATATATATGACACGTCGGAATTTGATTGCCTCTTAGATGAAATGAGTCCATATGTCATTTGAATAATATGTCTCAATTCATGGAAAAATGTGTTTGAAGAAAATGAGATGTTTTTATCAGTTAAGGGTTTCATCATCATAAAAGGTTGGTTGTTTCTTCTTGTTGCAAGGCCATTCGCTTGTTCTTTTTCTAATACTGGTAATGTTTCGTTACTCAAATCAATTGTTAAATGTATGGGAAAATTGGTTTGATCTTTCTCTTGCAATAAAAAAAGAAATTCATTTAAATTACGGTTTGCCAAACAGGAGTATGGCGCTTGTTTTTGAATAACCTCAAAAAATTCATCTTTTCTTTTTTGATCTTTATTAGCGTCTGATTGTTCATCAAATTTTAATGTGATGTGATCTTTAATTATGTTTAATTCTTCTTCTGATAATGGATCATATAATTCGCCGTTTTCAAGAAGATTTTTTTGATTTTTATAGGCATTAATGCCATTGTGAAAGGTGTTAAAATCTTTTTGAGATAAAATAATATTGCAATAATTTTCTTCTTTAGTTGTAAAAGTATCTAATGAGGGGTTTAATCCATTAATTTTAAGAAAATCTAAAATCAGATCAATGTCTTCTTGATAATACTGGGAAACATCAACCGAAAATTCATTTCCAGAATGAATCCAGTTTTTAATGTTGCCTATTTCATTAATTATCTGATAAAACATAATTTCCCCCCCTTTTTTTGGGATTAATCTTTTACGCGCTCTTTAAATTGAATATGTTTTTGAGCCGGTAAATTAGCACTTTGAATTGTTTGAGGAGTTGTTGTGTTATTATTAGTTCCTGTTTCTACATTATGTTTAGGGAAATGGATCCATGTGCAACCTTTACCATTTTTTGATTCTTTTGCGATCGAATATTCTTTTAAATAGAAACGTTCCACAAAATCATTTGCCAAAGAAGAAATTAACTCATCTTTTGAAACTTTTTTAGATAAATCATCATATTGAGATAACAATTCCCTTTTACGGGCTTCAGGGATAGAACAAGCTTTATAATATAATAAAGACGTGGAGATTATTCCCCCAAGAATAGCCAGTCCGCCAAGAGCAAGTATGGTGCCTGTTGTTTTATCAATTGTTACTTTCTCTTCAAAATCAATGTATTTATCTTTTTTGATTGTCATATAGAAATACTCCTTTTATTTTAAGTGCGCTTATTATATCATATTTTCCTTGTTTTGTCAATAAAAATATATTTATTAATAAAAATATTGACGAAAAATTAAGGTTAATTTATTTTTTACTGTTTTAAAAACTTATTGTAAATAAAAGTATTTGATGATAATGTTCAATTATATTTTAAATCTTAGATATAAGGAATAGAGATGACAAAAACAATCACTATTGTAACTTCTAATAAGGGAAAAATTCATAGTTTAACTCATGCGCTTGAAGGGCTTGATTTTAAAGTTGAAAGTGTAAATTTAGATTTATTGGAACCACAATATGATACGGTTGAAGAAGTTGCTGAATATAAGGCAAAAGAAGCGTTTAAACAGCTTGAAAAACCAGTTATTGTTCATGATGGCGGGTTGGTTATTCCGGCATTAAAAGGGTTTCCGGGGGTTTATACAAAGTATGTTTCTGAAACATTAACTCCGCAAGATTTTGTCAATTTAATGAAAGATAAGCAAGATAAATCCTGTTATTTAATGCAAACGATGATTTATGTGGATGAAAAAGGGAATTTGTATAAGTTTCAAGATAAACTGATGGGGAAGATGGCTGATTATGTTTCAACTGTTCAAAATGAGAAGGGGTGGGGCACTTTGTGGCAAGTTTTTGTACCAAAAGGATCGGATAAACCGCTTGCCGAGATTCCTGATGAAGAATTTGATAAAATTATCCGCCCAAAAGCAAAAACCAACTCTGTGTGGGAGGATTTTAGATCTTTTTTAGTTAAAGAATATAATATTGTCACATAATTATCTAAAAAGGAAATTGCCTCCAAAGGCAAGATTTTGGCGAATAGATTTAAGGCTTTCGCAGGGTTGGTATCAGGCCATCAAGCGCCAAAAAATAACTTTTTTATGAAAACCTGCCACAACACCAACGGCAATATCGGATAAAAGGGATTTGTGGCGGAAACTTTCCCGCGCATAGATGTTTGTCATGTGAACTTCCACAAAAGGGATTTGAACGGATAGAAGAGCATCTCTTTTGGTCCGTTTAAAAGTAAAATTCTCATGTTTCTTGACCCTTTTAATAAAATATATTAAACTATATTTAAAAATAAAACAAAGAACAAGATTGGGCAATATAAAAATGACATATCAAATAAAAATATCAAAGGATATTAATATTCAAGATATTAATGAGATTTTAGATTTAATTGGTTGGGGAGCCTATCTCGAGGATCAATGGCCGATTATAAAAGATAAATCAACTTTTATGGTTGAAGTTTTACAAGATAATAAAACAATTGGTTTTGCGCGTGTTGTTGATGATACAAGGATGTGTATGATTTATGATGTTTGTGTTCATCCAAGATTTCAAAAAAAAGGAATAGGAACACTTTTGATGCAAGAAGTGTTAAAATACATTAATGATTATAATTTTGCAACAATTAGCCTTTTTTATGATATGAATAATAAAGGGTTAGAAAATTTTTATCGGAAATTTGGCTTTGAACTGATTCCAAATGCTATGCGGTTAAAAAAATGAGTTGTTTTTTTATATTAAAATACCATTTAGTTATGTGATTTTTATAAAAAAATTATATCATTTTAAAAAATGTTGACATAAAATTGTTTGCGTGATATAATTTCGCCGGTTGTTCAGTGAATTGGAGGGTAAGATAATGAGCAATAAAAAAATACTACTTCCATTATTTTTATGTGGCGCTATGCAAGCTGATTGTTTAAATGATAAACCGGTATCAAAAGCTATGTTTTTAGGTGGAGTGCAATCGTTATTTGCGTCTGAAAAAAGTGAGAAGAAAGTTGAATTATCAAAAAAAATTGATTATGTTGACGGGTATAACTTTCGATTTGACGCAACCGGTTTTGAAATTTGTTTTGTAACACTTGATAAAGAAACAGTTTCTTATGCAAAATATCAAGAAAAAGATTCAAGCTTTTCGATTTATCGTGTTTCTCTTAATTCTAAAAAAGGAAAGGCTAAAAATTATCTTTTTGCCATGATGGAAGATGCCAGCTCTTTTGATTTATTACTTCCTTCGCAAAAAGCAGTTAAAAGTGATCAATTAACAACTGATGAATTTAATGTTATTCGAAAACAACTAATGAATATTACTGAAAATATAGATGAGTTGGCACAAACAATAAAAGCATTAGATTTTAAAAAAGTGCATACAGACAATATATTAGAAATGGATGTTGATGTGTTTAAACGTCATGAAGCAGTGTTTAAAGGATTGCATTTGTTGGAACAGACTGTTCCTGTTAAGAGAGGGAAGGTTATTTCTTCAGGTAAGCCTATTTCGATAGTTCGCCAAGAAAAAGATTTTCAAAGAGTTTCATAAATATTAAAAAAACACCCCGTTTTTATCTGTTTATTTTAGAAAGATAAATTATTCGGGGTGTTTTTGTATCGGCTCTTTTTATTTAGATTATTCAGGTTGGTGTTGATTGGAATTGCCATTTAAATTAAATGGCGGTTTTTGATCTGTAATTTTTTTTGGCTCCTGATTTTTTGTCTCCTCTAATATTTTTTGATAGGCGCTACACATGGCATCAGCTAAAAGAGCGGATGTTTTTGAAACAGCTGTATCGGAATATGTCTTGCGGTTGATTTTATCTTTAGGTAACTCTTGTTTATAATTTTTAATTAAAGGAGAGGCACCCGCTTTTAACAGAATTTCAACATTATTGTATTGAGCATTCTGAGCGGCATAGTGCAGGGCAGTGTTTCCTAAAATATCAACGGCATTAATGCTTACCCCTTGTTCAATAGCTTTTTGAATAAACTTTTCTTTATGTGGACGAGCGGCCAATATATGAAGAATAGTTTCTTGTCTTGGTGTTTTATCTTTAATATTAAAACCCCAGTTCATGATATTTTGCATGATATCATTTTCGGCATGTTTTGCAGCATAAAGCAATAATGGTTCACCTTCATTGGTTAAAGTATGCTTATCAACTTTATAAGAGGAGATGTCTTCAAATAAATCTGCCATGTTCATTTTAATAATTTTTATTAAGGCGCTTTCTTCTTTTGTATCGGTTTGCATAATATCTGCATCTGCTCGAATCAAAAGTTTGGCACAAGTATGTTTGCCATAAAAAGTTTTTTTAGGATCAATAGCGACTAAAAGAGGGGAGAGAACATTTGGATGATGATCATCTGGTTTTACATTAGCCTTTAATAAAAGGTTAACCGCAATCGGTCGATTACAGCCTACCGCCCAATCCATGGCTGAAAAATTGGAAGAATCTTTTTGTGTTAAGTCAAGATTCCCAAAATAAATAATTTGAGCCAATGTTTTCATATCGTCATTACGAATGGCTTTAATCAGATCTGCATGTGTTTTTTTTCTGATCTTTTTTATTTTTCTTTTAGCAAAGAAAGAATCTACAAGAATACCGCCATTAATATCTTCTTGAACAGGATTTGTTGTTCCAAGTTCATAGCCATTATCAAATGGGTTAACGGTTTTTTGTAGTTCTTCGCAATCTTCTTGTAATTTCTTCGTTTGTTCATATACGTTGAACATATCATCTGAATAAGACATAATACCTCCTGATTGTTAAACTGATTAAGAGCGTGAACGCGGATCGGAATTATTCTTTTGAGGTAGTTTTTGATTTGTGATTCGATACAATCCATCTTCATAAACGCCATATTCTATTAATTCGTTTTTATCGTTATATGTAGAGCAGGAAACTTTATCTCCTTGAGCATTAAATAACACTTCATAGCGATTTGTTGTTGCATCGCGAACGCATTCAACAAAACCGGCGTATTTCCCGTCTTTAAGAATTCGTCTGGCTAAACATTTTCCTTCGCTGAATATATTTTCAGTCACAATAGAAGGATCTTCTTCTTTATTCCATACTCTGACATATCTGTAACCATTATCATCAATATGATAGACTTCATATGAACGGACTAATTCGTTATCTTTATAGTGATATTCCCCAATGCCTTCACCTTCCTTATTGATAAGGTTTACCAAACATGTGTTATCATTAAACGTATGAGAAATAGATTTTACACCGTCTTCACGCATTGTGATCACATCAGTTTGATAGGGTTTATCATCTTTGATATGTTGAGTATAAATTATTTCACCTTGTTCGTTATATGCATCAGCCCTGACTATTTTCTGGTCTTTATCCAGAGTGGTTGAAATTAAGATATTATCATTCATTTTGAAAAGAATTGTTTCTATGGTTTTTCCTTCGTTAAAACGAATGATTTTTTTAGGAATACCATCTTTTTGATAATACCCAATGGCAGTTTGTTCGCCTTGAGGGTTAAAATGAGTTTCTATCCATCCGCCGTCGGCATTTTTGATTTTAGAGATGCTTTCAATTAAAACACCGTTTTGAGATAATTTTTCAAAGGTGCCATTTGGTCGAACTGTTCTTTCATGTTTAATATTTGTGTTCAAATCCACAAAACTTAAAACAACATCACCATCGCTGGTGTATTCAATTTTTGGTATAATGGAATCCTTGGGTTGGTTAGATTCATGATTTGTGTCGTTATCCATTTTTCCTCCTTTTAATAAAAAAACAGGCAATTAGGCCTGTTTTAGTGTTTAAATTCGTAAGGGATGTTTGGAGGTAACCTTATGCTTGGAGTTCAAATTTTGAACTTTTTTGCTTTGATACCTAACTGATACCTTTTTAGACATAGTGTTTTCCTCTCTACAAGAAAATATATAGCATATTATAAACACGCTGTAAAGTATATTTAAAAAGTTTATTATTTTTAATGTGACAGTTTAAACAATATATTTTGTTTATATGTATAATAAACACCCAGAGAAGTGGTTTGGATCTTAAAAGCTGGTATGCGAATTAATGACTTGAAATTCATCTCAGTTGATACTTGGTCGGCCTAAAGCATTTGCCATGTTGATATTTTGCAAGTAAATAGGGAGGTATCCTTGTATTGTCTCATCTCCACGCTTTCGCGGATAAAAAAAACACCCTAAAGGGTGGTTTGGTGCGGAAAGACGGATTCAATCCATTTTATAGAATTGTTAAATTTTATCGGGAGAAGTTTCGCACCAATCTTTGCATCACACTTTGCACCACAGTTTTTTATTTTGCATTTTTCCTATCATTGTTCGTTTTGTTTTGTATTTCCTCTTAATTTTTGAACAACCAAGTCAAGAGTGGCTCTGGCTTTTAACACCTCTTGTGGTTGGCGATAATAAGGGCTGTGTGTGGTGCGTTTAGAAAGCAACACGCCTTTGGCTGTTTTTGGTTGATAGGTTTGATGTTCCATCACTTGATGCTGTAAAATAGCGCTTTGTGCTTCAATAGCTGATGCTAAACAATCAGCTTGATAGCTTGATTCATAAGCTGATAATTGACGAGCTAATTGAGAATTTGGGTTTTCTTCTGCCTCCATCCGAGGGGTAAAACCATTGTTATTTTTAACAAAAGGGTTCGGGTTGAATGGCAAAATTGCTTTTAAATCAAAGTCGGTAATAACATGCTGAGTTTCGTAGTACGTTGATTTTTTACGGATTTTTATTCTTGTTGGAAATTTTGCTATGTAATGCAAAAGGGTGTTGCCGTATTTGTCTTGTGCGTCAACGAGGGTTGGATCTTTTTTAAGATCTGCCAAAATCTCTTCAAAAAAGCAGTTTCTTTGGTAACAGAGATTTCTTTCAATAATACCTAAAAATTTTGAAGCAAAAGTTGTTTTATCCATTTTTTTATCCTTTCAATGGGGTTAATCTTTGATTTTGCCATTTTATTATAAATTTATATTTTTGTCAAAAACATTTGCAAAAAAGATTTTTTAATTAGATAAGGCTAAAAGATAAAGAGAAATAAACTTAAATGGTTAAGGAAAAATCCTAAATCAGCAAAACAAAAAACCTTGGTTTTCCAAGGCGTTTAAATGGTGTGGAAAGCCGCAAAGTGAATTGCAAAAATCAATTCATCTTAACGGATTGACAACGGTGTCCACTTCGCTAGTGCTTCGTGACCGAACCGACACTTGTCCAGTGCTGACGTCAATCCCATCGTTGCATAACATAAAAAAAACACCCTGCAAGAGGGTGCTTTTAAATGGTGCGGAAAGCCGGAATCGAACCGGCACGGGAGCAAAGTCCCAACAGATTTTAAGTCTGTTGCGTCTACCAGTTCCGCCATATCCGCATAAGAATCTTTGAATTGGTAGATTCGATAAAACGTATCATATCTTAAAAAAAATAACTCGTCAAGACTTTTTTTAAAAAAAAATAAAAAAGTTCCCTTTTTTTTTATAACATCCTTATTTATTAAGAAAAATAATTGAAAATAAGATTGTTTGAGAGTAGCAAAAAAATAAAAAAACGATAAACAGGGATTATAATGGCTAAATTTAATATAGGAAATGAAATTTTTTTAATTAAAGATGATGAGTTTATTTTAATACAGATAAAATATAAAACCAGCTGAAATTTATGGTGTTTATCCACCTGAGGATATGATTCATGTTTGCGTTGAGTTAAAAAACATCAATATTACCGACAGAAAATTCCAGATTGGCGCAAAATAAACGGTTTGCAACGAATGAAAGTTAAAGAAATGTAATTTTATGATTTTACTCAAATATTTTTCATTGTCTTTCAGGGAGATTTTTTTGGTATAAAAATTTATTTTTTTTAAATAACGCTTGCGAAAGTGTTTGAAAGTATGCTATTTTCTTTTATACACAAAGAAAAGGAGCTTTACGATGGATGAATTCGATAAGATCAGAGAATTAACAGAAGATTTAAGTCACAGACGGGAGCCGAGTTTTACTGGTTTTTACCAAACAAAACCTTTGGTTGGATCAGAACAAAGCGAAGAAACACCAAAGGTTTCGGTGGAACAAGAATCATCAAATACTCTTCCGTCAGAACAAGAAGTAGAAGGAATATCTTCTTTTGAACCGGTTGATAGTCAAGAACAACCTGAAATTATAAATGAACCGGCGCCGGTAACAGAGCCTGTTGTGCAAAAAACAGAACCGGAAATTAAAATTTATGATTTTTCGAAACCGATTGACGAGGAAATTTCTTTTATTCCTCTTGAAAATGAACAGCCGATTGACGAAAAATCTTTTCAATCGCTTAAATTGCATTTGATTTTGATTTCGGTTTTAATCGTTGTTTTAGGCCTCTCATTAACCGGATTTTTTATTTTTCAGGCCAGTGAGGCGGAGCCAGATGAAATTGAAACCATTTTAGCTTCACAAGATGTTGTGAAGGAGTTGCCTGAAAATGCGGGGGGTATTGTGATTCCCGATCAAGATAAGTTGGTATATAACCGTATTCGCTCTGATAATGTTACAACAAAAGTTGAAAGTTTATTTCCGGAGCCGGAAAAACCGGTTGTGCCACAGATTTTAGCGATTGAACAAAATACGCCGGAACCGACATTTGTGAATGTTCAGGAAATGAAAACCATTAATCCGTTAGAGGAAGCAAATAAAGCGGTTAAAGCTGATGAATCTAAAAAAGAGGAAATACAGGTTGTTCAAGTTGAAACCCCTGTGGTAAAACAAGAAGAAGTTTTAAAACCGAAAAAAGAAGAGATTGAACTAACGCCGTTGAATGCTCCTGAAGTTAAAAAAGTTGAGACACCTTCTAAAAAGGAAATTTGGCGTGTTCAATTATTTGCTTCAAACAGTAAACCTGCCGTTGAAAAAGCTTGGAAAGTTATGAAAACAAAACATGTGAAGCTTTTATCCAATATGTCTTATTTAATCAAAAAAGTTGAAATTCCAAGAAAAGGGGATTTTTATCGTTTGCAGGTTGGTCAATTCCCAACAAGGGAAATGGCAGAAGGCATGTGTTCTAAATTAAAGGCTCAAAAACAAGATTGTATTCCGGTCAAATAGAGGGTGGTAGATGAATAATTTTTTATATGGTTTGAGCGTTTGGGCAATCCCTTTGGTTTTATGTATGGTGATCCATGAGTTGGCTCACGGATATGTTGCCATGAAACTTGGTGATAAAACGGCATTGAGGGAAGGGCGGTTGACCTTAAATCCGGTTGCGCATATTGATCCGATGGGAAGTATTTTCCTGCCACTTATTTTGGTGTTATCATCTTCTCCGGTTTTATTTGGATGGGCTAAACCGGTTCCTGTTAATTTTAATGCGTTAAATAAACCGAAAAGAGATATGGGGCTTGTGGCGGCAGCCGGTCCAGTTTCCAATATTTTATTGGCTATTATTTTTGTTTTTTTGGGACGGATTGTGTTAGAATTTGTTCCTATTTCCTCGCCCTTCTTTATGTGGCTCAAAGATAATATTATGAATGGGATTTTATTTTCCCTTGTTTTAGCTGTATTTAATTTATTGCCGATTTTGCCGTTGGATGGCGGGCGGATTTTGGCTTCTTTGTTGCCAAAAAAATTGGCTTATCAATATCAACAAACGGAACAGTACGGAATGTATATTTTGCTTGGATTGATGATTTTACCGTTTGTTTTAGGGGTCAATTTGATTGGGTTATTTTTGGGAAGTATCTTGCCGTATTTATATAATTTTATTATGTGGTTGGCTTTTTAAAAACGAAGTAAAGAAAAACAAAAATCCCTCAAAATTCTTTTTTGTTTGAGGGATTTTTTATAACCTGAAAATAATAGGATTCTTATAATTAAATTTTTCCTGTTGAGCCAAAACCACCACTGCCACGTGCTGTGTCTTCATCAATTGAGGTTGTTTCTTCGATTTGCGCTTGGATAACCGGGCAAATAACAGCCTGTGCAATTCGTTCCCCTGGATTTATGGTAAATGGCTGATTGCTTAAATTTATCAGTGGGGTTTTAATTTCTCCGCGATAGAAGAAGTCAACCGTGCCGGGGGAATTAATGATGCCGATGCCATGTTTAGCGGCTAATCCAGATCTCGGTCTGATTTGCAATTCATAGTTGAAACCCATCTCATTTTCAGGAATCATTTCCATTTTGATACCACAAGAAATGAGTTTAAATTCACCTGGTTGCAATGTGATCGGTTCTTCAATGGCGGCTCTTAAATCAAAACCTGAATCACCCGGATGTTTATAAGAAAGCTTTTCCCATTCTTTATCATATGACGGTAAATATTCAATTTTTATTTTAAACATTTTTTTTCCTTTTTTCGCAGATTTATAACAGGGCTTAAATCTAATGAACAAATTTTTCTTTGTCAAATAAAAAAATAATAAAAAAGGATTGATTTTTTCCGAGAAATCTATATAGTAAATTTTATATTTTTAACTTGAGAAGGAGATATAAATTATGTTTATTTCAAATGCATTTGCAGGAACGGTTGATGTTGCAACTCAGACAACGCCTGCGGGGGGTGACTGGATGAGTTTGTTACTTCAAATTGCCCTTGTTTTTTTGGTTCTTTATCTGTTGCTCATTCGTCCGCAACAAAAAAGATTTAAAGAACATGAAAAAGCTTTAAATAGCATTAAAAAGGGAACAAAAGTGATTGTGGGCGGTATCATCGGCTCTGTTACAAAAATTGAAGAAGATAAACTCAAAATTGAAATTTCAAAAGATGTTGAAATAACGGTTGTTAAAGCATATGTTTCTCAAGTTTTGGATGAAAAAAAATAAGAAGGAAAAAAGATGTTTGGATATTCAAAATTAAAAGTAGGTATTGTTGCCTTTACAATATTTTTAGGTGTTTTATTTTCAGTACCGACATTTCTTTCTGAAAACACATTAAAAAGTTTGCCAAAATCTGTTCAAAGTTGGTTTAAACCCATTACTCTTGGACTTGATTTACAAGGTGGGTCATATTTATTGATGGAAGTTGATACGAATGACCTTTTGAAAGAAAGATTGGTTACATTGGCTGATTTATCGCGTTCAGATTTGCGCAAAAACAAGATCAGGTTTTCAGGCCTTTCTGTTCTTGACGGGCAAATGACGGTGCGTATTTTAAATGCCGGTGATTTAATGTCTGCCAGAGAAGTGATCAGAAAGATTGAACCTTCATTGTTAAATATTGAATCTGAAGAAAACATGCTTAAAGTTTCTTATACTGAAAAAGCAGTTGAAGAAATGCAACGTAAAGCTGTTGAACAATCTGTTGAAATTGTGCGTCGTCGAATTGATGAACTGGGAACAAAAGAACCTCAGATTCAACAACAAGGAACAAATAGAATTGTTATTCAATTACCAGGCGTTCAAGATCCGTCAGAAATCAAAGCATTGCTTGGAAAAACTGCAAAAATGACCTTTCACTTAGTGGATGAGGAAACATCTGTTCAAGCAGCTCAAATGGGTAAATTATCACCAGATTCAATGTTAGTCAGCGGGGATGAAACAGGATATATTGTTTTAAAACGTCGCGTTGTTGTTTCAGGTTCGCAATTAGATGGCGCGAAAGGTAGCTATGATGAGAATGGTTCTCCAGCCGTTTCATTTAGTTTTAAAGCTGCTGGTGCAAAAGAATTTGCGAATGTGACAAGAGAAAATGTTGGTCGCAGATTGGCCATTGTTTTGGATGGAAAGGTTTTAAGTGCTCCAACAATCAATACCCCGATTACAGGTGGGCAAGGTATTATTACCGGTAATTTCACGATGCAAGCAGCTAATGATTTGGCTTTAATGCTCAGAGCAGGGGCTTTGCCGGCTCCTCTTGTTGTTGCCGAAGAACGCGTTGTCGGCCCTGGTTTGGGAGAAGATTCCATTAAAGCCGGAACGGGTGCTTGTTTAATCGGATTGGCATTTATTTTTATTTTTATGTTAATCGTTTATGGCGGATTTGGAATTATTGCTGATATCACCTTGTTGGTCAATGGTGTTTTATTATTGGCTCTTTTAAGCATTTTAGATGCCACGTTAACATTGCCAGGTGTAGCAGGTATTGCACTTACTTTGGCTATGGCTGTTGATGCCAATATTTTGATTATGGAACGGATGAAAGAAGAAATTCATCGGGGTGTTAAAAATCCGCAAGAAGTAATTAAGCGTGGATTTGAAGGCTCTTTTTCAGCAATTTTTGATGGCCAGTTGACAACATTATTTGCTGCCTTGTTCCTCTTTATGTTAGGTTCCGGTTCCGTTCGCGGATTTGGGATCACGTTGGGTCTTGGCTTGGCAACAACAATGTATGCCGCCATTATTGTCAATAAAGTAATTTTTATGGTTTGGTATATGATTAAAAAGCCAAAAACAATTAATTTATAAGAGGCTGATGATGTTAAGAAAATTATTTAGAAAAAGAGATTATAATTTTGATTTTATGAAGATTCGTAAAATCGGATTTGGGATTGCCATTGCATTGATAATTGCCAGTATTTCTTCCTTTGTTGTCAGAGGATTGAATTTTGGTATTGATTTTCAAGGTGGTATTTTGGTTGAAGTTTCAACAACAAAAGAAGTTGATATTGCGAAACTCAGAAAGGATTTGAATGGTCTTAAAGATTTATCTATCCAATCTGCCGGTCTTGAAGGGAATATTTTCCTGATTCAGGCACAACCGGAAAAAGATCAAACAGGAGCTCAGGTTGTTGAACAAATTAAATCCATTTTGGGATCTGACTTCAAATATGAACGCGTTGAAGTGATTGGTCCGACAATTGGTGAAGAATTAAAGAAAAATAGTTTGTTGGCCTCTATTTTGGCTCTTTTGGCAATTGCTATATATATTTGGTTTCGTTTTGAATGGCCGTTTGCCGTTGGATGTTTAATTTCTTTAGCATTCACATTAATTGTTGTTTTAGGGTTATTCTCAGCCTTTTATTGGGAATTTGATATGGTGGTTGTTGCCGGTGTGCTTTCTTTGGCTGGGTATGCCTGTAATGATACAATTGTTACATATGACCGTGTGCGTGAAAATTTGAAAAAACATCGTGCTAAATCAACAGATGCCATTTTGAATCAAGGAATTAATGAAACACTCTCTCGAACGATTTTAACAGGTGTTTCAACACTTGTGATGATTTTTGTTTTGATTATTATGGGTGGAACAACTTTGAGAGGATTCTCACTTTCTTTATTCTTTGGTATTTTGTTTGGAACGTTTGCCTCAATTTTTGTTGCCGTTCCGTTACTCAGATACTTTGATATCAAAATATTGGCTGATGATACAGCTGGTACATATAAGCCAAAGGAATAACAATCCGCTTGAAAGAAAATAACGCAGTATTCTTACTGCGTTATTTTTTTATTTAGATTAACTTAATATTACAAATGTATATGTATTTTTCTTTGTTTGTTTCTATTAAGGTATTTTTAGCATAAAAATTTAACTGGTTTTTTAATGATGACGGATATTGTATTTTTTTTAAGGTTGTATGACGCTTAAAAAAAATAAAACTCCTGTTTATTATCAAACAAACAGGAGTTTTATATGAATAAGTTTCTTTAAACTATTCAGCTTTTGCTAAGCGTTCATAAAGTTTAAAGCGGTTATCAATTTGCGCCTGAGCTTTTTGAAGCAGTTCTTCATAATGATCAGGATTTGCTTGTTTAACAGCCTTAAATCTGGATTCTAAGGCCATGAATTCACTTACCGGACGAGTTATTTTACTATCCAATTGGAAGGGGTTCAAGCCTTGCTCTGCGCGTCTTGGATCAAAACGGTAAAGAGGCCATAAACCTGTTTCAACGGCTAGTTTTTGGTGTTCTAACCCATCTTTTCCGATATCATACCCATGGGAAATACAGTGGCTGTATGCAATAATGAGGGAGGGGCCGTTAAAGCTTTCGGCTTCATTTAAAACTTGAAGCGTATGCATATCTTTTGCACCCAATGAAATACTGGCAACATAAACACCCCCAGAAGAAGCAGCAATCATGCCCAAATCTTTACGAGGCAATTCGGAACCTGCCATAGCAAATTTGGCGGAAGCTCCGATCGGTGTTGCTTTAGACCGTTGACCACCGGTATTGGAATAAACATTTGTGTCCATAACCATGATATTAACGTTTTTACCGCTGTATAAGACATGGTCTAAACCGCCGTAACCAATATCATAAGCCCAACCGTCACCACCTAAAATCCAAACGGATTTGTTGACCAAATAATCGGCATTATCGAGCAAGAGTTTTGCTTTTGGTGTTAAGAGGCGCTCCAGTTTTTCTTTTAATTCTTTGACACGGGCGCGTTGTTCTTGAATACCTGTTTCCGTTGATTGATCAGCTTGAATAATACTGTCAACCAATGTTTCGCCAACTTCTGCCGTCATTTCTTTTAACAGTTGCATGGCAAATTCTTTTTTGGAGTCAACACTTGTTCTGATACCTAAACCAAATTCGGCGTTATCTTCAAACAAGGAGTTTGCCCAAGCCGGACCAAAACCGGCGCTGTTTTTAGCATAAGGAGTTGTTGGCAAATTACCGCTATAAATAGAGGAACATCCCGTTGCATTGGCAACGATTAATCGATCACCAAACAGTTGTGTCATCATTTTTACATAAGGTGTTTCCCCACAACCGGCACAAGCCCCAGAAAATTCAAAGAGCGGACGCATTAAAGCCAATGATTTAATTTGTTTTGGATTTAATTTCGTGCGATCCGGATCCGGTAAAGACATAAAGAATTCAAAATTTTTGATTTCGTCTTCTAAATGGTTTTCAATGGGTTCCATCATTAATGGTTTTTTATTAGGATCTAATCTATCCTTAACAGGGCAGGTGCTTGTGCAAATGCTACAACCAGTGCAATCCTCTGGAGCAATTTGTAAGATAAATTTTTCACCCATAAATTCTTTGCCCTTGTAATCGGCTGTTTTTAAGGTTGAAGGAGCATTTTTCAATTGTTCTGCAGTTGCTGTTTTCGCTCTGATAGCGGCATGAGGACAAACACTGACGCATTTTCCGCATTGAATACAAATGCTTGGATCCCAAACAGGGATTTGCGTTGCAATGCGTCTTTTTTCATATTTTGCAGTGTCTGTTGGCCAAGTGCCGTCTGCCGTCCATTCTAAAGCGCTGACAGGTAATTGATCACCACGACCTTCAATGATTTTTCCGGTTACTTCCTGTAATAATTTCGGTGCATTTGTTGGAATGCCGGGCTGTCTTGTATGAACGGAATTTACTTCCCCGATTTCAATTTCATGCAAATGTTCCAAAGAGGCATCAATGGCTTTTATATTGGCATCAATCACTTCTTGCCCTTTGCGTGCATATGTTTTTTGAACAGCCTTTTTAATTTTTTGAATGGCTTCTTCTTTTGGAAGAACACCTGAAATGGCAAAGAAACAAGTTTGCATAATTGTGTTAATTCGGCGACCCATTCCTGTTTTTAAAGCAACATCAACGGCGTTGATAGCATAGAGTTTAATATTTTTATCAACGATTTCTTGTTGCACTTCGCGAGGCAGTGAGTTCCAAACATTTTCTTTTTCTTCATTTGTGTTAATTAAGAAAACTGCATTTTTGCTGGCATATGTAAGCACATCCGTTTTAAAAAGGAATGGCATGTGATGGCAGGCAATAAAACTTGCTTTTTGAATCAAATAAGGGGCTTTAATAGGATTTTTTGAAAATCTTAAATGAGAAGTTGTCATTCCGCCGGACTTTTTGGAATCATAAACAAAATAAGCTTGTCCAAAGTAATCATCTCCATCGGCAATAATTTTAATGGAGTTTTTGTTGGCGCCAACCGTTCCATCAGATCCAAGTCCAACGAAAATGCAACGAGAAACTTCTTCTGATTCAATATCAAAGTCAGCATCATAGTCTAAGGATAAATTGGTGACATCGTCTTGAATACCAACTGTAAAATGCGGTTTGCTTTTGTTTTCAAAAACGGCTTTTGCCATGGCGGAGGTGAATTCTTTGGAAGATAATCCATATCGACCACCCAAAACTTTTGGCATAGAGTTTAAAGAACCGTTTGCAACGCCTTCCGCCAACGTTGAAACAACATCCAGATAAAGAGGTTCCCCAACAGAGCCAGATTCTTTTGTTCTATCTAACACATTGATATATTGAACCGTTTTTGGTAACGCATTGATAAAAGCGGTTTTGGGGAAGGGGCGATATAAGCGAACACCTAACACGCCGACTTTACTTCCTTTTTGGTTTAATACTTTTGCTGTTTCTTCCAATGTTTCAACGCTTGATCCCATAGCGACAACAACTTCTGTTGCATCAGCCGGACCTTTATATTCAACCAAATGATAGTTTCTTCCTGTTACCTCGGCAAATTTTTTCATTGCGGTTTCAACAAAAGCAGGACAATTATTATAATATTTATTGGCAGCTTCTTTAATTTGGAAGAAAACATCCGGATTTTGTGCCGTTCCTTTGATTTTTGGATTTTCCGGTTTTAAAGCATTTTTTGTTGCAAAATCTGTTGGAATATCCTTCATTAATTCTTTTAAATCACTGTCTGACAGCAACTCAATTTTATTAATTTCATGGCTTGTTCTAAACCCGTCAAAGAAATGGATAAATGGAATTCTTGAAAGGAAAGTGGACATCTGTGCAATAGCGGCAATATCTTGTGCTTCTTGAACAGAATTAGAGGCAATCATGGCAAACCCTGTTTGGCGACAAGCCATAACATCTGAATGATCTCCGAAAATAGATAGCGCATGACCGGCAACGGTTCTGGCAGCTACATGCATGACAAACGGTGTTAATTCACCGGCAATTTTATACATATTCGGAATCATCAAAAGTAAGCCTTGTGATGCTGTATAAGTGGTTGTCATTGAACCGGCTTGTAAAGAACCGTGAACAGCGCCGATAGCACCAGCTTCTGATTGCATTTCAAGCACATCCGGCACTTTTCCCCAAATGTTTTTCACACCGGCACTGGCCCAGGTATCTGACCATTCACCCATTGGGGAAGAGGGGGTAATCGGATAGATAATGGACACTTCGTTTAATTTATGTGCAACTAATGCGGCTGCTTCATTGGCATCAACCATTTTAATTTGTTTTTCAGACATCTTTTTTCCTTTCGCCTAAAAATTTTTAATGAATTTTTTATACACGAAATAAAAGAAATTGTCTAGTATAAAACGGCTTTTTTCCCCGAAATAGTCATAAAAATGTATCTTGTTGTTTTTTTTGATTTTTTACTTGCTTCGTCCAAAAAGACGTTCAACATCCGGTAATTTTAATTCAATATATGTTGGGCGGCCGTGAATGCATTGCCCTGATGTTGAGCATTCTTCCATTTGTCTTAAAAGAGCATTCATTTCACTGATTGTTAAATTTCGACCGGCTCTGATGGATCCGTGACAAGCCATTCTGGCGCAAATATCTTTTAATTTGTCTTTTAATAAAACAGTATCTTCAAATTCTTTAAGTGTTTGGGCTAAATCTTCCATGAGTTTTGGAATGTTTGTTTTATTAAAGATGGCAGGCATTTCTCTGATAATAATGCTGTTTCCGCCGAAAGGTTCGATAACAAAACCAAAATTTTTAAGTTCTTCGGCACGTTCTAAAAGAATAATTGCCTCATCTTCCGATAGATCAACAATTTCAGGAATAAGTAACAGCTGTGCTTGTAATGCTTCATGATTTTTAATTAACCGCTCATAGGTTAAGCGCTCATGTGCTGCATGTTGATCTGTGATAATAATACTATCTTTTGTTTGAGAAACAATATAAGTTTCATGCATTTGTGCTTTTGCAAACCCAAGAGGTGGAAATGTATCAGCACAAAGATCCACCTGTTGGATGGAAATAGGGGCTGGTTCTTCATAAGCTTTAACACTGAATGTTGATTCATTAAAGCGTATAGGTTCTTGTTGAATGGGTTGTTGCGCTGAAAGTGGTGTTATAGAAAGCGATTTTTCTTCTGATGAAAACGTAAATTTTTCTGTTTCATTTGAGATAGAAGAAATGTCACTTTCCGGTGGTTCGGTCTTGGAGGTTGGGTAAAAAGAAGGTTCTTTGATAAAAGAAGTTGTTTTTCCAAAACTTGCAAATGGGGTATGAACAACGCTTTTTTCAAGTGCCCCAATGCCAATGGTTGAGCTTGTCCGATGACCATTTTCTGCTAAAACATTTCTGATGGCAGAAACGAGTAATCCTCTGATTTTGGCGGCATTTGAAAAGCGTACCTCTGTTTTTGCTGGATGAACGTTTACATCAACTTCTTGTTGCGGAACGGATAAAAAGAGGGCTAAAACCGGATGAGTATCATGCCCGATTAGTCCTTGAAATGCACCTCTAATAGCTCCGATTAAAACTTTATCTTTTACAAATCTGCCATTGACAAACAGATATTGGTCTTGGCTGGTGGAACGGGTGTATGTCGGTAATCCCACAAAACCGGTGAGCTTGTTTCCATCATAGTCGGCTTCAATCGGGAGAGCATTTTCATCAAATGCTTTGCCGATAATTTGGGTGATACGTGTTAAAAGCGTGGTAGCTGGGGTGTAATTTAGAATGGTTCTTCTTTCGTCCGCGAGCGAAAAATGAATGTGCGGATAAGCCATGGCCAAACGATTAACGGTATCTTTAATATTTAAAAGTTCTGATTGCGCTGATTTTAAAAATTTTAATCGGGCAGGGGTTGCAAAAAATAAATCCTTAACTTCAACGGTTGTTCCATATGTTGCAGGTACAGGAGCCACTTCTTTTTTGACACCGCCTTCAACGGTTATTTTCCAAGCTTCATCCATTTGTTTGGTTCTGGATGTAATCGATAATTTGGCAACGGAAGCAATAGAAGGAAGGGCTTCTCCTCTGAATCCTAAAAAACAAATGTGAAATAAATCATCATCCGGTAATTTGCTGGTTGCATGTCGTTCAACACAGAGTTCTAACTCCTCTTTAGACATCCCTTTACCGTTATCTGTTACCGAAAAGAATGTTTTTCCGCCTTCTTGGATTTTAATTTCAATTCTTGAGCTGCCTGCATCAATGGCATTTTCAATCAATTCTTTTAAAGCGGCAGCCGGTCGTTCAACAACTTCACCGGCGGCAATCTGATTGATTAAATTTTGTGGAAGAAGACGAATGGATGAGTTACTCATGTATATATACCTTGATAGATCTTGTTAAAGGAATAAATTGTTTTTTCTTTTTTAAAGAAATGATTTTTGCTGTTTGGAGAGGTTCTTTTGGCTTTAACTCACCTAAAATTAAATTAACTTCTTCTGCAGAAAGAGAAGCGGGAGAAGCGTCTTTAATTTTTCTATAAGCTATTTTTAATTTAACTTGTGAGCGATAATTTTTTGAAATGAGAAATAATCCCTTATAAAAAAGGATGTCTGAAACTTTTTCTTTTAACGAATTAGTTTTCAGATTTGTTTCTCTTCGTGCGGAATAAAATTTCATTTGATACCTCTGTTAAAATATACCGCTCACAATATTATTTTAATTACGCAAATTCCTTATTTTTTCAATTAAAGCATTGGTTGAAGAATCATGTTTAAGTTTTTGTTTTTTATTAAGTAATTCTGGCAAAACGGCTTTTGCTAATTGTTTGCCGAGTTCAACGCCAAATTGATCAAAACTGTTTACTTGCCAGATAACACCTTGAACAAAAACCTTATGTTCATAAAGAGCGATAAGGCGTCCCAATGCTTTAGGCGTCATTTTTTCAAATAAAAGAGTATTGCTGGGTCTATTTCCCGTAAATGTTTTAAAAGGAATCAGCTCTTCATCAACACCTTCGGCTTTTAATTCTTCGGCTGTTTTTCCTTTCATTAAGGCTTCTGATTGCGCAATCACATTTGCAAGCAAAATATCATGATGTAATCCGGTTTCATTTAAAGAATAAATCGGAGCAATAAAATCAGCCGGCACCATATGGGTCCCTTGATGGATTAATTGATAGAAAGAATGTTGACCATTTGTGCCTGCTGTTCCAAATAAGATTGGTCCTGTTGAATAGTCAACCGGTTTCCCGTTCTTTTTAACGCTTTTCCCATTACTTTCCATATCAAGTTGTTGTAAATAAAGCGGTAATTTATCCAAATATTGATCATAAGGTAAAACGGCGTAACTTTCAGCCCCCAGATATGTTGTATTCCAAATGCCCATTAAAGCCAAAATAACCGGTAAATTTTTATCAAAAGAAGTTTCTTTGAAATGCATATCCATTTCATGAGCGCCTTCTAATAATTCGATAAATCCGTCATACCCAATGCCAATCATGAGTGATAATCCAATAGCGGACCAAAGGGAATATCTGCCGCCAACAAAATCCCAAAAAACAAACATGTTTTTGGTGTCGATACCAAAAGCTTTCACCGCTTTTGTATTTGTTGAAACAGCAACAAAGTGATTTTTTGTTGCTTTTTCACCCAAATGAACGCTGAGCCAATCTTTTGCCGTTTGTGCATTTGTCATTGTTTCTTGCGTTGTAAATGTTTTGGATGAAACAATGAATAATGTTGTTTCCGGATCGCATTTATTAAGCGTTTGCGTAATATCGGTTCCATCAACATTTGAAACGAAATGAAAATTAAGTTTTGAAGTTGTGTAAAAACCAAGGGCTTCTAATGCCATTTTAGGGCCAAGATCCGAACCACCGATACCGATATTCACAATATCTTTAATCTCTTTTCCTGTGGCACCTTTCCATTTGCCTGAGCGAACTTTATCTGAAAAAGCATGCATTTGGTCCAAAACTTTATTAATTTCAGGCATCACATCTTTTCCATCCACATAGATTGGCGTGTTGCTTCTGTTTCTTAAAGCAATATGTAACACCGGTCGATTTTCCGTTGTATTAATGCGTTTGCCTTCAAACATATCTGAAATAGCTTCTTTTAAACAGGCTTCATCAGTTAGTTTTAATAATAATGAAAAAGTTTCATCCGTAATTTTATTTTTAGAATAATCCAGCAGCATATCTTGAAATTCAGCATGGAATTTATTAAAACGTTGAGGATCGTTTTCAAAAAGGTCTTTTAAATGTGTTTGATCAATTACTTTTTTATGGTTCAATAAATCATTATAAATAGTCATCTCTTACTCCGTTGGTAAAGATTGTTGAGTTGTTTGAGCCGGCATTTTAGGCAAAACAAAAAATTCTGGAGGCATCACTATTGATTTCCCGTTAACAACTTGAGTTGGTGCCAAAGGCGGTTTTTTTTGCGCACAAGCAGCTGTTAAACATAAACAAAGGCAAACAAAGATGAATTTTTTCATTTTTTAATCCTCTTCTTTTTTAAAAAATATTTGAATAAAAATAATAAAGGCACCAAGACAAATAAATGAATCTGCTAAATTAAATGCCGGCCAATGGGATGAATTTAGGTGAAAATCCAAAAAGTCGACCACATATCCCAATCGTACTCTATCGATAATATTGGCAAGAGCACCACCTAAAACAAGTGACAGTCCCACATTTATTTTCACGTCTTTTTCTTTTCTCATCCAAAAGAAAACACCTGAGCAAATCAAAAGGCCCATGCCGGCTAAAATTAAATGGCCATAGGCACTTGTGTTATAAAATAAAGAAAAGCTGACGCCTTTATTAAATGTTAAAAAGAAATTAAAAAAGGATGTTACAAAAACAGGTTTATGCAGTTGTAATATATCTAACGCCCACAACTTTGTTATTTGATCTAACAAAAAGGCAACTAGTGCAATATTAAAGAGCAAAAAAGGTTTTTGTTTTTTCAATTCATTATCCGGCATTTGGAAAATCCTTTCATTAAGTTAATTAGTTATAATATAAGATTTTTAAAATGTCATCTTTTTTTTTATTTCATTTTTAAATTTCTGTGATATAATATTTATATGACAACACAAATAAAACGACCAGAAAAAAAATTTCAAGATGTTAAAGTAACGGAAGAAGATATTGCTTTATTTACTTTAGGCATTGATAAAAAAGAATTTCTTTTGCCGTCTGAGCGCAAAAGCTATCTTACTGATCCCAGAGCTGTTTCTTTGGTAGAGGATATTAAAGCCGGCAAAATCGTTAGTAATAAAGATTATCGTGGCATCAATTTAAAAGGGGCGGATATTTCCGGTGCTGATTTTACGGGATGCGATTTTTCAAGGGCTTGTTTTTTTGAAACAAATGCTTCCGATTGTTGTTTTAAAGGGGCTAAATTTAATGATGCCTATATTGAAAGCACTGATTTAACTAATGCTATTTTTGAAGATGTATCCCTTAAACGCGTTTTTTTAAGGAATAACCAAGTTGATGAAACTTATTTTGATGAAAAGGCGCAAAAATATTTTTCAGATTTTGATAAGTTTTTATCTTTGGTTGAAAGCGGGAAAATTGATATCAGAACACTCACAAAAAGTGAATTAATGTCTGTTGATATCAGAAGAATTGATTTAACAAAAGTTGATTTACTTGGTATTGACTTATCTCAATTTAGTTTAGATGGTGTTAATTTATGTGGAACATATATAGATCCAAAACAACTTTTAAGTTTGGGTTCTTTGCAAAAAAGATATTATGATTTAAGACGAACAAAAGATAAAAAAAGAAAGCAGATGGAAGAAGCTTTATTACAAGAAAAGGAAGAAGCTCTTCGATTATTTGGACTAAGGCAAGAAAAAGAAAGGGTTCAGGCAATCATTGTTCCTAAAAAACCGTCTAAAAAAGAAGTTTTACCAGATGGATATGTTTTATGGCCCAAAGGACAGATAGAAGAAACAAAACCTGAGGGATTTGAAGCAACAATTGTTGAAACACCGGTTGAAGTGATGCCGATTGTTGTAGGCCAACAACAAGAAAGTTCTCTGGAAGAGATAAATACAAGGGGTGAAACGGCTAAAAAAATTATTTCCAAACCTAGGGAAATGCAAAAAACAAACACAAAAACGAAGGGGTAAGATGAGAGGACTTGATTTTTTAAAACCTAAAAAATTTGCCATGAACTGCATCAAGTGGTGGTTTTGGCGTGCCCTTATTGGTATCTTGATTTTTTGGTCTGTATTAACTTTTTTTATTCCGTTTTCAAATGTTATAGCCAATCAGTTTTCAACTGAAAGTTGGGTGTATCTTTGGGATTATGTTTGGGATGTTACTTCCGGTAATTTGCTCCGGCCATTTAAAGGCTATTTTAATTGGTTGAAGTTATATATGTTTCAAGAGCCTTTGCATATCACCTGGACCAGCTATTTTGCGTGGAGAATTTTACTTTTTCCAACCTTTTTGTTTTTGGGTTATGAATTTATGTTATTTATTCTCAACCCTTTCTTTTTGGCACCGCAAATTTTTGGGGATGGTAGAGAAGCCATTGAAGAAGATGTTAAAAAATGCGGTCTGCTTGACGGGCAACATTTATTTTTAGGTCTTTTTAACGGCAAAAAGATGAAACTGCCTGATACCCGATCTGTTTTTTGTATCGGATGTCCTTCATCGGGGAAAACAACGGGCGTTATTATTCCGGCTATTTTAGAAGAAAAAGAATCAAGTGTTATTGTTCATGATCCTAAAGGGGAAATTGCTCAATTAACAAGTGGTTATCGGGCAACGCTGGGTCCTGTTTTTATGCTTAATTGGATGGGTAAAGATGATCCTGATAAAAATATTCGTTGGCCGTCATGGAATCCGATTGGGGAAGGGAATTTGCCATCTCTGGCCGGTGGTCGGGAAGGGTATATTGATACACTTGTTTCTTATTTGATCCCGGACGGACCAACTGGTACGGACCCATACTGGGTGAAAACAGGGCGTGGTTGTTTAACAGGGTTAACGGGATATTTATGCGGTAAGGTTGATCAAGCTAAAGCCAATGATTATTTTATTTATCGTCTTCAAAATAACCAAATGGATGAGGATGATTATGAAATATTGGGTTCTTATTATGATTCCATGCGCGATTTTGATGAAGTTGAAAAAGCGCGTCTTCATGTTAAAAATAAAACATTAACATTGGATAATTATTTGCCCATTGGGTCTTGGGATTTAATTCCGGATTCTTGGCGGGGAATGGATGCTTGCTTTGCCATGCTTTTGGATATTATTAATAATGCACAAATTCAAGCCAACCACCAAATTTCACTAAAACAAAAACAGCAAGATATGAGCGCTATGGATATGGATGCTTGGCAAATGATTTTTGAAAAAATCGTTTTGGAAACAGCCTATTATGGTTATGGCAGAAGATCTTTATTAGAGCTTAATCAAGTTTTAACCTTACCGGATAAACAAAGGGGATCTGTTGTGTCAATGGCGCTTTCCGGTATTAATATTTTTAAAAATGCTGCCGTTCGTCATCATACCTCTATGAATGATTTTAATTATGAGCAATTACGAGGAATGAAAAATGAAAAAACCGGAAAATATGAACCGGTTACTGTTTATATGTCTGTTCCGTTTTCGGATTTAAATGCTTGTGTTTTATTAAGCAGTTTATTTATTAACATGGCAACGCAATATTTGATGGAATTTGGCCCGAATGAAGGTGGAACCGGTCCATGTCCGGCCAGTTTTATTTTAGATGAATTCCATCATATGCCTTCTTTAACAAGTATAACGGATGGGATTGTTTTTGGTCGTTCTAAATCAAATAAATTCCTTGTTTGCGTTCAAGATTGGCATCAAATTAAAGTTAAATATGATCAGGAAACAGTTGATGTTTTAATCAGTGCGGTTGCCGCCAAATTGATTAAGCGTCATAATAATCCGGAAACGCGGGGACCTCTTTTAAAAGGGTTAGAAACGTTAACAAAAGTGATTCCCTCATACAGTTCAAAAAGAAGCTTTTTAATTGATGTATCCGGTCCGTTAATCCCAACGGCCAAAAGTAAAATGGGATTTAACTTATGGTGGGATTTAAAACGCTCTGTTAAAAAGAAAGCCGATGGGGTTGTTGGTGGTTCCGGTATATTATCGATGGCACCAGGGAAACAGCTTCTTTTATATGCCGGTCATTTGGATCGACCGATTAGAGCTGAAACACCTCTTTGCTTTAAACATCCGGAATATAAGAAGCTGACTTCAATGAAACCAGCTCCGAAAATACCAGATTATATTGTTAGAAAAGCCGACCAAATGCAAACAATTGGGCAAATTCAATTCAAACCGATTATAGAAGAAGATCAGTAATCCAGTTTATATGTATGGCAGTTATCATGTGTCATCCCTTTTACTTCTTTAATGGATATTTTTTTGGGATTATATAAATTTGTAATATATCTTTCTGTCATACTTCTTGTGACAATTTTATCAGCTGAACCGATATAGTGAATTTGAGGGGTTGCAGCAACAAAGGATTTGTTAACAAAATCTTTATTCTTAATTTTATCTAAATTATTTTGTCTCTCATATGATCGAATATCTAAAACACCGGCAACACTGATAATTTGTTTTGCTTTGCCATATTTTTGGGCCAAATAAAAAGCAATCGGCGTAGCATCATCATAGGCAACAAATTCGATATTTGATGGGGTATATTTTTTTATAAAAAATAAGGAAAGCTCATATATTTCATTTAAGATTTCCGGGTTATATCTTTCTTTTTGCCAAATATCACTGTTTGTGCAAACTTTATTTTTTAAATATTGGCAAGGTCTGGTTAACACAATAATATTATCTGATTGATCTTTTTCAGCCAACAATAATGCCATTGGTTTATCAGGATTAGGTTTACCGGAACCTTCCAGATAAAACCGAAGCGTTTTTTTTGACTTTATTCCTTCTTTTTCCCAAGTTAAAAAATTCATTTTTTCCGTTTCAACAATTCTTTCTTGAAAACCAACGGGGGTTTTGGGAATTGAAGAGCAGGCAGAAAGCAAGAAAGAAAACCCAAGTGCGCATAAAAAACGTTTCTTAAATGTCATATTTTGTTAACTCCATTAATGATAAATTTTCTGTCCAAAGCAAATAAGTTTTTATCATCTTATCAGGGAAAATTTTATTTAGCAACTCTTTATACAGTCGCATTTGTTTTTTATATGCAGGGGGCACAAAATTTTCATGTGTCGGTACATGTTTACCTGATTTAAAATCAACAATTAAAACAGCTTGTTCAGTAATAACCAATCGGTCGATTTGCCCTGAAACAACTTGTTCATCAACAACGCCAACAATGGGAACTTCAGCTTTTGATTCTTTTGAAAACAAATGTTTGCAATCTTCTTTTTCAAAGACATCGAATAAATTTTCAGGGATATCCAATTCGGCTGGTTTAAGGCGATTGGCAACTTCTTTTCTTTTTTGCGGGGCAATATCCGGCAGATATTGCAATAATTGGTGAATAAATGTTCCCCGTTTCATAGCCTGTGATCGATCTAAACCCAAAACGGTTTCCGTTTCAAAAACATCTTCATCCATTTTTGACGGCATCAATGGTTTTGAAAGAGGGGTTTCTTGTATGGCATTTTGAAAAATAAAGGAAGGTAGTTCAATATGCTTGGCGCTCAACTGTTCTTTCTCTTTTATATTTATTTCTTTTAATTGCGGTGAAGAAATGCGAATAATTTTGTCATCATCAGGGGTGATATCTTGTGGTAACGAAGAAAGAATAAGATCATACCAATTATTTGTAACAGTTTGTTTTTTCTTCTTTTTATTATCCCAACCGCAAATATAAAGTCTGTCTTTTGCTCGAGTTAATGCAACATATAGCAACCGATTTGATTCTTCAAGCTCTAAATTATTTAATCTGTCATAGAGCGTATCAATTTCTTCAGTTCGTAACGCTGCCGAAGCAATCCATAATGGTAATTGATTTTCGGTCCATAAAAAAGTTTCTTTTGATCGTGGGATGCTTCTTGTATCAGGTAAAAAAACAATGTTTCCCTGCAATCCTTTTGAAGCATGAACCGTCATAATGCGAACAGCATCAATCCCTGATTGATCTAAATCCCGTTTAATTTCAACTTTTCGCCCCATAATCCATTTTAAAAAGTTTTGTAGGGAAGGGATCTCTGTTTCTTCAAAGTGTAATGTTAAAGATAAAAATTCATCTAAGGCTTCATTTACTTCGTTACCCAATCTCTCAACAAAAGCTTTTCGCCCATTTAAAGGGCCTAAAAGATAAGAAAAGAATTCAAAAACAGGCATTTTATCAGCTTGATTTAAAATAAGAGATAGTTTTTGGGCAATTTGAGGTTTTTCTTTTAAAACCTGTTGATAAAGAGATAATTCTTTTCGGTAATGCGCTAATTGAAACAGTTCTTCTTCGGAAACTTTAAACAGCGGGCTTTTTAACAAACAGGCTAAATTTAAATCATCTTCCGGCAATAAAACAAATCTGGCAACACTGATTAAATCTTGTACAGCAATATGTTCAGTTAAAATAATGCGATCCACCCCTGCAACCGGAACATTTTTTTCTTTGAGCGCTTGTACGAGTTCCGAAACGATTTTATTGCGACTTCGAACTAAAATCATAATATCTCCGGCTTCAACAGGTGTTCCTCTGGAGGGAAGTATTTCTTTGCCGATCATATCAGAAATTTTATTTGCAATTTTTTGCGCCAATTTAGTCACACTTGCCGGTGTTTTATTGGGTTCCGGGAAACCCCAATTTTCTAAAGGATCTTTTTCGACCCCTTCTTCCAAAGGCCAAATTTCAACCAATCCTCCATCTTGAGAACGAAAAGGTGTGTGAATGGCTTCTTCATCTTGGTTTAATAAACCTTGGCGGATTTTGGGATTTTGTAACGTAAGATTCACTAAATCCAAAACAGCTGCCGTTGAACGAAATGAAACGTTTAAAGGAACTGTTTCAAAATTTTTCTGAGCTATTTTAACTTGTTTTTCAAAAAAATGATGCATGCGCTCAAATTCATTTGGGTCAGCGCCTTGGAAACTATAAATTGATTGTTTTTTATCACCGACTGCAAAAATGGTGCGCACTAAATCCGGCCGTGATCCGAGACCGGAAAAAAATTCTTCTGCAATTAAGCGGACAATTTCCCATTGATCGGGATTGGTATCTTGCGCTTCATCAATTAAAATATGGTCAATGCCACCATCTAATTTATAAAGAACCCACTGTGACATGCCGGATTTTTTAAGTAAATCACGGGTTAGTGAAATTAAATCAGAGTAATCTAAAAATGATTCTTCTTTTTTTAGTTTTTTATAGCGCTTTAAAATATGTGCAATAATGGAGGTGATGGCCAAAGTGAGTTCAATCAGGTCAAAAGCTTTTAATTTTTGAACTGTTTCATAAACTTTATGAGCTTCATCTTCTTCTTGATATTTTTTTAAAATGGTTTCATCTTTTGTCAGATATTTAAGTTTGAGTATATAAAAATCATCTATTTCAAAATACTCGTTTATAATTTGTTTTTTAGACGTATAATCCTCTATTTTAAAATATTTCTTTAAAGATATTTCCAGATTATTTTTTTCATAAAATGATGTTAATCGTTCATCTAATAAGGATTGATTTTGTAAAATCATATCAAAGATATTTTTGATAGCTTTTTCATGAAAATAATCACTTAAAAGACTAACCTTTTTTTTAAATTTCGGATGAATAAATGTTTCTAAAATAGCCTGATGCATTAAGGCATGAGATTTGGTTTCGTCAATAACCTCAAATTGGGGCGGAATGGCGGCCTCAATCGGGAACCGTTTTAAAACAGATTGGCAAAAACTATGAATCGTCATAATTTTAAGTCCGCCCGGTGTTTCCAAAACTTTCACGAATAAGGCTCTTGCAACAGAAAGCATTTCTTCGGTTGCAGGCAGTCCTTTTAAATCAAATAAAAGTTTTTTCAATTCTTCATCATCTGAAATAGCCCATTTTTTAAGTGTTGAAGTAATACGGTTGGCCATTTCGGCAGCGGCAGCTTTGGTGAATGTTAAACAAAGCAATCTTTCAGGTTCTGAACCTTGCAATAAAAGATTTAACACGCGATCAGTTAAAACTTTTGTTTTCCCTGAGCCGGCTGATGCTGAAACCCATACAGAATTTAAAGGATAGGCCGCTGTTTGCTGTTTTTTTGTAATCTCAGTCAATAAATCCATTTATGCCTCCTCATCTTCCTCATTCAGCCATTCTTTTTCGCGACTGAGCAACGCATAGTCATTATATACAACTTTATCCGGTCTTGGAGAAGCAATATAAGGCGTTTCTTCTTTTCTGAACCTGTTTAAAATTTCTTTAACGCCGGTATAGGCTTCTTCAATTAAATCCGAAACTTCTTTTTTGGATCGTTTAGAGGGGATTGAAATTTTTTCGGCACCGGATTTTTTCCCATTAATATGCCAATAAGTCATCTCAATATCTTTTGTTTCAGTTAAGTTTTTAAATCCTTTTTCTTTCAAAATAACAGCCTCTAAGGTCATTTGGGGCGATAACCCTGATTCAACTTCGCTGCTGGAAGGCGGTGTGCCTGTTTTATAGTCAATAATTTCATAGACATTCCCTTTTAAAGAATCAATTCGATCTGCTTTTGCCGTTAATTTGAAGGAGGATCCATCTTGCAATTCAAATGTTATTTCTCCGGTTTCTTCTGGGGATACAAAAAGGGTTTTTGAACTTCTTTCTTTTTGTTCATTTGAAATAAATGTGGAAACTTTATCTATTTTTTCTTCATAAAATGCTAAACTGGATTCATTAAATCCTTTTTCCTTTAACAGAGAAATAATCCTTTCTTTTAAGGCATCGGCCGGAATATTTAAATAGTCTTTTTTAAAGAATTCTTCTATTGCCTCATGCAGTGCAGACCCATAAACCAAATTTTCCTGCAACTCATCAATATCCGCCAATGGTCTTAATTTCAGAATATATTTTGCATAAACCGCATAGGGATTTTTCATCAATAATTCAATGTTTGTTGCCGATAATTCAGTTGGTCTTGCCAAAACCGGTGGTGTTGGGGCAGGGCGTTCCATTTTCTCAATTTTATCGGTTTTATCCAATAATCTGGCGTAATCAGGTGTTTTAATATCCCATTTAATATCACTGGCATTTAAAACGGCTTCCATTCTTGAAATAAAGCGTGACGGAATGGTTTGAGAGCCGTCAGATTTAACCGATCTTGTTAAATAAACTTCCGGACTTAAAAAACAATGAGCAAAATCCATACTTTGAGAAGCAATTTTATTTTCAATTGCCGGTAATTTTAATGATTTGCGCATGCCTCTTGAAAGCCATGGTCCCATATCAGAAAGCATGGGAAATGATCCTTCGTTTAATCCGGCAATTATGCAAACATCCGGATGCGTTAATCGAGCTTCAATCGGACCAAGAATATCTAATCTTTGATGCATCCCATATCTGGCACGAACACTAATTCCAGATAAAAACAGTTCAATAATGTTTGGATAATCACTCGGACGTATTAATCCGAATTTTGAACTATGTTCTTTCAGTTCGATAAAAAGTTTATATGCTTCTTGTCCGGCTTGTGTTTCCCATAAGCGTTCAACACCTGTTTTATCAGCACTGGTGGCTAATTCTTCGGCTATTTTTAAATGCTCATCCAATATTTTTTCAAATTCGATGGGATTGTTTTGTTCAAAAAAAGAATAAAAATCATCTAATTTTGTGTTTAATGCCATTTGAAAGGGGTGTTTTTCTTTTCGAGCCGTTTTTTCCTCTTTTTTCACTTCTTTTCGAAAATCAGTTGGCATTTTGCCATCAGCACTTAAAGGATGCTTTAAAAGTGAGAGAAGGGGGCTGGACGATTTTAAATCTTTTCCAAGGGCGGCGATTAAAGATAAATAAACACCAACAGGCGTGTGATGCAACGGTGTTCCGGCAGAATCATCCAATTCAACCCCCCAACGCTTCATTTCCAAAATAACGCGTCTGGCCAGCATTCTGTCATTTGTAACAAGCGCAGCGGTTTTTAACGGCGTTTCAAGTGTTTCTCTTAATATAAGAGCGATTGTTAATGCTTCTTCATTAATATTTTCGCAATCAATTCGGATGACGTTATTTAAAACGGTGTCATCTAAATTTAAGGTGCGCCATTCATCTACCTGATCCGCCGGTCTTAATGCTTCGATTATAAATTCTTCTCTTGCTGAAAATTCACCAGAAAGATTTTCAACTTCTTGAGGATAAAGGTTAAGCTTTGATAACAATCTTTTAAAAGAACAATGATAATGATTATCATCAATCGCTGATAAATCATTTGTTGTTAATTCGGTATTCAATCCTTGTAATAAAATCAGCGCGTTATCTAATTTGCTTAATTCATTAATTAATCGTATAACCGCCGGAATGGCACCATCAAAACCGGCCATAATGATTTGATTTTGAGGCGGATGGGCTTGGATCTTTCTGATATAAGCATTAATTAAACGGATCTTTCTGTCTTGTACATCGATAACGCCTTTTTCCTTTAATAAAGCCGGCCAAACCGTTTGAATGATATCTAAAAAATCAACAGTTTCATGCCAATGCTTTGCTAAATCCATATCGGGAACCAACTTATCAAGATCATCAAAAGAGGCTTCATATTGATAAAATTCATCTAATAATCCACTGAGACTGACAGCAATAGTTAAGGCATGATCAAATGTTTCCACATTGGGCTTTTTTTGACAGAGCCTTGTTAATAAAATCAGTCGTTCGATATTTGAAATGGCAGGGGGTATATCTTCTTCTAATACCTCAATATCATAAAGCGGTGTTAATTTGGGTAATAAAAGAGGCGTGTGCTCGCATTTTTTAACAAAGGTATCTTTAACCGTTTTGACCGCACGCTTGGTTGGTAAAATAATTTCCATTTTTGCCATATCAAAAGGATTTTTTGTTTGTTTCAAAACAAAATCAACCAATTTTAAGGCAAAATCATCTGCTAAATTAAGTGTATAAATCATTAATTGTCCTTAAAAAAACAATTTTCTGTTTCTTCAACTGCCTCAGGCGTTCCAACATGAAACCATCTACCGTCAAAAACAATGTGTGCTAATCGGCCTTTATTTTGCGCTTCATCATAAAGATCTCTTAATGAAAAAAAGTTTGGTAAAGCAGTTTTGAAAATACGCGGATGCAAAATTTGAATACCCATAAATAAATATGGAATGTTTGTTTCCCCTTCTTTTTTGCGCCTTGGTTTATCGTTTTCAATAAAGTAGTTTCCATCAGGAACATCACCAAATGCTTGTTTCATTGGAACAAGTGCTAATAAAATATCCATGTTATCGGGATCCCAAGCCGCTTGAAGTTGCGATAAAACGCTTAAAGTCGGTTCATCCCATAACGGATCGGCATTTAAAACGAAAAAACCATTTTCCCCGTGATTGTTTATTAAAAAGGGAAGGGCGTTTTTTACGCCACCGCCTGTTTCAAGAGCCTCGTTCTCATCGGAAAAGGTAAAAGCAAGATTTGTAAATTTCAATGCTTCTTTTTTAATCATATCCCCTTTATAACAGGTGTTAATGACAACATTTTTAATCCCTTGTTTTTCAACTTTTTCAAGGATATGTCCTAGCAATGTATTTCCACAAACAGTAATCAGCGGTTTAGGCTTATCATCGGTTAAATGCTTCATTCTTGTGCCTCTACCGGCAGCTAAAATCATAACTGTTTGAACTGTATTCATTTTTTAATCCTCTTGAAATGGGACTTTTGAACGGATTTCTTGTGGAACATGTTTATCAAGCCAATTTTTATAATCTGTTAATAGCGGATTATTTAAATGTTTTTCAAGTAATGACCAAACAAACGGAATGTGTTTTAAATATCTGTTTTTATGATCTCTGACAAAAAGGCGCACAAAGATGCCGATTACCTTTGTGTGGCGTTGAACTGCCATCAATGGGTATGATTCTTTAAATGCCGGTGTATCAAATTCCGGTAATTCCTTGAAATATAAATCAAGCATTTCTTCTTGAATTTTGGGATCTACTTTTCGTCTGGCATCTTCTAATAATGAGGCTAAATCATAGGTGACGGGACCAAATCTTGCATCTTGAAAGTCAAGCAATCCGCATTCCCCTTTTTTGGTAATCATTAAATTATCAACGTGATAATCAAGCAACACCAATGTATTTGGAACTTTTTTGATTTTTTCATAAAGAGTTTTCCAAATTTCCTCAAATTCTGCCATGTCATCAGCGGTTAATTCTTTTTTCACAACATATTTTATATACCAGAGGGGCAGGAGTGAAGCTTCAAAAAACATCAAATCCCAATCATATTCTTTAAGCCCTTGATTAATTGAAACATTTTTTTGCAGATGAATTAAGGATTGAATGGCTTGTTTATAAAGATTTGTTTCATCATATCCTTTATTGATTAATTTTGTAAACGTATCATCTCCAAAATCTTCTAAAAGCAAAAAACCATTTTCAAGATCACGATGAAAAATATGTGGCACTTTTAAGCCGATATTTTCCAATAATTCGTCAACAAAAACAAACTGAGCCGGATTTTCTTTACCGACAGGGGCATTCATTAATACCATTGTTTCACCAGTTTCTTTTTCAAGCCTGTCATACCACCTAAATGAAGCATCATGGGCTAATAAGCTTTTTTTAGCCATATCCCAACCGCTTGTTTTTAAAAATTTTTCAAGTGCATTCTCAGTTCCGGCTACAGTCATAGTTTACTCCTCAACAGTGATTAATCTTGATTGATCTTCTTGAATCAATATAGTGATTTTTATAGCATTTTTAGGTAATAGATATCCAATTTTTTCCGGCCATTCGATCAATGAAACGCCATCAATAAAAGCATCTTCAATCCCTATTTCAAATGCCTCTTCTTCCTTTTTTAATCGATACATATCAAAATGATAAATATCAAAATCTTTTGATTCATATGTTTGTAAAATAGTAAACGTCGGGCTTGGAACATCTTGAACAAGCGGGCATAAAGATTGAATAAACCCACGGCAAAAAGCGCTTTTTCCGGCTCCTAACGTTCCATAAAGAGCAAAAACCATCCCTGGCGTTGCTGTTTTTGCCAGTTGAGCAGCGATTTTGAATGTTTCTTCTTCTGTTTTTGAAATAAATTGTTTCATTCTTAACTCCCAAATATCGGTTTATTCATCTTAAATGAAAAAAAGACAAAAAAGCAAGCTTTTTTGTCTTTTCTCTTCGAAAAATAAAATTATTTATCTGCCTTTTCTGCCTCAGCTTCTTTTTGGGCTTGTAACTGTTGAATTTTAGCCTGATAAAGACCGGCAAAATCAATCGGATTAATTTGAAGTGGTGGAAGTCCAGCTTCTCTTGTTGTGTTCGAAACAATTGAACGAACATAAGGGAATAATAAGTGTGGAATTTCAACCAATAAAACCGGTTCAACATGTTCTTGAGGAACATTTAATGTGACCAAAGCTCCATAAGTTAAATCACAAATAAAAACAGGTTTTTTAGTATCAACCGTTTGAGCGGCCGCTTTTGCATTTAATTCAACGGTAAAAATATTTTCTTGATTTGTTTTGCTGACTTGAATATCAACATTTACACTGATTTCAGGGGCAGCAGTAATTTCCGTTAACACTTGTGGCATTCCCGGTGCTTCAAATGATAAATCCTTAATATATTGAGCATTTACTTGAATGCTTGGTATATTTTGCGTCTCGTTTTTTGTCATTTTTAAAATTCCTCTTGAAATAAAGTACAATTTTGAGTTATATTACAATAATGTTTATACGCGCGTTTTTTTAAGTTGTAAAGGAAAAATCTATGTCTGTTGAAAATATTATTTTGTTTGGTATTGTAATTGTTTTAGGAATTATGTTGTTCAGATCTTCTGAAAAACCGACTTCGAGCAGAAGAAAAACGGGGCAATTCTCTGGGAAAATCAGATTTATCTCAGAACAAACCGGTGAAGTTATTGAAATGAATTTAATTGATCAAAGTAAAAAATCCGTTAAAGAGTTTAGTGAAGAAACTTTTTTGGCGAATGCAAAACTTGCCTTTCAATTAATTACAGACGCGTTTACAAAAGGAGATATTTCCAGCCTTAAAAAACTTTTAATTCCAGAACTTTATGCTGTTTTTGAAAAAGAAGTTATGGAAAGAAAAGAAAAAAAACACAGTGTTGATTTTTCACTTATTTGTTTTGATTCAGTTAAAATTCTTAATAAATCTTTATCCAAGGAAGAGGTAACGGTTCAATTCATTACGGAACAAATCAATTTATTAAAAGATGCTGAAGGAAAGGTAATTGAAGGGGACGAAATGACTGTTGCAACCGTAACAGATACCTGGACATTTAAAAGAAAAAATAAAACAAAATGGGTTGTTAGTGCAACAAAAAGCGGAGCTGTCTATGGCTAAAAATATTTCGTTTGCAAGTATTCTTCTTTTTTCAGCGTCGTTAATTATAACGGGATGTACGGCAACCAACTCTTTATCCCAAGGACGTTCTTTTAAATTAAAACAGGTTTCTTTTTCAGAGTTAAACGGTTGGGAAGAAGATAATTTTAAAGAAGTTATTCCCGGTATGATTTCTTCTTGTAAAAATCCGATAAAGATGTTTTCAAAATTTTGTAAAACTTTACCGAATTATAGGTATGCTTCTTCTGATGAAATCAAAGCATATTTTGAAAAAACACTTCAACCGTATCAGGTGATATCTTATGGTAATAAGACAGGAACAATCACCGGATATTACGAAGCTGAATTAACAGGAACCAGATATAGAACAAGTTCAACCCAAATACCAATTTATGGCCTTCCAAAAGGGTATAAAAACGGCAAAAAATATCCGGTTCGTGAAGATATTGAAGAAGAGGGGATTGATGCGCCGATTATTGCTTGGGCAGATGATCCGGTTGAATTGTTTATTTTGCATATTCAAGGGTCCGGTCGTTTAATCACACCGGAAGGAGAGATAAAATTAGGTTATGCCGGAAATAATTCCCGGCCGTTTAAAAAGCTTAGTCAGATTCTAAAAGATAATGATATTGATTATCTTTCCTCTTATTCCATGCCGTCTATGAAAAAATGGCTACAAGCCAACCCTCAAAAAGCAAAAGAACTTTTGGCAAAAAATCCACGCTTTATCTTTTTTAAGGAAACAAAAGGGGAGTCACCATACGGGGCTGCCGGCGTTGTTTTAACGCCAAGAAGATCTGTGGCTGTTGATAAAAACTTTATTCCGTTAAATACCCCGATGTGGTTAAACACAAAAGATCCGGATGGATATAATATCCAAAAACTTGTGATTGCGCAAGATATTGGAAGTGCTATTAAAGGTGGTATCAGAGCGGATTATTTTTGGGGTCATGGCCCTGTTGCTTTTGAAAAAGCCGGCAGAATGAAAAGCACCGGTTCTTATTACCTTTTATTACCGAAAGATTAAAATTAAATGACCGAAGAGGATTTAGCGTATTGGTCTGCTTTTATTAGCTCAATAAAACCTTTAAAAACAAAAAAAGGAATTGAGAAAGTAAAACCCGTTTTAAAAGAACGGTTAAAAATAAAACCAAGGCCTGAAAAAAAGCTTTCTTTTATTCTTGATTTACATGGGTTAACTCTTCAGGAAGCGCATGTAACGGTTTTAAAATTTATAACGCTTCACTTTTCTTTATCCTCAAAATCAATTTTGATTATTACTGGAAAAGGTTTAAAAGGGGAAGGGAAAATAAAAAAAGAAATATCTTTATGGCTTGAAACGCCTAAATTTAAAGAAAAAATATCAAAGTATGAAATGGAAAATGATGGTGGCGCCATCCGTGTCTATTTAAAAAAAGAGAAGGAACAAAAAAAGTGTCGACAGAAAAAATAATTTTAGGGATTGAAAGCAGTTGTGATGAAACGGCTTGCGCCCTTGTAAATGACAAAAAGGAAATTTTGGCCTCTATTGTTTGGTCTCAATATGATGAACACCGCAGATTTGGTGGTGTTGTTCCAGAAATTGCCGCTCGTGCACATCTTGAAAAATGCGATTTGTTGATTAATGAGTTAATGAAAAAAGCAAATAAAACATTTAAAGATTTATCTGGTATTGCGGTTGCCGGTGGCCCTGGTCTTATTGGCGGTGTGTTAGTTGGTGTTATGACGGCAAAAACAATCGCTTTATCCCATAATTTACCTTTTATAGCCGTTAATCATTTAGAAGGACATTCCTTAACGGCCAGATTATCACATCCAGTTCAGTTTCCTTATCTTCTTTTATTAACTTCCGGTGGACATTGTCAAGTTTTGATTGTTGAAGAGGTCGGCAAATATAAGAAACTTGGAGGAACAATAGATGATTCTGCCGGAGAAGCCTTTGATAAAGTGGCTAAAATGCTTCAAATCGGATATCCGGGTGGGCCTAACGTTGAAAAACAGGCAAAAGACGGTGATGCTAAAAAGTTTAAGTTCCCAGTGCCAATGAAAGGGCGTGAAGGTTGTGATTTTTCATTTTCCGGATTGAAAACAGCGGTTCGTGTGGCTATTGAAAAATTGGAAAATATAACGGATCAAGATAAAAAAGATATTTGTGCCTCATTTCAATCAGCTGTGGTTAAACAGATGGAAGATCGTTTAACACATGCCATTGAAATCTTTAAAAAAGAATATCCAAATGCGAAAGATATGGTTGTTGCCGGTGGTGTAGCTGCCAATTTAGCGGTTCGCAACATGATTCAATCTTTAGCTGATAAAAATGATCTTATTTTTTCGGCGCCACCGATTGGATTATGCACGGATAATGGTGTTATGATTGCTTGGGCCGGAATGGAAAGATTTTTGAAAGGTAAACAAGATTCCTTTGATTTTAAAGCTCGTCCTCGTTGGCCATTAGACACAATGGATAATTAATATTGACAAAATGTCAATATCCTTGTTATATATAAATCAGAGTTTCATAAATGGAGGAAGAGATATTTATGACAAAAGAAGAAAAATTATTAAAAAAAGCAATTGATACAAAGTCATTAGACGATGTTAAAAAGATTTTAGGACAATCAACTAAGCCGATTTCAAAAGAATTAGTTGTACCTATTTTAAGAAGTTTAATCGGACGCTCCAAATTTGATTTTTCGGTTGTTGAATTGTTAAAAAAACGTAATTGTGACTTGAATCCCAAACTGGAATCCGAATATAGATTAGGTGATTATTTAGCATATTTTGGACGGTTATCACCAAGATTAATCTCGGAAATGGGAAAAGCAGGATACTCTTTTTCATCTAAAAATGAAAAAGGAGAACATGCCGGTTTTTATTTGATAGCTTCAAGACCGCTGAGTAAAAAAGTTATTGCTTCACTTAAAAAACAAGGTGTTGATTTTAATGATAAAAACAGTGAAGGCAAAACAGCAGTTGATGTGATGGTTAGCATTATTCAACGATATGCAACCAATACAGAGGAACCGCATGCCCAAGCTTTACGATTAAACAGATTTGCTGATTTGTTATCTGTTCCTGAGGAGTTTGAGGCTCTTTCCTCAAATAATTCCACTAGACTAACAAAAGTTATACAATCAGCTATTGATAAGATCAAACCAGAATCCTATGAAAATATTGGAATTGTTGAAATTTATAATGAAATCAATGAAAATTCCTTAAAAGCGAAAAAAATTAAATCAAACGTCCCTCCTCAAAAAACACGACAAGAATATGTCAGGGAAGGGGCTTAATCATCAACCAAAAAGGAGATACTTATGGAAATTCTTAACGATACAGACTTTGGCCCTAAGGTATTGGAGGCTAAAAAACCGGTTTTAGTTGATTTTTTTGCAACGTGGTGTGGCCCTTGCAGACAAATGCTTCCCATTGTAACAGAAATTTCTGAGGAATTACCGGAAATCGATGTTTATAAAATGGATGTTGACGAAGCACCAAATACACCGGAAACTTTGGATATTCAAAGTTTACCAACATTAATTATTTTTAAAGATGGTAAACCTGTTGCAAAAAAAACAGGCGCTATGTTGAAAACAGAACTTGTTTCATGGATTAAAAGTAACATTTAATTTCTTTTAACATCTTTGATTTTTTTTAACCCCAAAGCAAAAAATCTCCTTTGGGGTTTTTGTTACTCAGATTATTTTTCTTCATGTATAATTTAAGGATTTTTTTATCAAGGCACATAACCGATATAGACACGGAATTTTAGAGATCTTGTCGTATTTTAGGTCGAAAAAGAATAATAATTTGGCTGAAAATCGCTGTTATTTTTGTTAAAAAAAGCCTAAAAACCCCAGAAATCTAGGAAAAAAAGCCAATTTTTGTAAAATTTTAATAAAGAATTTGAGCATTCATTTACCAAAATAGATAGCTAAAAGCCATCAAACCAATTATCACTGTCTGATTTATTCCAATTTAGAGTTAATAAGAATTTATTAATAGCTCCATTATTGTATTAAAAATTTTACGGAAGTATCGGGTTGTTTTTTTATAATAACCGAATATTTATTCTAAATATTAATCAAATACCGGTTTTTATTAGCCGGTTAGTGCTTTATATATTTGTCGCATAATTTATATTATGTATAGTTTTACAAAGAACAAGTGGAGGGGGAATATATAAAAATGTTATTAAAAACAAAAGGATAACTTACAGACATAACTAAAAATAATACAGATTTTCAGCGAGATAATTTTTTAATATCGTTACTTTATACGATAATTTCGCTGAAAATCGATGTTTTATATTTCAATGCTCAATCCATCGTAACAAGGTCTGATATTATCTGGCAAAGACTGACATAATTTTTCATAGTCCATCTTTTGACCCATATGCGTTAAAAATACTTGCTTGGGTTTAATTCGGTCTATTAATTCAATGGCCTCATTAAGATAAATATGTTTTTGAATACCTTTAAAATCCTTAGGTTTTTCTGGACTTACAACCCCTAAAATCCATGTTTTAATTCCTTTTAAGAGCTCTAATCCTGTCTCTTCCATATAGCATAAGTCCGTTGAATAAGCGAGCTCCCCAATGCGATATCCGATTGATTTTTGCGTTCCATGATATTGTAAAATCGGTGTAATCATGGTTTTTCCTATTTGAAAAGGTTGATATGGTTCAATCAAATGAATATCAAAAGGAGAATTATCAGATCTGAATAAATAATGCAAGTGAGCTTTGATTTCTTCATAATCATTTTTTGTCAAATAAATCGGCAATTTCTGCTTTCGATCAATTAAAAAACCAGCCAAATCATTAGCGCCTCCCATATGATCATAATGGCTGTGTGTATATAAAACGGCATCTATTTTTGGGAGTTCTTCACGAATTAATTGTAACCGTACTTCCGGAGAAGTATCAATTAAAATATTTTCATTATTATCTGTTGTAACCAATGCTGACGTTCTTAATCGAACATTTCTCGGTTCATTTGGGTTACATTCACCAAAACCACGTGATAAGGAGGGGACCCCATGTGAAGGGCCACATCCAAGAATCTTTATTTTCATCCGCCCTTCCCTCCAAATAAGTTAAAAAAGTTTTTTGTTGTTATTTCTTCAATAATTTCAATAGGTTTCTCTTTAATATTTGCTAAACATTCCAATGTTTTTGCAATAAATGCAGGTTCATTTTTTTTACCTCTAAATGGAACCGGTGCCAAATAAGGAGAATCAGTTTCTATTAATAACCGGTCTAATGGTATTTTTTTTGCGATTTCTCTCATTTCTAGCGCATTTTTAAAGGTTATAATACCGGAAAAAGAAATATAAAAACCCAAATCAAGAGCCGTTTTTGCCAAATCATAAGAACCGCAAAAACAATGCATAACTCCCCCTCTTTGAAGTTCTCCAAGGTGATGGGCTTGTAATAATATTTCTTTTGTTTCCTCATCAGCCTCTCTTGTGTGAATAATCAACGGTTTTTTTATTTCAGAGGCTAGTTTAATATGTTGTTTAAAAACATCAATTTGAAGTTCCTTTGTTTCCGGATTGTAAAAATAATCTAAACCCGTTTCCCCAACACCTGCAATAAAGGGGTATTCTTCAAAAATTTTTTTTGTTTTTTCATAATCAAAGAGTGAAGCATTTTCAGGATGAATACCAAATGCCGTGTAAACATTTTCATAATTTGACATCTGAATCAGATCGGTTACTTGATTATATTCACAAGCAACTGTCAATAAATGAGAAACGCCTGCCTCTCTGGCGCGTTTCAAGTATTCTTCAACATCTGTTTTAAAATCATCAATGCCTAAATGACAATGGCTATCTATCATGATAACACCTCAGAAATATTTAAAATACTATTCATAACAGATTGCCTTCTATCCAAATAAATATTTGAAACACTTGAAAAAAGAGAAATAGTGTTTTCATAAACGGATAACAATGCTTCACTTAAATTTTTATCTGTTTCAAACTCATCTTTTATTTTTTTAGTTAACCAATTTAATAAAAATATTTGAAAAAGATCATATAATTCATCATTTTTATAAACTGTATCGGCAAAATCGTTTAATCCTTGAATATCTAAACGATGCATTGGCGTAAAAAATGAAGTCATCTTTTGATAAATTTTTAACCCGTCATTTTCATGGATTTTGAGCGCAAGGCCCATTGATCCACCAGATATCTCTGCCAATAAATCTAAATGAGGCGTATTTGGAATTTTTTCACTTAGTTTTTGAAGCATATCATCAAATGCAAGAGGTTGAATTTGAATTTTGCGACATCTGGAAGAAATAGTTGGCAATAACTTCCCCGTATTTTGGCAAAGCAATAAAATAACACTGCGTGGAAAAGGTTCTTCCAACATTTTTAATAACGCATTTGAGGCATTGATATTCATATCTTCAGCTAAAGAAATAACTAAAATCCGATATTCATTCATATTTGATTTTAATGAAAGAAATTTAATTCCTTCACGAATATCATCAACGGTTATTTCTTTTTTCTTTGCCGTCGTCTTTGTATTTGACTCAACCTCTTTACCAGCCAAAATCATTTTTTGGATTTCTTTTTTAGCTTCTTCGGTTAAATCGCATTCAATCCACTTAACATTCGGATTAAAATCTTGCGTTTCATTCCAAACTCCTGTTGTTAAAAAAGAACAGAGAGATCTTGCAAATGTTTTTTTCCCAACACCAAATGGTCCTGTAATTAACCAAGAACCGCTTATTTTACCATTTTTAAGAGCTGAATTAATTTGCTCTTGCGCTGTTTGCATTTAATCGTTCCTCTAATTTGATAATGAGTTCCTGATGAATCTGTTCAATCGATTGATCGGCATTAATCACAATAAATCTTTCCGGTTCATTTCGAGCTAATGTTAAAAAAGCCTGTCTGATATTTTGATGAAAAGATAAGTCCATTTGTTCAAATCGTTGCTCATCATTTCCCAAACGAGCTTTACTTCGCTGGATGCCTTTTTCTGGTGCAATGTCTAAAACAATTGTTAAATCAGGCTTAAATCCATCTGAAATAAACTGATATAAAGCTAAAATATCTGTCTCTATTTTAGCATCATATCCATATCCAAAGCATTGATATGCAACGGTGCTATCATGAAAACGATCAGATAAAACCACATCGCCTTTTTCCAATGCCGGCCAAACTTTTTTTGTTAAATGATCTCTTCTGGCGGCTAAAAATAAAAGGATTTCCGTTTTTTTATCCCAACGATCGGTGCCTCCTTTTAAGAGGATATGTCTGATTTCTTCAGCCCCTTCGGAACCACCGGGTTCTCGTGTTAAAACAACGTTTTTTCCTTTTTTTTCAAAATATTCCTTCAACAGTTTAATCTGCGTTGACTTACCTGAGCCCTCGCCGCCTTCAAATGTGATAAATAACCCTTTTGACATTTTTAAAACCATGACATAAAAATTTGTTTGATGCGTTTGAAATATCCTGCTTTTTCAATATCTTTTGTTGCCAACAAATTAATTGTTTCATTGATATTCATATCTTTGATAATTAATTGGCCTAAAACATCACCCTTTTTAACAGGTGCCTTAACCGGTGTATCATATGAAATTAAGATGGTTGGTTCTTTTTTGGAACGTGGCAATGTTAGTTTTAACTCTTTTTCAGTTTCAACTTCAATAAAATCTTCTGTTCCTAACCAAACTGGAATCTTTTCAGCAATTTTTCCTTTTGAAACAAGAGTTTTAACCTTAAATCCAGCCATCCCATATGTTGCCAATTTTGTTGATTCTTCATCACGTTCTCTGATTGTTTTTAATCCATTTACAATAAGAATCAATCGGCGACCATCCGTTGTTTTTAATGCCCCTGTTAATCCATAGCCAGATTCAATGGTGTGTCCGGTTTTTAACCCATCTGCCCCACCAATGCGATATAAAAGAGGATTGCGGTTATCTTGTTTAATTCCATTATGCATAAATTCTTTTTCCGAAAAAATAGAATAATATTCTGGGAATTTTTGAATCAATGCTTGTGCCAATTTAGATAAATCACGAGCTGTCATCCGATGTTCCGGATGAGGCAACCCTGTTGCGTTTTTAAACGTTGATCCCGTTAAACCCAATTCTTTTGCTTTTTCGTTTAAGACCTCAGCAAAAGCAGATTCAGAACCGGCAAAATTTTCAGCTACGGTGATACAAGCATCATTACCTGATTGGATGATAATCCCTCTTAATAAATCTTTAATCTTAACTTTTTCACCCGGATCTAAAAACATTGTTGATCCACCACTAGCGGCCCCACCCGTTCGCCAAGCATTTTCAGAAACAACAAATTCATCATCCGGTGATAAACGTCCATCTTTCAATGCTTCAAAAATAACATAAACCGTCATTAATTTACTCATCGATGCAGGTGGCATAGGAATATCCGCTTCTTTTTCAAACAAGACCATTCCTGTATCACTATCTAATAATAAAGCATTGGTGGCTTTTGTTTCAAAAGCATGTGCTGAAACGGAAAATAACAGTGTACTCATCAATGGGAAAATTAAAATTTTTTTCATTTATAACCTCTTTATTGTTTCATCATTATTCTGGAGTCAGGATAACCTTTCAACTTTAGTTTGTCAAGACTGATTAAAGCCTCTTTTTTGGTTTTTAAGCCCCCAATTTGAATGCAATTTAAAATCATGTTATTCACGTTTTTTTGAATTATAAAAGCCCCATATTCTTTTAAGTCATTCTGAATGGCTAAGGCTCTTTTTTCATCTCGAAAAGCCCCTACTTGAATAATATACCCACTGGCTTTTTCATGCTGTTCTTTGCTGTATACAACATCGCTTTCTTGGGTAACAGCCGGTTGAATTTTTTCAATTACTTTTTGATTTAACGGATCAAATGAAATGTTGCTATTTGCCATGGCTTCTTTAGCCTCTTTTTCAAGAAGTTCTTTCTTTAAATTTTGACTTTCAACAGCCATTATTTCAACCAATACTTTTGTTGCTTTGTCTTTATTCAGCTTTAACACTTCAGCTGCTTCTTTTGAAACATCGATAATCCTGTTTTTAACCATGGGACCGCGGTCATTAATCCGCACAATAACCGCTTCATTATTCTCAAGATTTGTGACCTTCACAAGCGATGGTAACGGCAACGTGCGATGCATTCCTGAAAAAACATCTTTTTTATATGTTTCCCCATTTTGTGTTACCGGATGATTTTTATCATAATCAAACCAGCCGGCATACCCCTCTTCTATATAAGTATAATCTTCATTTGGGGTAAACGTTTCGCCTTGAATTTCATAGCGATCTCCAACCATATAAAGAATATTTTCATCTTGGAACTGATAAGCCCCATTTGAACGAAACAACAAGCCGTTATCCGTACAAGAACATAAAACCAAAGGCAACATAAAAAAAATAGATTGATGTAATTTCATTTTATTTCTCTTTTGTTAATCTTTTAATAAGTTGAACCGAAGGATACCCATCTTGAGGCAATCCTTTTCTTTTTTGGTAGATTTGAATGCTTTTACGCGTATCCCTTCCCAAAATACCATCCGATTTACCATGATAAAAACCTTTCTCCGACAATAAAATTTGAATCCGTTCAATATCTTTTTTTGAAATTTTTTCATTGGTATTTTTAGCATAAAGTTTGAACTTTTGATCCAGCATTATATCAGACAGTAACCCAACGGATAAGGCGTATAAAATGGAATTATTCCACTTAAGTATCCTGTCAAAATTGGAATATACTAAAAATTTCGGCCCATTATGCCCCATTGGCATAATTAATTTTGCAGAAAGTTTTTTTTCTTTATCAGAGATACTTTGAAAAGGAACAATCCCTAACTTTATCCATTCAAAAACAGGTTGTTGAGATTTTGCTGAAACCTTATTCCAATCGATTTTTTTAACAAATCGCACTTCCCTACCCCAATGTTCATCCTTTTTCCAACCTAGTTGCGTCAAATAATTTGCTGCGCTTGAAAAAGCATCTGGCAACGAGTTGATAATATCTTTTTTTCCATCTCCGTCAGCATCAACCCCATAAGCAGCATAAGTTGTTGGCATAAACTGAAAATTGCCAAAAGCGCCTGCCCAAGATCCATAAAAAGAAGTTGTTTCTCCCTGATCCATCAATTTTAAAAGAGTTATTAACTCCCTTGTAAAAAAAGAACGACGCCGTTTATCATACGCAAGCGTGGCCAAAGCATCCAATGTTTTAATTTTCCCTTTAAAAAGTCCATAATTTGTTTCTAACCCCCAAAAAGCAACCAAATAAGAGGCCGGAACACTATATGTTTTTTCTAAGTGTTTTAGAAATGCCTGATTTTCTTTTAAAATTTCGCGTCCTTTTTTAATTCGCGATTCGGATAAAGTGCGATTCGTATAATCCCAAAAAGTAAGCAAAAATTCAGACTGTTTTTTATCAGAATCAATCACTTTCGGAAGTAATTTTACTTCAGATAACACTTTGTTTAAATTAGACTTTTTTACCCCTTGACTTAAAGCTGTTTCTTTAAATTCTTTCTTCCATTTTTCAAAATTTTGAAGCTCAGATGTCTGTACATGCTCAGAGGCCAAAACGGGTTCGGAAAATGAAAAAAAGTTAAAAACAAGATAACTTGTTGAAACAAAAGTTAAAATTGCTGTTTTAAATTTCATATTTTGCCCTTTTTTCTTCTTTTTTTTATAATATAATACACTTTTTTAAAAAAAGCACTTGATTTTTTATTTTTTTTGTGTATAGTTAAATTTATCGACTGGATGGGTGGTCGAGTGGTTTAAGGCTCCGGTCTTGAAAACCGGCGTGGGGGTAACTCCACCGTGAGTTCGAATCTCACCCCATCCGCCATTAAAAGCTCCCTTTTGGGAGCTTTTTTTTATGGCGAGATGACCAGGGTGGAAGAAGAACTCACGGTGGAAGTGAGTTCGGCGGCACGTGTGACGCGACGGCGTTAGCCGGTCCCGAAC